>CAZAJT010000001.1:0-66156 GCA_964485585.1 uncultured Gammaproteobacteria bacterium
TAAAAAAATTATACATAACTAAACCGAGTATAATAAGTTCCAACGTATTCAACCAGCCTGGACACACGTCCTAACGCTCCAAACTACTTAAAGAGGAATGAACGGTTGGAACTTCGTATCTGTCTTGATAAAATTGCTTCTATGAAATTAAAAGTAAGATCGGTAACAGAAAATGATAAAGAATGGATTAATGATATAACAATAAGAGAATGGGGATCTGATTTTATTATTGCTGATCACAAAATTTATAGACCTAAAGACTTATCAGGTATAATCATTGAAGAAAATGATGAAAAATTGGGGCTTTTAACCTACATTATAGAAAATAACGAATGTAAAATAATTTCCCTCAACAGTCTTAAACAAAATAAGGGAGTTGGCACAATACTATTGGATGAGTTAAAACGAACTGCTAAAGAAAAAGGAGCTATTAGGATATTGATAGAAACTACTAACGATAATCTTAATGCTCTAAGGTTTTATCAAAAAAGAGGTTTCCAAATAATTGCCGTTTATCCTAATGCAATAGATGAAGCGCGGAAGAAAAAACCTCAGATTCCTCTTATTGGAGAAAATAATATTCCATTAAGAGATGTTCTTGAACTGGAATTTAAATTGCAGTAATAATTTCCAACATATTCAACCAACTTGGACTCGCTTCCCAATGATCAAAACCACCTAGAGGCTAATACGCGGTTGGAACGCTTACATCCTTTCTCTGTTATAATATATTTAGAGCTTGAAGATAAGGAATTTCACCTATGGAAATACTTTTTATTCTGTCACTTATTGTATTGAATGGTATTTTTGCTATGGCTGAAATAGCTATAGTTACAGCAAGAAAAAGCCGTCTTCAACACAAGGCAAATGAAGGAGATAAAAATGCGAAAATTGCTCTTGATTTGGCAAATAATCCTAATCGTCTATTATCCACAATACAAATAGGCATTACATCTATAGGTATTTTTGCCGGTGTATTTGGTGGAGCGACAATCGCAGAATCTTTATCAAAACAATTTGATGTTTTACCCTTTCTTAATCCTTACAGTAATGCTTTAGCATTTACTATAGTAGTTGTTGTTATTACTTATCTCACGCTTGTAATTGGAGAATTAGTTCCTAAACGATTGGCTTTAAGTAATCCTGAAAAAGTAGCATCCTTTATAGCGGGCCCCATGAATTTTTTATCTAATTTTTCTTCACCTCTAGTTACTCTTTTAAGTATATCTACTGATTAAAAGAAGCGCCAATTAGCGAAGAAGAAATCAGAGCGCTTATAAAAGAAGGGGCAAGAATAGGCATACTAAAACTAGCCGAAAAGGATATTTTGGAGAGGACATTTAAAGTTGCTGATAAAAAAGTTAACAAACTTATGACGCCTCGTACTGATATTGTCTGGATAGACATTGATGATGCATTTAAGACTATTCGAAATAAAATAGTATCCGATACTCACTCTTATTACCCCGTCTGTCGTGGTTCTTTAGATAAAGTAATAGGTATCCTCAGAACAGAAGACATTTTATCTAATTTTCTAGTTGAAGGAAAAATAAATTTAAATGATATGTTGCTTAAACCGCTTTTTGTTCCTGAAAGTACGGACACTTTGCACGTTCTGGAACAGTTTAAAAAAACAGGTGTCCACATGGCACTGATAGTTGATGAATATGGTAGCATACAAGGTTTAGTATGGCTGCAGGATATACTTGAAGCAATCGTAGGAGAGATACCAAAAGCAGAAAAAGAAGAAGAAAAAGATATTGTGAAACGGGAAGACGGCTCCTATCTGGTAGATGGATTAGTTACCATTGATGAGTTTAAAGATTACTTTAAAATGAAAAAAATACTTGGTGAAAAGTCTAATAATTTCCATTCTATTGGAGGATTGATAATGACTAAAGTAGGGAGAATACCAATTGTGGGTGATAGTTTTGAATTAGAGCCATTCCGTTTTGAAGTAATAGATATGGATGGTAATAGGGTAGATAAAGTTTTAGTAGTACCTTTAAGTAAAATCAAGAATAAGCATTAAACAATACATATCCTTTCTTGTAATAATTTCCAACATACTCAACCAGCATGGACTCGGCTCTTAGCTTTACTCTTCTATATCAAACTATTGCAACAGACTAGTGAATTCGGACTTTTGGTATACTTCAGATATGAAATTCTACGTTGCGGGGAGATTTAGTGACAAAGAGAAGATAAGAGAAATTAACAACCTTATTCTAAGTAAGTGGCATGAACTTTCTGGTGACTGAACCAATCACGTAGGTTCTGATGATTATGTAAAGACTGCTGAACGATCAAAAAATTATGCAATTGAGGATATTAACGCTGTATTGAGTTGTGATATTTTTGTTTTACTACTTAATGAGAAAGGCGGAACAGGTAGTTCTACGGAATTAGGTGTGGCGCTTGCCCTAAATAAAAAAATCTATGCTGTTGGGAATCATATTGGAAATAATATGTTTAATTTTCACCCATCCGTAATTCATAAGAGAACAATAGCGGAAGTTCTAGAAAATTTATAGTAGTTTTCCACATATTCAACCAGCCTGGACACATGCCCTAAGGCTCCAAACTACATAAAGGCCAGTATACGGTTGGAACTTTTGATATACTTTCATAAACATGGTTATTCGTGAACTTTTATCTTCTGATATTGAATCAATAAATAAGATTGCAAAATCTTTACATCCAAAATGGTTTACGTCAGATGCTCTCAAAAATATCTCGATTGATGTTCAGATAGATAAATGTTACGTTGCTGAATCAAATAATAATATAGTTGGCTTCATAATTTTTTCGTCTCAAGATGGAGAAGTTAGGATAAATTGGCTTGGAGTCAATCCAGATTTTCATAGAGAAGGTACAGGAAGTAAGTTATTAGAAAGGGTCATTAATTTTGTAAAAGAAATCGGTTCAAAAAAGATTATTGTAGAAACTGTAGTTGAACAAATCCCAAAAGATGGTAGCTATGATGAAACAATGAAGTTTTATATGAAACAAGGATTTATGATCTTCAAAAAGTATCCTGAAGAACATTTTAAAGAGTTCACTTTTACAAAAGGCCTTCTTGAAAAACAAATTAAGTAATTTTACTAACACCTATCGTGGCGATTACTTTCTTTCTTGGAACCATATGAAAGTATGATGCAAAATTCTTCCATTCCAACATCATTTATTGGTAAAATATGACATGACAGTTAATAGAATTATTAAGAATAAGCCGTATCTCGCTTGGTACGTAAAAGATCCGGAGAAGCTTTCGGAAGAATCAGTTTTAGAACATGTGTTAAATTATGGTAACTGGGATGATGTGCAGCAATTTATCAAAATTAAAGGTAAGGATAAAACAACTGAGCTTTTCAAAAAGACACTAACAAATAAAAGGACGAATTATTCTCCGGCAATTCAGTCCTTTTTTTCCCGTTATTTTAACAATAAAAATGCATAAAAATATACTCAATGCCGATCAGGAACAATTATTATCTTTTATAAAATCATTTTTACCAGATTTTTATCTTGTCGGTGGAACTGCAATCGCCCTTTATCTCGGTCATAGAAGGTCTATTGATTTTGATTTGTTCACGGATAATACATTTGATCCGATGAAAATACGTAATAAAATACTAATAGATAAAACTATTGAATATACTTTTTCTCAAGGTAGTGGTGAATTAACAGTTCTCATCGATAAAGTGAGAGTAACTTTTTTTCATTATCCTTTCAAAATTCAAAGAAATATAACATTTGAACAAACTTTAAAACTTCCCGACCTAATTACCCTTGGAGCCATGAAAGCATTCGCTCTTGGAAGGCGAGCAAAATGGAAGGATTATGTTGATCTTTATTTCATTTTTCAAAATCATTCATTTCAGGAACTTATTAGTAAAACAAACAGTATTTTTAAAGAAGAATTTAATGAAAAATTATTCCGGACTCAACTTGGGTATTTTGAAGACGTTGATTATACTGAACAGATTGAATATATCACGGGGTATGAAAAAAAAGACAGCGATATAAAACAATTCCTTGAGAAAATAAGCCTATCTTGAGAAACTGGTAATGGACATAAAAAGTCCTAACATATTCAACTAGCCTGGATTCGCTTCCTTTTGGTCTAAACTACAATAAGGTAATAGAACGGTTGGAACTTTTGATATACTTTCTTTATGAATATTCCAGTTAAGAAACTCCAAAACGGTTTTAGATTACCAGTTTTAGGATTTGGGACTTGGACAATTGGTGGAAAGAGAGAAAAAGATACAACAAATGACGAAATTAATATTTTAGGTATAAAAAATGCAATAAATTCAGGATTAACTCATATTGATACCGCTGAAATGTACGCTGCTGGGCATGCGGAAGAAATTGTTGGAATAGCCATAAAAGAATTTCCTAGAAAAAAGTTATTCATTACCACTAAAGTAGCACCTGATCATCTTAAATATGATGATTTATTTAGAGCTTGTGAGAATAGTTTGAAAAGGCTTCAAACTGACTATTTAGATTTGTATCTTATTCATTCTCCTAATGATGAAGTTCCAATTAATGAGACCATGAAGGCATTAAATAAATTAAAAGATCAGGGTTTGATTAAAAATATTGGTGTTAGTAATTTTAAAACTTCTAGATTAAAAAAAGCTCAGCAAACTTCAGTTAGTCCCATTGTTACCAATCAAGTTTTTTATAATTTGATTGTTCGTCAACCTGAAACTGATGGATTAATTGAATATTGCCAAAAAAATGATATTTTAATAACAGCATTTAGACCAGTTGATAGGGGTTTATTAACCCAATCTAATAATCAGATATTTGCCGAAATATGTAATAAATACCAAAAAACTCCTGCGCAAATGGCTATAAATTGGTTAATATCACAGGATAATGTCGTTACAATTTCGAAAATGAGTAATCGAAAACATTTAGAAGAAAATCTTAAAGCTTTAAATTGGAAAATGGAGCAAATTGATATTAAAAAGTTAAGAGATGAATTCCCCAATCAGCAAAAAGATACTTCTGAAACACCATTGAGATGAGAAGGCTCAATACAAAAGGTCACATAACCTATTCAGCTGGTCTGGACTAGAAAGCGAGATGATAGAACAATCCATCAGGAGACCTTTAACGGGAATTGGCGTAATGACAATTAAGGTTCTCATGTCTAACTCTTCATTACAATCTGCTATCATAAGAATATGTCTCAGAGTAAATGGTGGAGTTTGTATCTGATAGCAGGTCTTGTTATTCTATCATTGCAGTCGTACATCGCATTTCCTCGCAGTCCTCTTCTTTTATTGCAAGATTTGATAATACCATCTGTAATAGTGATAACTTCTATTTTTGTCCTATTTAAACCAAAAGCACTCAATCTACTCTTCATTGGACTTTTATACATGTTTTTAACAATGATCTTTTTGTTCGTCGACTCAAAAATGAAACCTTATGGAACAGCAACGTTTTTGTTCGGGACGTGGCTTCTAGTTGATTATGTAAATTTAAAAAAGTTTAACCAAAGCATCGTAACCAATATGGTAAATCCTCAGTCAAAGATAGGAAAGGGAGTGTTTTTCTCAACATTCATATTTGGGTTGATCACTGAGTATACTAATCTTCCATTTGAAATTTGGACATATAATATTCCTCTGCCTTCACTTACCAACTTCGGAATTCCTGCTCTCATTGCTGCATTTGGATGGACTCCTTGGACGCTCTCAATCTTATCGATCTTTTACTATTTTATTTTGAACGAACAAAAAATGACTCAGTCGAATACTAAATAAGACTGTAGTTACGCATATGAATAAATTATGGAAGAAACGAAAAATGTTACCGGTTTGGATATAGAGCTCATTAAGAAACTATTGACTGGTGATTTTACCGGAATTCCCATTGATCAGCTAAAACAGGTGTTTTCTCCCACCTTTGCCGCAGAAGCAGTCCATACCTTAGCAAAAGAGCTGAGAAACGATAATTTTGGCAATGCCGCTCATCTCTATATCAGAGAAAGACAGGGAGGTAAATCTCCAGCACAGATTTTCGCCCTGATGAATGGCGGGCAGCTTCCAGAGCTTGATTTCGCAACTTCAATCAAAGGGGTTGGTCTCCAATATGCACGCGGCTCACTCTTCATGGCTTACGAGGAAGCCTATCAACGTTATCTTCTCTCAACGAAACTCAAATAATAATCGTCTTTTTTTGCTACTATTAATACAGTATGACTTTGACAGAGATGTCCTATTATAGTAGAAGGCTGCTGCCCTTTGCCATTATCGGTGTTCTCGTATTTCTGATCTTTTATTATGCAATTCAGGTATTTTTTCTCTACATAGAGAGTCAGAAGCCCAAGCAGATCCTTATTGAGGATGAATTTGGAAAAATCAAAAGACCGATAGTTAAGAATGCTTTCACGGGAACTAATTTTACCTACACTCTTGATACCGTAGAAGGTCAACCCATAACCGCAACCGACAGCGCGCAGGTATTCTTCTTTCCCCCATCAACCGCGCGATTTGGATTTCGAGATAAAATCTACGTAGTGGCAAAGACACTCGGATTTAATACCGAGCTTACCAAGCATACACTTGATGGTACCCAAGCAATTTTTACCGAGCCAAACCAACGACTTTCCATAGATATCACCAATTTTAATTTTACGTACGAATATGAAATCGCGCAGGATGAAGACGTACTCAAAAACACTACTATTCCGCGGCCAGAAGATATCGAGGAGAAAGCGATGGATTTCTTACGTACCATAAGTCGATATCCTGAAGAACTCGCAAAAGGAAAGCTCAACATTATTTATCATGTGTATGATAGAGAAAATAATCGACTGACTTCTACGTCACGACCTCAGGATGCGAATGTAGTTGAGGTAGATTTTTACCGACCTGATATTGAGGCACAACCACAAAGTATTGCGGTAGTTGCACCAAAGTACTTCAATAGTCAGAATTATGTCATTATGGTATTTGGCGAGAACGGGTTTAAGGTACTCAAAGCACAAGTACAATTTTTCGAGAAATCTGATGGTACTGTTGGAATCTATCCATTGAAAACCGGCGATCAGGCATATGAGGCGCTTCGCGCCGGAAAGGGAATTGTTGTTTCACGCGCAGAAAACGCTCCTACAAACATTACTATCAAAAAGATGTTTTTAGGCTACTATGATCCAGATACGTATCAAGAATATCTTCAGCCGATATATGTATTTTTGGGAGAACACGAATTTGTAGGATATGTACCGGCGGTAAGAGACGATTATGTCATAGAGTGAATTATGAGTTATGCGTTCTGTGTTCTGAGTACTCATAAGTCACGACTCCAAACTCATAGCTTTATGTATTCAACATTCCCATTCAGCCACTTCACCACTGCTTTGGTATCGGCAAAACGGTCTCTACTTTTCAGTATGGTAATAATGTATTGGTATCCGTTTGATTTATAGAGGCTGATAAGGTTCTCCCCGGCGTTATCAGTGTAGCCTGTTTTCAATCCGCCGATACCATGGACTTCTCCCAACAGTTTATTCACATTTGATAGCCGATGAAAATTGATAAATTGGCTATCTGCGACGGTAATATCACGGGTTGAAACAATTTTACTCAACATTTTATTCTTCAATAATTCACGGGCAGCAAGCGTCATATCAAATGGGGTGGTATATTGTTCATAATCATCCAGACCTGCGGGGTTTTTAAAATGAGTATTGTTCATTCCGAGTTGTTTCGCTTTCTGATTCATCGCTTCAATGAATTTTTCATAACCATAGTGATCGGCGAGCGCATACGCTGCGTCATTCCCAGAATGTACAAGAATACCATAGAGGAGGTTTTCCACCGTAATTTTTTCTCCCACGGTGAGACCCATTGTTTGTCCTTCGGTAATAACACGGTTTACCGTAACAATGTTATCGGGATCAAAAAGATCATAGGTAACCAGAGCAGTGATCACTTTTGTTGTAGATGCGGGGAGAAACTGCTGCTGCATATTCCTTTCATACAATGGGGTAAACGATGGGATATCAACAATATATATGCCTTCTGCGGTAAGATCAGGGTATGTTGATGTTTTCACAACCGGTACTGGTTGATGAAATATTTTAGCAACTTGCTTTGTACTGAGAAAGATTGGGCGATGATAGGCAAACATATGAAAATAACTGCTATCGCCAGGGTAAAAGAGAAAAAGCAGGGTGAAAAAAAAGAAAAGGAAATAGAAACGTAGTTTCATAATTTAAAGTTCTGAGTTATGCGTTATGAGTTATGAGCACTCAGAACCCAGAATCCATAACCCATAACTAAACTAGATGTTTTTTATAGAAATCCCTAACTCATTTAATTGTTTTTCTGTTACTTCTGAAGGAGCGTCCATGATGGAGGTCTTTCCGCCTGAAGTAGCCGGGAACGGAATCACTTCCCGTACTGATTGCTCACCGAAGAGAACCATGAGAAATCGGTCAATACCGGGAGCAATACCACCGTGGGGTGGTACACCATAGGTAAATGCGGTCAACATATGTTCGAACTGTTTTCTCTGCTCTGGTGCAAATCCGATGAGTTCAAAAATTTTGTTTTGCACATTCGGATCATGGATGCGGATACTTCCTCCTCCCACTTCATATCCGTTGAGTACCATATCATGTTGTAGACCACGTACTCTCATCGGTTCAGCGTCCAGTAACGGAATGTCATCCGGATGGGGTGCGGTAAACATATGATGAGACGGTGCAAACTGAGCTTTCCCTGCGCCATGGAAATAATCTTTTGCCGATTGCTCGGTGAAGAGAGGAAAATCAACAATCCACGCAAACGCGAGTTCATTCTTGTCGTTTTTATCTTTCCGTAGATCGGGTCTGTCGCTTCCATATTTTTCCTGCGATTCCCGATGAGGTATTCGAGGCCAGGGAGTTTGAGTAATGTACTTCTCAGGAAATAGTTCTTTAATGAGAGCAGCGAATAATTCTTCAGTGAACGAAAGAATGTCGTCTTGGTTGACGAATGACATTTCGAGATCAAGTTGGGTGAATTCGCCATAGGCTCTGTCAGCGCGGGGATCTTCATCGCGGAAACAGCGGGCGATCTGAAAATATTTTTCTATACCCGCAACCATCAATAACTGTTTGTATTGTTGTGGCGATTGCGGAAGCGCATAAAATTTTCCTTTCTGGAGTCGAGATGGAACCAAAAAATCGCGAGCTCCCTCAGGAGTAGTTTTCGTTAGAATAGGTGTGTCAACCTCGACAAAACCTTTTACCGTTAAATAATTTCTGATAAACATAATCACGTTTGCCCGCATCATGAGGTTTTGCGTCATCCGTTGTCTTCGCAGGTCAAGATATCGGTATTTGAGCCGTATTTCTTCATCAATTTCATACCCGTCAGTGTTAATTGGAATAGGAAGCGGTTGAGATTGAGAGAGCGTTTGTACTTCGCGTGCTTCAACCTCAATGGTTCCTGTTTTTATCTTTGGATTTACAAGGTTTTGGGGTCGTTCTTTTACGATACCTTTGATGCAAATGACATCTTCAGCGTTGAGCTCTCTCAGTATTTCTCCGCCAACGATCTGCACAATACCTGTTCTATCTCGCAGATCAATAAACACAACGCTTTTATGGTCGCGTTTCGAGTCAACCCAACCGTAGAGTTTGACTTCTTCTCTGACTTTATTAATGGTGTCTGCTACGGATAATTGTTTCATATACTGGTTGCAATATCTCAAATCGCAAATCGCAAATCGCAAATCTACAGTTTAAATCTAAAATCTTAATAATCTAGATTTGAGATTATATGCTAGCAATTATATTATGATTCTCTATGTATCACAAGGAGTTGTGCCAATGGATGAGTTTTCCCCGCAACCGTTCAGCGCCGTTCCAACGATCAATTTCTACCTTGTATACAATATCAATTGGTAGGCTTGGAGAGAGTTTGTTGAAATCCGAAGCTCGGGAGAACGCGATTAATTCAAGCGGAAAAGAATCTCCACCGGGTTCTCTCACGATCATTTTTAAATGTTCGCTCCGTTTCCCAAAAATCTGCGCATTAATAAGGAGAGCGTTGCTAAAAAAAACAGGCTGTGGGTTGCCAATACCAAATGGTTGCATCTTTTCAATCTGTTGCACCAGCTTGCGAGAGACTTTGGCAATGGGCAGTTTTACATCCGCCTCAATCACTTTAATGAGTTCATCATCGCGAATGATCGCTGCCGCCCTTTTTTGAGCTTCTGTTATGAAATTACTCAATTGAGCCGTATCAATAGTAAAGCCGGACGCTTGTGTATGGCCGCCGACATCAATAAGGTAGTCCTTCAGACCTTTTAAGAAATTTGTTATATGAAATGAAGGAATCGAGCGGGCTGATCCCTTCAGAAATCCATCAACTTCTGTCATCACGATTGTTGGTCGAAAATACCGTTCTGTTATTTTTGAAGCAATAAGACCGATAATTCCTTCGTGCCAGTGTTTTGAGGTAAGGATGATTATTTTTCCCAGCGGATCGATTGCAACTATTTTCTCAGCTTCCTCAAGGGCTTTTTTTACCAGCTCTTGTCGTTGTTGATTGGTTCTCCCAATGTCCGCTGCCAATGTCTCAGCCTTTTTTCTGTCGGTGGTGCAGAGTAATCGAAGAGCATCGATTGCATGTTCGAGTCGTCCTACCGCGTTAATACGGGGTCCGATAATGAATCCGACCTCATACGGAGTGATTGCTTTTCCTGCAATACCGGCTTCTTGCAAGATACATTGAATACCGGCGCGTGAAATCTTTGGAAATGCTGCAAGGCCGTATTTGACAATACTGCGCGCAGGTCCGACAAGGGGTACTAAGTCGGCAATTGTTCCAATGGAAGCGAGCGCAAGATAGTCTGTAGCGAAGTGAGAGGTGAGACGTTGGAAGTTAGAAGGAGAGATGTGTGACGAGAAGTGTTCAAAGAGCGCTTTGGAAAAAAAATAGGAAACGCTTGATCCTGAAAGTTGAGGAAGATGAAATACTGCAAGCGCATCATCCGGTGGTGTTTCGGATTTCAGATGATGATCAGTTACTATAATTGGAATCCCGAGTGATTTAGCATACGTTATTTTCTCAGCAGCTGTAATTCCATGGTCAACACTGATGATTAATGAAGGGTTGTACTCTTTTTTCACGTGGTCTATTCCCTTCACCGAGAAACCATATCCTTCTAATTTTCGATGGGGAACATAGGGAATCGCGTCAAAACCCATAAGATGCAATGTTTCCCACAAAATCGCCCCCCCCGTAATCCCATCGGCATCATAATCAGTATAGACGACCACTTTTTGTTTATTTTCCCGTATTCTTTCAAGAATGTTGAGAGCGGCTGCAAGCTCTTTTTTAAACCCAAAATTATTTAAGGAAAGAGTAATAGGAGATGGTGGGTTTTGAAACTCTGCAATATTTTCTATTTTTCTGTCTTCCAATATGTACTGGAGAATTTGCGTTTCATTGAGATCGTCGTCTTTAATTTCTCGCTTGAACACGATTTTCATACATGTTTCCAACCGAGCTCCCGTTTTATTTTTTCGACAGTTTTTTCATAGTCCGTTTTCTCAAGTTGGTTATTCAGTATACAATATTTCTTGTTGCTTAATCCAACACAACCAAAGCATTCTTCACAGTTTCTTAAGTACGATGAATAATGACAATTTATACAATCACTGGTTGATTGGAGGTGAGTGCAGTTATAACAACCATTACAATCAATCATTTCATAACATAGTTCCATACCAGCACCTGAAAAAAACATATCCCAACAGTGTGTAGTTCGAACGCCGCCGAGGAACACATATCCTGAATCCTCAAGTGAATAGGTGTTAAATCCCCAATATACATTTTTTGATCCATAGAGATAATCTCCATAGGGGCAGTTAATGTTTTGATGTTGAAAACTTTGAGGTATAGGTAGTTTGCGCTTTAGATTGGTAAACTTTTCCATTAAAACCGAGGGTTTTTCTTTTTTAAACTCTTGCACTTTTTTGAAATATTCTTCCTTTGTGTATTGTTTGTTAAAGATACAGTATTCCTTAAATGACAAACCCGCGCAGCCAAAACAATTTGTACAACTAACGCATAAGAAACAATAATTGCAGTCAATACATTCATTGCAATTTTGAATGTAGGTGCATTTGTAGCATTTGTTGGAGTCCACCGATTGGTAGCAGAGCTCTGATTGGGTGCAAAAATCACAGTCAGCCAGGTAGTTTCCCCAGCAGCTTGTACAATGTACAGAATCTTCTATTAAAGCGCAATCAAAACAATAGGAAGATTTTTTACTTTGATACACGTAATCAACATATGAACAATTTTCGGTGAATTGCCCAACATGAACAGCTGGTACCGGGACAGATTTTTTTAAAAGTTCATATTTTTGCAAGAAATCCATAGCTTATTTTGTTAGATCAACATCGCTGCGGAAATGAGCGTAACATTTTAGGCAGTACACCGTAAGTCCTTTTTTTGGATTGTGGGTTGTTACCATTTCTTGGCCGCATTTGGCACAAGGGTACTTATAGAATTTTCGTTCATTTCTTTGCGCCTCACGAAGTTTTTGTCGACAGAAAGGACAACGATCGGGTTTTGGCAAGCCCATTTTGTCGTAAAATTCCTGCTCCTGTGGAATAATTTTGAATTCCTTTTTACATTGTATACAGATTTGCGACATATGTTTTACCTAGAAGTTATCTCTAAACCCACGGATATGGATTGTCATTGCGAGCCAAACATACTATGGCGAAGCAATCTCATAAATAAATGGGATTGCCGCGTCTCAGCCATTGGCTGATCCTCGCAATGACATACACTTAGGTATTGAAATGAGTTCTAGACTGAATTTTACCACGAATTGTTTTATATGTAGTTATTCAATGAGTTTCTCTTGTTTAGTTGAAGTAGGTAAAGTGCGGGTTGAGGAGAGTTTTTGTCCGAGTGATGTAAAAATTTTCGATACGTGTGATGACTGATTGTATGCATTTGAGATGTGTCTTTGTAATATTGAAAGCGCATCATCAGCTTTTTCGTAATCTTTTTTTATTGAAGAGAGTATGGTGAGGATTTCTTTTGCCTGAGACTGGATTCGTTGACCTTCAAACGACATCAATATGGCTTTCATATAGGCATAAAAGCAGAGCGGGGATACGGGGAGTGTACGTTTTCTCGCTGCGTATTCAAGAAGTTCCTGATTGGTAAGGATTTCGTAGTATATTGTCTCAGATGGGATATAGATAATCGCATAATCGACGGTTCCTTCCGACACCAATATATATTTTTTTGCGATGTCTTCGATATGTTTTTTCACATCCTGCGTAAACTGTTTTTTTAATTTATTTTTTTCCTCCTCTTGTATCTGAGAGTGCATCTTTCGAAAATTCTCCATCGGAAACTTAGAATCAATAGGTATAATGCCTTGCGAGGTTTTAATTATCGCATCAACTCGATCTCCGCTCTTAAAACTGTATTGAAGCACATATGATTCCGGCGGAAAGTACTGCGCAAGGAGATCTTTGAGAATATTTTCTCCAATAGTTCCTCGAAGTTTTGGTGAAGAAAGAAATTGTTGCAATTCTCGCATCGATCTACCGATTTCAGAAAACTCACCAATACTTTTCTGTACGTGTCCAATAATAACGGCTGCATTATCCAATCTGCTATTAAATAACTGCATGTTTTTGGTTAGTTTTTCGTCTACTATCTGCGATGAAGTTTCTACTCTTCTCCCCAATTCTTTCAACCACTCGATGAGTTCACCGGAGGTATTCATATTTTTTTCTATCCTGTTCAGCCATATTCGTACAATTAAGAGAATGATGAAAGCGAGTATGATGAAGCCGATGAGGATTTCAAGCACAGAATACTAGTATATCACAGAAGACCGGTGCCTCGGAATATCTTTGGTTTCAGCCAATCTTGTGCGTTTTCTCCAGTTTGCTGGCTTTCTGTATTTTCTTTTTCTACTTCTTCAATCGGTTTTGCCTGCTCAAACGACTGATTTTGCTTTCCCGCAGGATGCTGTATCTGGACCTCACGCTGGGGGGAAGAGATAGGTTGAGGAGCATAATGTTTTTTTGGTGCAAATGCGGCTTGAGGTTGTTGGGGGAAAGATGCGATCCCCGGCTTCTTGATCTGCTTTTTCAGAGCGCCAAGCCGGAGAAGATATGCGGCAGTTTCAAATGTATCAGCGTTTACTGAAAACGAAGAAAAATTATTCGTTGCCGCAACGAGACCGGCATAGAGATTCGTTGCAATATCTTTATCAATTTCTCCATCGATTTCTTTCAAAAAACGTACAGCAAGTTCACTCGTAGACGAGCTCGTTTTATTGACAATATTAATCATTCCGTAGAAATCGTTTACCAGATGTCTGTCAATATTAATAATAGTTTTACCCTGGAATTGTTCTCTGTTTTCAAGAAAGATCTTACCTAAAGTGTTGAGATTGGGAGTATCAATCGTGATGATGAAATCGAGTGCGCCGCCTGAATAAGAGAACTTTACCTGAGACGGATCTAATTTTTGTTTTCCGGCGCGGGGAGTGACGATAAGATTAAATACGTCTGCTTGAATATTGTAGTCGACTTTGTCGATTGACCCATCAATGTAAGGGAATGCTATAACCAAATTATCTCCCGGTACTACGAGCTCTCTTTGAATCTTATCTGCGGCAACAAGATCGCTTTTTGGCGCTGTTTCGCATACCAAAGTAATTGTTTTCCCAATCTTTGTCAACACAAGATAGATTGCGGTAGCAGCAGCTATAGCATCGGCGCTGGGGTTGGTCGGTAGAACAATAGCGCCGGACATTGATTTCTGGATTACTTCACTGAGTCGGGATAGGTTATTTTCGTCAGGTTGCATAATACTATAAGACAGATTGTACCACATCCCCTACGTTAGTGTCAAGCGGCGGATTCATGACAATTCCTGCTTCCTGGTCTTTCTTTACCTCAGAGACAGCTTTTGCCCGTTGTTTTAATGAGACCAGCTTTGTTTTCCCTATAAGATTTTTTCCTCTGAACACTTCAAGATTGTCACCAAGGTTGAGTTTTCCTTTCGTTACGGTTATGCCGTATACGTTTTCACCCTCTATCAGGAAAGTGGCGAGGATTTTTGCCTCCCCTTTCAAAGTTTTCTCGCGTAATTCCTTCTCTTTTAGTAAATCTGCTACCTCTCCGAGTTCTTCTAGGAGTTTGTAGATAATATTATAGGTTCTAATCACAATTTTTTCCTGTTTTGCAACCTCATTTACCTCGTCCCCGAGATATACTGAAAAACCAATAATGATTGATTGTGTTGTTTTGGCAAGAAAAACATCCGAGTGGTTAATATTTCCAACGCTACTCATAACGATTTTCACATGGGGATTATTACCGAGAGTGTTGATAATGGCGTCTAATGAGCCTTGAGAATCTGCTTTTACTATGAGTGATAATTTTTTGTCTTCTGGTTTTTGCAGGAGATTGTCCATAGTGATCATTTTCAGCTCATGCGGTTGGACTTCTTGTTTTAATGTCTGTTGTGGTGTCGAGGTGATCTTCATCCCCACTGCAGGCATGGTTTTGAATCCCAAAACCTCTATCGGCATTGAAGGTTGAGCAACAGTTACGACATCACCGAGGTCATTCACCATCGATCTCACCCGCGCTTTTGATTCTCCCGCATAGATGGTGTCGCCGACTCGCAATATGCCATCTTTTACTATGATGCTTACGACAATACCCCGCTCATCTTTTTTAGTTTCAATAATATGCGCAAGCGGCGGTGTTGCCGGATCATATACGAGTTTGAGGTCTGCGGCGATAAGGAGTAATAGTTCAAGCAATTCTGATACATGGCTACCGGTTTTTGCAGATATTTCAATAGTTGGTACCGTGCCACCCTTATCTTCGACAATCACCTCATGTTTCACCAGATCGTTTTTTACTTTCGAAGGATTTGCGTCGGGGAGGTCTATTTTATTAATTGCTACAACAAATGGTATTTGAGCGCTCTTGATGTGAGATATGGATTCTATTGTTTGTGGTTTGAGTGAATCTTTCGCATCGATGAGAAGGATTGCGATATCGGCGATCGTTGCGCCTCGCGCCCGAAGCATCGAGAACGCTTCATGTCCGGGTGTATCGATAAAGGTGATGCGATTCGTGGTGTATCCTTTGACTGGTACCGTAATGGCATATGCGCCGATTCGCTGCGTTATACCACCATGTTCCTTTTCAGCGATACGACTTTTACGAATGTAGTCGAGCAATGTGGTCTTTCCGTGATCAACGTGGCCTAATATAGTGACTACTGGTGGTCTTGGTTTCATAATTGAAAAGGGTTAAGCGGTAAGGGTTAAAGGGAAGTTTTACGCTTCGCCCTTATCGTTTTCAACCGACTCCTTAACTTCTGTTTCCACGTGCTCATCTGGGATGGGTGGAGGAGCTGGTTTCTTTTGAGAAGCGGCCTGTACAATATCTATTTCGTAACTAGTCAGCTTTGATGCAAGGTTGACGTTAATACCGTTTTTACCAATTGCAAGGGGAGCTTGTGATTCATCAACGTTTACTGTAGCTTTTTTTGCCTCTTCATCAAGATGAACGTCGAGAATCTTTGCCGGTGAGAGCGCTGCGGTGAGAAAGATTTTTATATCGCTATTCCATTGAATAATATCAATCTTCTCCTGACCTCCGAGTTCGTCAGTGACGGTTTGCACCCGCACCCCCTTTTGACCAACGCATGCGCCAACCGGGTCAACGCCACCCTGACTGCTAAAAACTGCGAGTTTTGCCCGCTCACCTGGCTCACGTACGATTATTTTAATTTCTACCGTGCCATTACTTATTTCAGGCACCTCGCGTTTAAATAGCTCTGCGATTAATTGTGGATCGTTTCGAGAAAGAATGATACGAGAATAACCGTGCTTATCTTCATTAATATCTTTAAGAAAAAATAGTAAGGAAGTATTTACCGCATACTTTTCATTTCTGATTTGTTCTTCTCGGGGAAGTACCGCCTCGGTTTTCCCAATATCAACATACGCACTATAGCCATCGTATCGTATAACCCTGCCACGGATTAGTTGTCCTATTTGGGATTTGTAGTGTGCGATGACTGTTTTTTTTTCAGCCTCTCGTATTTTCTGAAGAATCACTTGTCGCGCCGTTTGTGCAGCTATTCTTCCAAATCCCGCAGGTGTAATATCTTGACCGTCTTTGAGGATCTTGGTTTCGCCAGTTTCTTTATTAATTTTCACTTCTACATCTTCTTCAAACATCTCTGGATACTCTTTCTTGAATGCTGCGATTATGGCAGCTTCAATAGATTGAATGACGTCGTCAGCCGAGATGCCCCTTTCAGTTGCAACCTGATTTAAGGCTAATGCAAATTCGCTTCTGATAATACTCATGGATTAATTCTATCATAAAAGCCGTTAAATTCAATGAAGCGTTAATAGGGTGTAGTCGCAATATTTTGTTTATTCTTCTTTGACTTCTTTCGCTTGTTCTGCAGGTGCGGTAGGGGTTTCTCCTTCTTGCTCTTCTTCAGGTTTTTCTATAACTTCAGGCGCAGCTACTGCTGTTTCCGGTGTAATACTCTCTTCTTTATGAGCTATGATAGATACGATGATGGTTTCCGGATCTTGCTTAATTTCATAATCTGGTGATTTCGGTAGATCTGCAATTTTGATATCTTGTCCAAGTTCTTGAATACGAGCAACATCAATGGTGATATGTTGGGGAATATTTTGAGGAAGTGCTTCGACAGTAAGATGTTCATGCTGTTTGAGCAGCACCCCTCCCAGTTGTGTAACCGCAACAGATTCTCCAACAATCTCAATCGGGACTTCTGTCTCAATTTTCTGTTTTAAGTCTATTTTTCTGAAATCCACATGAAGAATTTGATTCGTGACTGGATGATACTGTACGCTACGAATCAGTGTTGGGATAGACTGAGAGTCAAGGTTGAGGTATATAATGCCTGTTTCGTGGGCAATTTTATATGCTTGGATAAAATCTTTGAAGGGTGTACTGATCGAGATTGAAGTGAATCCCGTGCCAAAAATATTTGCTGGAATCAAAGCGTTCTTTCTTAACTGTTTTACCTTCTTGCCAACAATATCTCGCTTTTGAACGCTTAGCGTCACAGGTTCTTCCTTACTTTTTTTCTGTCGTGGCATACTATTCTTTTACTAAATCAATAAAAAATATTTTGTCTGCCGATAGAACCGTATTATATATGATTGCGTTCCCTTTCACAAGTGGAGAAAAGTTTTGATTCGTAATGAAAATATTATTCGGTAGGGTAATTTTTAAGTTGAGATCCGAGTTTGGCGAACCAATCTGTTTTTGTACGATGAGTTGATACGCTCCTTGACCTGATCGTATTGATGGGGGTAGCTGATAGGTAAGAGATACCGTTGTCTCCGACTGTGGCTTTATTTCAATATACATCCCCAGAGTTTTATAAAGATCTGTCCGTTCGTCAAATTCTTCTACTAATGTATCGTTTTTTGTAATATTTTTTATGCTGGCTGTTTTTGGCAGGACAATCTGAAAATAGTTTTTATAGGTTCCCCCGGGAAACACTGCGTTGGGCGAATCGTTTTTGAACACAATAGTTAATAGATTTTTAATACTGCTGTCGGAATTCAGTCTTATTTCTAAATTATAGGTTCTTGTAACAAAAAAGTTTGCTTTGTTTACCCCAAGATTCGCGTCTACCGGAAACAGATAATCTACCGTGCAATTCTTTGAAGAAGATGCGCAGGTCGGTACGATCATTTCTCCCGACCAGTACAGCGAATTAACAGTTTCCTGGAGATTCTGATCTTCAAAATAGAGAGCGGCTTGCTTTTCATCCAAGGTTTTTCTTAATGCTTGAAGCACCTGTGGCAGCTGCGTCTGTTCAAGGCTGATCAGTATCTGATTCACGACAGATGAGAGGAATTGTTTTTTTTGTAAAGAACCGGGAAAGAAATCTTTCTCAGCGTAGAGTTGAGCCTTCAGGTAAAAGTTATCTTTATTGATCGTTTCTCTAAAATCGGGAATGTACAGACTGCCAATAGCAGATAATAGATTTTGTATTGCGCTTGTGGTGATAATGATTCCCCCGTCAAACCGGGAAGTTTCGAATTCCTTACTCAGGAAATTAACTGCCTCGAGGTAGTTTGTCCGAAAATCTGGAGAAAACGCCGAGTCTCTCAAAAACCAATGAGGTTGATTGAGGTACTTTATAATAGCTTTTGGTGGCGTTATATGTACCTTTAACTGTCCATCCGCGTCATACACATCGTATACCTGCAATTTCTGCACGGTCAGGTCTTTCACCGTAAGTATGCCGAATGATCCGATAAATCCCCCACCCGGGCGTATCTCCATATTATTTGCAAAAAGCAGTAAATATTGTTTTTCCGAATCTTTGGCGAGAATCTGATTGGCAAATGGGATAAATTTTCTGAAAGTATTTATGAGCTCTGAAGTATCTTTCACCATTTTTTTTTGTTTCCTTAGACTACTATTCCATTCGGGTAGTTTTTGATATACAATAGAGAGATTTTCTTCAATGCTATCGATCTCCTTGGAGAGTTTGGTTACGCTATGAAGAATCTGTTCTTTTTCCTCGATCGTTTTATCTTTTTTTAAAGCGAGAGAAAGCAGGAGGGATCCGTCTTTTGAAAGCTGCTGAGCATGATAAAACGCTTTCGACGCTCGTTTGTTTGCCTCAATAAGGTTGTCAGGAAAAATAACGATGCCAAATAATAGGAGGGTCGGTCGTGCAAACATATAGAGGCTTTCACTGACTGCGAGCGCACTCTGCGCTTTTTTGGCAGCAGCAGTGGCAGCATCTATTTGTCCATTTTTTAGTATCTTATTCGCTGCGCGAATATTGAACAGTGTCGCATACAAAAGCGGAAAGATAAATAATGAATGAAGCGTGAAAATAAAGAATACAATCGTAAACACGATTGTTCTTGTTTGAAAAAAACTCCACGACCGACGTGATGTGTTTTTTTTCTGCAGCTTTACAGTCTCAATCAAATGCATTGATAATAAAACTTCCGTAGTTCGCGCAAATGAAAACCATAGTATTCTTTCAATCTCATTACTCGTAATTGCTTCAGGATGCTTAATACTGATTACTTTTATAGTAGTTCTCGCATGCGTCTGGATATAATTAGTCAGATGGAGTGCTTTAGCGTGGTTATCCACCACTATGAATACAATCTTTTTCCCCGTTTGATCTATAAGGGTATTAATGAAGTGAGGGTTGTTCACAACATAAAAAACATCAAACTGATTTACAGTTTCTGGTAGATGAGGAGAAACGAATACCTCATTGTCAAACTTCTTAAGCTGATTTTTTAATTCTTCGAGGAAGAAATAGTGGCTATTACCGACTATAAGTATTTGCTGTTTTTTTTTTAGCATTTCGGTTTTTAACTTCATAGGTTGATTATATTGTATAATTAAGAAATGACAAAAAAAATCTACGGTTATAATGAGTTGCTACTTCTCACTATAAAACAATCATCAAAAAAATTAGTGCTTGTCGGTGGATGCTTCGACATTTTTCACTATGGACATCTGAGATTCTTATATGAAGCAAGGCGGGTCGGTGATGCATTAGTTGTTGCGCTTGAATCAGATGACTTCATTCGTATCCGCAAACAGCGAGAACCTATACATACGCAAGAACAACGAGCAGAGATTCTAGCCTCTCTAGATATAGTAGATTTCATAGTGCTCCTCCCATTTTTTAGTGGATATTCGGACTATTTAGCCTTTATTCAACAAATCAAACCATCTATTATTGCAGTGACCGATCAAGATCCAAATAGAGAAGAAAAACAACGCCAGGCTGAAAGTGTCGGTGCAAAGCTCGAAGTCGTTTGTCCGCTTATTCTTACTCCATCAACTACTTCTATTATTCGCTATGCGTCTATTTTTAGCAATTAATTTGCCTGAAAAAGTAAAACGTAGTTTAGATTTACAGATTGCAGATATTAAAAGGGAGTATAGGGCATTCAACTGGATTCCGTCTGAAAACTATCACATCACGCTCCATTTTTTTGGCGACGTTGCTCCCGCGGCACGCATCGCCCATATACTGGAAGAACTACTTTATGATATGAAATCATTTTATCTCTATTCTCATATTTGTGATCTTTTCATGAATCACAAAATCACTCTTTATGTTGGTTTCAGAAGAGATAGAAATCTTGAGATCGCCGTACATACAATTAAGGATTACTTTAATAGTAAAGATACTAATAAGTTTGTGCCGCATCTTACGATAGCCCGCTACAAAATACCTTCAAAACAGCAGTATTTATTACTGAAAAAGAAGCTTCATGCTGTTCCCGTAGAGCTGGAGTTTGCTGTGAAAAAACTGACTCTTTTTGAGACTATTGCGACAACGAAAAAACCTACATATACAAGGGTTGCAGAATTTACACTGGTACAATAAATAATCTCGAGCTATATTTGTCATCCCGAACGCAGTGAGGGATCCCCTTACCAATACGTTAGCCTTAATAGGATTTCTCACTCCGCTCGGAATGACACTGTGTAGTCTCGAGATTATTTATTATGGTTTTTTGTTAAATTATGCTGCTACGAATTTCGTCATACCGGTTCCACAATCCGGACAGGTTGCCCTCAGCATTGGTTTACCATTTTTCGCTGTTTCCTTTCTCGTATTTTCAACCTCTTTTTTCGCTCGGCATTTTACACAATACATAGTTGTCATAGTAAATCACCTCCCTTCACCGACAATTATTAATCATTGCATTCTCAAGATCCGAAAAATATAATTACCCATACTAACAAAATAAAGGAGAATTTCAATAGCAAATAGTATTATAATAATCAAGAGACTTCTTTTTAAATCATGCGCAAAGAAGTTTTTTCCCGTGCTGTTTAATGGAACAGATTGTGTAGTCTGAAGCAATTTTGCTTTTTTTCTCATCTGAGTTTTCATTTTATCTCTTTTTGTTTTAGCAGGCATAGAATCTTATCATTCTAACCATATTGACAGTGTTTTGTAAAGAGGTTACAATGATGAGCAATGTATGGTTATACACTTGGGGCCATTGTTTTTTTGTGGCTTTTATTTTTAAGCTTTTTGGTATATAAGGCCCGGAGCCACTATTATACTTTAAGTCAACGCACAAAACGCCAGAGCATTGACGACATTCTAGATGCGATTTTGGAACGCTCGGCAAAACTTGAGAAGGAGATCGAACACACCAAGAAAATGATTGATCAAATACAAGAAGATTCACAGTGTCATTTTCGGAAGCTGGGAATAGTAAGATTCAACCCGTTTGGTAGAACAAGTAGTGATCAAAGTTTTGTTATCGCTCTCCTCGATAAGACAGATAGAGGAGTTACCATCAATTTTATTTACACTCATGAGGGAATAAGGGTATATGCAAAAACAATAAAAGATGGGAAAGGTGAAAAGTACGTCTTATCAGAAGAAGAACAAAAAGCGATCAAACATGCCCACACTATTCTGTAATTAATGTTAGAATGATGTAATATTTACTACACACGGTACGCAAAATATTTTTGCACTGGTGTAGTTAACAAGAGAATAGTGTTTTTTTGTTATTAGAAATTAATTTAAGAGTATGTTGAATAATAAACTAGCATATGGACTGGCAGTTGTGCTCCTTGCAATTTCTTTTTATGGCTCTTATTCGTTTTTTCTCACTAGTAAAAGCAAGGAACCGATGTCGCCCCTTACGAAACAACCTACAACCGCAGAGATTGATGTAAATGAGCCAAAAACTGAAGAGTGTCCGATGAATGGACAACTATTTTCAAAATCCCAAAAGAAAATATGGGAGAAACGCAGACCCCTTGGAATTATGATTGAAAATTCAACTGACGCACGTCCCCAATCAGGATTATCATCTGCTGACATAATCTACGAGATAGTGGCGGAGGGTGGTATTACGAGATTTCTTACAATATTTTATTGTCAAGACGCTAAGTTTGTAGGACCGGTTCGTTCTGCACGGATTTACTTTCTCACATTGCTTCAAGAATACGGTCAGCATCCTCTCTATGCGCATGTGGGGGGGGCAAATACAGATGGTCCGGCAGACGCTTTAGGTCAAATTGAAGCGCTGGGTTGGGCTGGATTTAATGACTTAAATCAATTTTCCGTCCCATTTCCAAACTTCTGGAGAGACTATGATCGGTTGCCAAATCGTGCCACTGAACATACCGTGTATACCGCAACCTCTAAGCTATGGTCGTATGCAAAGTCTAAACGCGATCTTACCGAGGTAGATAGCAAAAATAAACCATGGGATGCGCTCTTTAAAAAATGGCAATTCAAGGATGATGCGAAATTAGGTAATCGGGGAGAAGATGGTGGTAAAGTGAGCTTTGGTTTCTGGACAGCGTTTGCCAACGATTATGCGGTAACATGGACGTATAATAGGACGAACAATACGTACACGAGAGAAAATGGCGGCGTTTTGCATCTCGATAAGAATACCGGGAAAGCGTTGGAATCAAAAAACGTTATCGTAATCTTTTCAGAGGAGTCACCGGCGAATGATGGATATCCGGGAGGTCATTTACTCTACGAATTGACTGGGAAAGGTGATGCGATTGTATTTAAGAATGGGGTAGCAACAAAAGTAACATGGAATAAGAAAAACGAAAAGTCACGGATGATTTTTACCGATCTTTCGGGAGACCCGGTTTCTTTTGTGCGTGGGCAGATATTCGTTGAGGTTTTGCCAACAGAAAACAAAGTGACGTACTAATTATGCTTGAACACATCATTCCGTCAAAGACGAGGAGGAAGATTCTTGAGCTCTTCTTTCATCATCCTCATGATAGTTATTACTTAAGAAAAATAGTGCGAGACGTATCAGAAGAAGTTAACGCAGTGAAAAGGGAGTTGGATATATTGTTTGAAGAAAAAGTTTTACAACGAGAAAAAAGACTTAATAAAGTGTTCTATACATTAGATAAGCACTTTCCTTATTATGAAGAATTCTTGAGAATTTTCAGTAAGACAAATACGCTTGCTAAAGCAATCTATAAGGTTCTTCCTAAGCTTGGTAAGGTGAAATTCATAGCGCTTTCATCAAAATTCGTAAAGAAGATTCCTATAAAAGAAGATGAGATATACCTTCTCTGCGTTGGTGTTGTTGTACTGCCAGAGCTTGCATCAATCGTAGACAACGTTGAGGAAGGATTTGGAAGAGAGATCAATTATACGGTTATGAACGAAGAAGAATTTGCATATAGGAAAAAAGGCAATGACCCTTTTTTATGGAGATTTTTAAGGTACCCGAAAATAATGCTAGTTGGCGCTGAAGAGGAATTAATGAAATGAAAGGGTTACTTTACCTGCTTGTTCTAATACTTCTGGCTGCTATTATTTGGATAGATTTTCCACAGGATAAAAAGATAGGACAAAAAGAAATTAAAACGCATCTCGGTCTTGATTTACAAGGTGGCAGCCATCTTCTTTTTGAAGCGGATATTTCAAAACTGTCTCCTCAAGATCGTGAAGAAGCACTCAATTCCGCAAAAGATATTATAGAACGAAGGGTAAATTTTTTTGGGGTGTCTGAACCAACCGTTCAAACCATTACCGCTGGCAAAACATATAGAATTTCGGTAGATTTACCTGGAATTACGAATACCGATGAAGCGATTCAATTAATTGGACAGACCGCACAGTTAGAATTTGTTGAGGAGGCGACGGGTGACGCACAGCTCGCTACCGCTCCGGCTTTGCTACGACTCACCAAACGGACTGGACTTACCGGCAAAGACGTAAAGAAAGCGGGCGTTTCTTTTGATAATCAGACAGGTGAACCGCAAGTAGGTTTGTCTTTTAGCTCTGAAGGCACAAAAAAATTTGCAGCTATCACCAGCAGAAATGTAGGAAAACAGGTGGGAATATTCATTGATAATTTTCCTATTTCAGCGCCAGTAGTTGAGCAGCCGATTATCGGCGGTGACGCCGTGATTCGAGGAAAATTTACTATTGATGAAGCAAAAAAGCTTGCGATTGCAATCAATAGCGGTGCTCTCCCGGTACCAATCAAACTCATTGAGCAAAGAAATATCGGGCCGACCTTAGGAGCAATAGAAGTGAAAAAAAGTGTGTATGCGGGGATTGTGGGGCTTATCATGGTGATGTTATTTATGATTCTCTACTATAAAAAACTCGGCTTGGTTGCCTGCATCGCGCTTATTATTTACGGGTTACTATCCCTTGCGATTTTTAAATCGATTCCCATTGTTTTGACATTACCGGGAGTAGCCGGATTTATTTTATCAATTGGTATGGCGGTTGACGCTAATATACTCATTTTTGAACGGATCAAAGAAGAATTGCGCAAAGGAAGAGATTTTGATATTGCGCTCCGATTAGGTTTTGGGCGGGCAATTGATGCAATTAAAGACGCGAATATCACGACACTCCTTGTTGCATTTATTTTATTTAATCCGCTCAATTGGAATTTTCTTCCCCAATCTGGATTAGTACGGGGATTTGCATTGACACTTGCAATTGGAGTATTAATGAGTTTGTTCACGGGGATTTTTATAACAAGGAGACTTATTCGACTGGTTTATAAGGTTACTTAGTTAGTTGGTTACTTGGTTAGTTAGTCATAAGATTATTGATACTATCAAGTAACTAAGTAACTAAACAACTAACTAACCCATTAAAGACATATGATACATTTTCTAAAATATCGCTGGATTTACGCTGTTATCTCTGGTGTTGTTATTGGTGTCGGATTGTTTTCAGTATTAAGATGGGGATTCATATATTCGGTGGACTTCGTTGGTGGTACTTACCTACAATATAGCCTGAAAAATCCAATTGCTCTAGAGAAGGTGAAGCAAATTGCCGGTACAAACTCGATTGAGGTTCTATCTGTTGCTTTTGAGAAGAATGTATTAATCTTGAGAACAAAAGCGCTCCCTGAAGGAAAAGAGTCGCAATTTCGCAATACACTTGAGAAAGAATCAAAGAATTTGGTGACCCCGCTAAGATCTGAAACTGTCGGGCCGGTACTGGGAGCTGAGATGATTCGTAAAACGATTGTTGCCGCACTTATTGGGGTCGTTGGCATTCTTCTTTATATGAGCTTTGCTTTTAAGGGATTTACGTTTGCGATCGCTGCGATTATCGCGCTTCTCCACGACGTACTCGTTGTTGTTGGTTCATACTCATTGCTGTCACACTTCTTTGGTGCACAGCTTGATACGTTGTTTGTGACTGCAATGTTAACAACCATGTCTTTTTCAGTCCATGATACAATCGTTATTTTTGATAAAATCCGCGAATACTTTTCCAAAGAGGGGAAAAGCGAGATCGAGTACTATGCCAATAGAGCGCTTACCGAAACGCTGGTACGGTCAATTAATAATTCCATGACGATCGTGTTTATGCTGTTGGCATTACTTCTTCTGGGTGGATCAACGATTCGTTTCTTTGTCGCGGCTCTTCTGATCGGCACCATTACCGGTACCTATTCTTCTCCATTTGTTGCTACTCCAATCGTCGTTTGGTTTGAGAAAATGAAAAAACGATAAGATTATGCAAGTGTTTACATTCATTGTCGGCCAACTACAGACCAACTGTTATCTTTTGGTTGAACACAATGAATGTATGGTAATTGATCCCGGTGATGCTGCTGATTTTGTTACCGAACAAATTCAGAGAAGAAATCTTACCCTCCGAGCTCTCATTGCTACTCATGGTCATTTTGACCATATCCTTGCCGCAGGAGAGATACAGTTAAGTTTTTCTATTCCTCTCTACATATTTAAAGAAGATTTGTTTTTGGTGCAAAGACTAAATGAAACCGCTCAGCATTTTTTAGGATTCGATCCTCAGGCAATGCCTCCCCAGTCTACTGAGTGGTTAACAGGAGGATCGTTGACCATTGATGCGTTCACTTTTAAGGTTATTCTAACTCCGGGTCATACTCCCGGCAGCTGCTGTTTTTACTTTCCAAACGAGAAAACTATTTTTACCGGTGATACGTTATTTAAGCAAGGAATCGGCAGATATGATTTCTCCTACAGTGATGGTGCACAATTGCATAAGTCACTGAATACTCTCTTTTCATTGCCCGAAGAAACAAAGGTATATTCGGGGCATGGCGCTGAAACAACAATAGGTGCAGAAAAACAGAGAAGATCGTTATGAGGTTTTCTTTTGGGCAAGTTTTGCAAGCAACTCTTCTTTCTCATTTGGTAGTTTTCCTTCGACAACTTGATCAAATAGTTCCTCAAGGATGTTTCCGATTTGCGGTCCCGGTTTGAGAGAAAGTGTTTTCATAACATCATGGCCATCTATCTTGAGATCCTTCACCGTAAATGGTTGTTTTTGTACTTCTTCGAGTCGTTTTTTAAAGAGCTCCAGTCGCCATGAAGTCTGTTTTGCTCCTGAGCCAATGCGATCACCTGTTCGTAAGTCCAGCATATCTTGTAGATATTCTTTAGTTACTTGACGGATAAAACGGCGCACTGCTTTATCTGTTTGTAGTTCTGAAACAGTGAATTGATGATAACGGATGAGCGTAAGCAGTTTATCTTTCTGCTTATTGGAAAGATGCAGTCTGTCAGCGATTTTTTCTGCCATCTGTGTTCCAACCACTTCATGGTTATGAAACGTAATAATACTGCTTGTTGGGTCTTTACGGTATGTTTTTGATTTGCCAATATCATGGAGAAGCGTGGCAAGGCGCGTTACCACGTCTTTTGACGGGCAATGTTTCAGTGACATCACTAAATGAGTTCCCACATCGTAGATATGATGTCTTTGGGGACTTTTTTGTTCAACGCTAAAACATTCATCCAGTTCTGGAAGAATGTATTTTAAGAGTGTCGTGCTTCGTAAGAAAAACAGTGCGTCTGCTGCGTTAGCTAATGCGATCATCTTCAACAATTCATCACGAATTCGTTCCCATGCAATGTGAGTGACAAGATGAGCGTTTCTTTTAATAGTATCGAGCGTTTGTTCTTCAATAAGAAATCCCAGTTGTGCGGCAATGCGTATTGCTCGCAGAAGTCGAAGCGCGTCTTCCTGAAATCGTTTCTCAGGATCGCCGACTGTCACAATGAGTTTCGCCGTGAGATGCTTTTGTCCGTTGTAAGGGTCAATAATAGTATTTCCATCACACGCAATCGCGTTTATCGTAAAGTCTCTCCGGGCAAGGTCTTCTTCCAGCGTTTGTGCCCATTCGATCTTTTCCGGATGTCGAAGATCTTTGTATTCGCCTTCTTTCCGAAACGTTGTTACCTCAAAAATCTGTTTGTTTCCACCAACCTCAATTTCTATACCAACCGTACCAAACTGATTATTGTAGAATCCATCCGGATAGAGTTTTAAAATCTCTTCAGGAGTAGCATTCGTAGTAAAATCCCAGTCATCAGTGGTGTTTGTGAGCAGTAAATCCCGTACGGCTCCACCAACCACATAGATTTGATAGCCGCTTTTCCGAAACGTATCCATGAATTGTTTCACCTCATCTGGTAATGTAAACATTGGTACTATTATAACGTATATGGGGAGAGTTATGAGTTGGGGTATAATGGATGAGAAAGTTCTTATTATGCAAAAAACTTACGCTTTTATTGATAGTCAGAATGTAAACTTAGGTATCCGCTCCCTAGGGTGGAAACTTGATTGGCGTAAGTTCAGACAGTATCTACGGAATAAATATGAAGTGGACAAGGTATATCTTTTTATTGGTCAAGTAGCTGGAAATGAATCTTTATATGCCTTTTTGCAAGAGTGTGGGTATATTTTAATCTTCAAACCAACTTTATATCAAAGAAAAAAAGACAAAACTATTATCAAAGGAAATGTAGATGCTGAATTAGTTCTTCATACTATGATTCAATACAAAAATTATCATAAAGCAATTATTGTTACAGGAGATGGCGATTTCCATTGCTTAATTGAGTATTTAGACAAAAAAGGTAAATTGCTTAAAGTTCTGGCCCCAACTAAACACTACTCCAGCTTGTTGCGTAAATTTAACCAGAAACATTATATTGTGCGTATCGACTTATTAAGAGATTCTTTAGAACAAAAAAAGACTGGCATTCGCGGTCGGTCGAAACCTTAGGCTAGTCCAGTCATCGTGATATAAATATCATACTACAATATCCCCAAAATACAAGAACCTACATTCAAGGTAAGAGTTCACACTCTTTGACAAAGTTCGTTAGTGTTTGTCATTGCGAGCGATGAGTTTTGGAGCGAAGCAATCTCATTAATTAAGGGGATTGCTTCGTCGTTTCACTCCTCGCAATGACATATTTTAATATAGTTTTGTCAAGAAGAGTGAATAGTTACCTTTTCTGACATTTTAAAGTAAATACGTTTGCATAATTTTATAATCCTGGTACAATAATTCTACAATTCGGGATAAAGCGTGACAGTTTGGTTTCCCGCCAAACGATCCTTCGGTAATCTGGGAGGAACGCTGTGTACGATGAGTACGACGGAAAGACACCGTAGAAATGAATCCAAGGTGTGTCGGCGAAAAGTCGGAGCACTGATAAGAAGCAAGCAAGGTGGTACCACGAGAGACCTCGTCCTTGTTAAACAGCATACGATGCTGTTTGGCAAAGGCGAGGTTTTTTTATATGAAATTCATATCGGTTGAATCGCTGACTCAACTATTGCAGCATCATGGATTTGAAAATTACCTGAGGGATCTTATGAGGGTTTTGAAGCATGATTTTGGTCGTTGGCAGTCATTTATTAAGATGCCTCGTCCGGCTATGCATGTTCCTGGCGGCGTACTAGAATTAATGCCAATCTGCGATAATGAGCGGTATTACACCTTCAAATACGTCAACTGCCACCCAAAAAATCCACTCATTGGACAACAAACAGTTGTTGCTACCGGACAATTATCACGCATTGATACCGGGTATCCGCTGATGTTTTCCGAGATGACGGTACTGACGGCGCTTCGTACTGCTGCAACATCGGCGCTCATTACTGACTTAATGGCGCGTAAGGATGCTCACGTGTTAGCACTTATTGGTACTGGTGCTCAAAGTGAATTTCAAGTGCGTGGATTACAACTTGTGCGTGATATTAGAGAGGTTCGGTATTTTGATATTGACCCGAAAGCTATGGATAAGTTTGAAGGTAATATGATAAATCAATCAATAAAACTGGCGCGGTGTGAAAATGCTAAAGAAGCAACGATTGGAGCAAATATTATAACTGTTTGCACCGCTTGTAAAGCTCATGTTGATGTGATTAAAAATGAATGGGTCACTGCTGGAGTCCACATAAATGCTCTGGGCGGAGATACTGTTGGTAAAACAGAACTGGAATTAAGTATTTTACCACGTTGTCGTATTGTTGTAGAATATTTTGAACAGTCTTTTATTGAAGGAGAAACACAACGATTAAGCAGAGAAATGGCAGAAAAGCTCGTGTACGCGCAAGCGCAAGAATTAGTAAACGGCTCGAAAAAAGGTCGCGAAAACGACGAAGAAATAACACTATTCGATTCTGTTGGTATTGCATTAGAAGACTACTCTGCTTTAAGACTCACCTATGAGCTTGCAGAAAAGTACAGAATAGGTGATGAATATAATTTCACTCCTGTTCTCAAAGATCCGAAAAACCTAATATCAGTAGTGAGCTCAGTGTAACAACACATAACCCAGAACTCATGATGCTGGGTTGACCTTCGGTTCTATCAGGCTTTTGAGGATGTCGAGGTTTTCTTTGTCTGGGCCTTTTTCTTCAAAGCCGGGTGTTTCAATGATAAAGGGCAGATGTTTTGTTTTTTCGTGATTGAGTAACAGCTTGAAGACCTCGGTTCCGATTGCGCCCTTACCAATATTTTCATGCCGATCTCTACGAGAACCAAAGGCATCTTTACTGTCATTCAAATGCCAAAGCTCAAGTTTGTTTAGTCCAATAAACGAATCAAATATTTGAAGAAACTTATCAAGATATTCAATTGTTGAAATATTGTATCCTGCGGCATGGAGATGGCAGGTATCGAAACATACCCGAACCCGTTTATCATTTACATCAACGATAATCCTTGCTATCTCGTCAAGCGTGAGTCCAACCTTGCGGGTACCTGAGTTCTCGATGATGAACAATGTGTCATCCGGAGAGTTTGCAAGCACTTCTTTTATATTCGCAATGAGTATGTCATATTTCAGCGCTTGTATTTCTTGCGGAATCTCAGATTCATTGTGTTCATTATTCTTAAACGAACCAAGATGGATAATGCTTCCTTTTATCCCGAGCTGTGAGGCGGCAGTAAGCTCGGCGATCAGGAGTTGTTTTGAATGCCTGCCAACGTGTTCGTTGTTGGCGAGATTAATAAGGTATGAAGCATGAAAAAATATGGGATTAACTTTTAGTTGGGTTTTTAATTCAGTAAACACCTTAATGTCGTTTTCATCTGGTTTTGGCTTACTCCAATCACGGGGGGGAGTAGAGAAGATTTGTAGACAATTCCCGCCAATCGCCACAATTCTTTCTAACGCTTTGTTGTATCCGCCCACAATTGACACATGCGCCCCCAGTTTTGCCATTTGAAAACATTATAACAAAGGGTTCAGGGAGAAATGAATGCATATCCTTTATAATTATTCCATGGGTATATCTAGGAATATTACGTTGTTCAAGTGGTTTAATTTTTTTACAGACTTTCAGTTGTATGCGCCCATTGAGATATTGTACTTTGCTCAAGTAACTGGTTCGTATGTTGCTGGAATGAGTATTTTTTCCATTATGACCATTTCAGCAGCCCTGTCTGAAGTCCCAACTGGTATTTTCTCTGATTTCATTGGTAGGAAAAGGACGATAGTATTGGGGGCACTATCTGCGGTGGTATATACAGTCTTTTATGCTATTGGAGGTTCTTACATTATGCTTGCTATTGGTGCAATGCTTGAGGGTTTGTCTCGTTCATTTTATAGTGGAAATAACGATGCGTTGCTTCATAATACCGTGACCGAAAGTGGCGAAGAACACAAATTCCATGAGTATCTTGGTAAAACAAAAGCGATGTTTCAGATCGCGCTCGCCGTTTCGGCTGTTTTTGGTAGTTTCATCGCTCATATCTCTTTCTCGTTAGTACTTTGGTTAACCGTTATTCCTCAGCTTATTTGTTTGTTTCTCAGCTTTCAGTTTATAGAGTCAAAGAACTATCGCTCAGAGAGCGGAAATATCTATCTTCATTTACGCGAAGCAATGCAGCTATTTGTTAAAAATAAGAAACTACGCCTCCTGAGTATTGCGTCTGCTGTGCGGGAAGGTATGGGTGAGGCTACCTATCAATTTCAATCGGCATTTTATGTCATGGTTTGGCCAATCTGGGCATTGGGCTTTGCCAAGATGATCTCAAATGTTCTTGCTTCGACAAGTTTTTATTACAGTGGTAAACTCATTGATAGATTGGGACCGCTGCGGATTCTTATTGCTGGAAATCTTTACGCACGTATTGTAAATGTAATTGCGTTGGTCACATCATCAACGATTTCACCTGCCTTAATGTCAACAAATTCGTTATTTTATGGAGCATCAAACGTATCTATGAACTCTCTCCTTCAGAAGGAGTTTACTCCCCATCAACGAGCGACGATGGGTTCGCTCAACTCGTTTTTCGGAAGCATTTCTTTTGCAATTCTTGCATTTTTGTTTGGAGGACTTGCAGATGTGGTTGGAGTCGTTAATGCATTTCTGATAGCACAAATCATTAATTTACTCCCGATAGCAATCTATATCAAACTTTTTAAACATTCTCCTTGACAAGGATTAGCAGACTTGTTATATTATTGCTAATGGAGGATTTAACACAGAGGCAAGTAGACGTACTTAAAGTGATTATTCAGGAATATACAGAGACTGGCGATCCGGTTGGCTCTGAAATACTTGAAAAAAAATATAAGTTGGGAGTTTCACCTGCTACTATACGAAACGAAATGGTCGCTCTGGCCAAAAAAGGTTACCTCAAAAAATATCATTTTTCATCCGGCCGAATCCCTTCGGCAAAAGGATTCCGGTTCTACATTCGTCATCTGATGAAGGAAAAAGAGCTTTCAACTATTGATGAAGTGGCATACAAAAATAGCGTCTGGGATGAACGTGATGAAACGCATAGACTGTTATCTCAAGCTACCAAAGTATTAGCTCATCGTACTGGTTTACTCTCGTTGACCGCTACGGTAGCCGGCGATTTGTATTATGCCGGCGTCTCTAATCTTCTCCAGAAGCAGGAGTTTCTGAATCTTGATCTATCAAGGAGTTTATTTGAACTTTTAGATGAGATTCATTACTGGGAAAAGGTACTCAATCATTGTCTGAAAATAGAGGATGAAGTTTTATACATGCTTGGTGAAGAGGATTTTAACAATCCGCTTTTTGAGCCGTGTGCTTCGGTTTTTGGTGAATTTCAGGTAGGAAACACCGTCGGTATTATTGGGGTGGTTGGACCGAAGCGTATGTATTATGATACCATTATACCGCAAATCCGGTATTTCTCACATCTTATCGAGGAGATGTTGCAAAATCAAGGTAAATAGTTATTACTAGTTTGCATAATGCAAGATGATGAACGATAAGAAAATTGATAAAAAGGAAGAAGACAAAAAACACATCACCGGAAAGCTCAAAGAACTAGAAAAACAGGTCGAAGAATACAAGAATAAATATTTAAGAGTTCTCGCCGACCATCAGAATTTCGAAAGGCGTGTACGGCAGGAACAGGAGGAAAACGCACAAAGCACACAGGCGCGATTAGTACTCAAGTTATTACCCTTTTTAGACAACCTAGAAAAAGCAGAAGTTTTTGTGAAAGATTCTGGTTTGCACCTGATCAAAAATAATTTTTATCAGATACTCAAAGAGATGGGTTTGGAAGAGATAGAAGTTTTGGAGAAGGAGTTTGATCCCGGCGTTGCCGAGGCAGTTGACGTGGTATCGGGCGAGAGAGATAATATTGTAGTTGATGTTGTGAAAAAAGGATATAAATATAATATGAAGTTGTTAAGACCAGCGCAGGTTAAAGTAGAAAAAAAAGCAGGTTCGTGAGTTATTAGTTATACTATTTATCGTATGAGTAAAATTGTTGGTATTGATTTAGGGACGACGAATTCAGCTGTTGCGGTAATGGAGGCAGGGCAGCCAAAAATAATTCATTCACAGGAAGGAAGAAATGTGATTCCTTCTGTCGTGGATCCTATAAAAAGAATTGTCGGAGATGTCGCAAAGCGGCAGACTGTCATTAACCCAAAAAAGACCATTTTTTCTATAAAGCGGTTAATGGGTCGGCGCTTTGCTGATTCTTCAATAGGATATGACCATAAATGGTTGCCTTACAATATAAAAGAAGGAAAAGATGGGAAAGCAGTAGTAGAAGTCGAAGGCAAAACGTATACTCCAGAAGAAATCTCCGCAATAATTCTTCAGAAAATCAAATCAGATGCTGAAGCGTATCTTGGTGAAAAAGTTGAAAAAGCAGTAATCACGGTTCCCGCTTATTTCGATGACGCGCAACGGCAGGCGACCAAACAGGCGGGTGAGATTGCCGGATTAGATGTGGTTCGTATCCTCAATGAACCTACTGCTGCAGCACTCGCGTATGGTTTGGATAAAAAACACGCCCACACGATTGCGGTATACGATCTGGGAGGAGGTACATTTGATATTACAATTCTAGAGCTTGGTGAAGGGGTATTTGAAGTAAAATCCACCAATGGTGATACCCACTTAGGTGGTGATGATTTTGATAAGGTTATCCTTGATCATATTGCAGACGAGTTTAAAAAAGAGCAAGGTATCGATCTTAAAAAAGATCCGCAGGCTTTGCAGCGATTACGAGATGCTGCGGAAAAAGCAAAAATCGAGCTTTCATCCTCAATGGAGGCAGAGATCAATCTCCCGTTTATCACCATCAAGGATAATCAACCACTCCATTTTGTTATGAAACTCACCCGTTCAAAATTGGAGAGTTTGGTGGCAGATCTTATCGGTAAGACATTCACTCCGGTAAAAGAGGCTTTGAAAGATGCGAAAATTGATGTTTCGAAGGTCGATGAGGTTGTACTTGTTGGTGGTATGACTCGTATGCCCAAAATTATCGAACGAGTAAAAGAATTTTTTGGAAAAGATCCCAATCGATCAGTAAATCCCGATGAAGTAGTTGCTGTTGGCGCAGCGATTCAGGCAGGAGTACTTACTGGCGAAACAAAGGATGTGGTGCTTCTCGACGTAACACCGCTGACTCTCGGCGTTGAAACTCTTGGTGGTGTGATGACGCCTCTTATTAACCGTAATACTACCATACCCACTTCGAAGAGTGAGATATTTTCCACTGCCGCAGATAACCAGACACAGGTAGAGGTACATATCTTACAAGGTGAACGACCACTTGCCAAGGATAATAAATCACTGGGGAGATTTATTCTGCAAGGAATCCCGCCTGCACCGCGAGGAGTGCCGCAAATAGAGGTTGTTTTTGATATAGACGCCAATGGTATTCTTACGGTTACCGCAAAAGACAAAGCTACCGGCAAAAGTCAGAGTATCAAGATAACCGGCTCAACTGGCTTAAGCAAAGAAGAGATTGAGAAAATGAGAGAAGAAGCAGAAAAACATGCAGATGAAGACAAACAAGAGAAAGAAAAAATAGAGGCGCGTAATAAAGCAGATAATATGATCTATGTTGCGGAAAAGTCATTGAAGGATGCCGGCGATAAGGCGCCGAAAGAAATAAAAGATGAAGTAGAGCAAAAGATAAAGGCGCTCAAAGATGTTCTTGATAAAGGGACAGTAGGAGATCTCGAGTCAAAGACAAAAGACCTCTCTGATTCGCTCCAAAAGATTGGTCAAACTATGTACCAGCAGAAAGCCGAGGAACCTCAGCAAGAGGCAGAAAAAAAAGAGAAAGAGGAAAAGGAAAAGAAAGATGTTGAGGAAGGCGAAGTTGTTAGCTAATCACTGCTCTGCGAATGGGTCATACACTTGCTACATGATACATGCTACATGATACATGTATAATAATATCCTATGAAAGATTATTACGAAGTGTTGGGAGTCAATAAGAATGCTACTGCGGAAGAGATAAAGAAAGCGTATCGGAAACTCGCGCTTGAGTGGCATCCTGATCGAAATAAATCCACTGAGGCTGCTGCAAAGTTCAAAGAAATTAATAAAGCGTATGAGGTGCTTGCCGACCAGAAAAAGCGCGAGATGTATGATCAACTGGGTCCTGAGGCGTTTGAGAGGACGGGCACAGGTGCAGGTGGAGCCTATCGTCAAGGTCCATTTACCTATACTTATTCATATGGTGGCCAGAATCCGTTTGAAGGAGTTGATTTCGAAGGATTTTCTGATCCCTTTGAGATCTTCGAACAATTTTTTGGATTCAGATCGCCTTTTGGCAGTCAGAGAAGACAACGAAGAAACATTTATAGGATAGAAGTTGATTTTAATGAAGCGGTGCATGGGGTAGAAAAAGAAGTCGCCATTGATGGGAAAAATAAAAAGATAAAAATTCCCGCAGGAGTCGATGATGGCAGTAGGATACGCTTCTCAGACTTTGATTTACTTATTGAGGTGCGGCCGCATCCCTATTTTAAGCGGCAAGGTCAAGATATTTATTATGGAAAAGCGATATCTTACTCCTTAGCTGCGCTTGGTGGCACTATTGAAGTGCCAACCATTCATAAAAACGTTACCTTGAAGGTGCGTCCCGGTACTCAATCTGGTACCACTGTACGTCTCCGTAGTCAAGGAGTTCCCTATCCTCATTCTACTCAACGGGGCGACCAGTATGTTATTATTACAGTGCATGTGCCCGAAAGAGTTTCTTCAAAAGCAAAAAAACTATTAGAAGAGCTCGCTACTGAATTGTGAACATTACGACCAATATCGATAATCTTGAAAAGTACAAAATAGTATTGAAAGTCGAGGAGACAACCCATCTTTTTTTCAAAAAACACGGATTTGTGAATGTCCACCTCCCGGTATTGTCACCGGCATTAATCCCAGAATCATATTTGGAAATATTTCAAACAGAGTTCTCCTATCATCAGAAAAGACAAAGGCTATTCTTAACTCCTTCGCCTGAACTATTTTTGAAGCGGCTCCTTGCTCATGGAATCGGTAATTGCTATTATCTTGGTAAATCATTCCGTAACGCTGAACCCGCTTCAAACTTACATTCATTTGAGTTTTGCTTACTAGAATTTTATAAAGTAGACGCCAACTATTTAGATATTGCCGATGAATTACTATTGCTTCTTCAAGAGTTGGCAGACAGTCTCTATGTATCGTCAGAAATTAAGTATCGAGGAAAAAGAATATCGTTATCACGTTGGGAACGTTTATCTGTTGCCGAAGCTTTTCAGAAGTATGCTAACATTTATTCATCTGATCTCTTTGATCCAAATACATTGCGAGAAAAGGCACGGCAAAAAGGTTATAAAGTAGATGGGTTTTCCTATGAAGATATTTTTTCCCAGATATATGTGCAAGAAATTGAGCCGCAGCTTGGCGTGAGGGGATACCCGACACTCCTATATGATTATCCGAAACAATTTGCGGCGTTGGCGAAATTAAATAAGGATAAAAAAACAGCACAGCGATTCGAATTTTATATCGAAGGGATTGAATTAGGTGATTGTTATAGTGAATTAACCGATTGGAAAGAACAGGAGATGCGTTTTACCGAAGAAGTAGAGAAAAGGAAGCACGCCAACAAAATTCCACATACAATTGACAAGGGTTTTATCGAGACGTTACAATATGGACTCAATCCGTGTGCCGGAATAGCAATAGGGTTTGATCGATTAGCGATGATTTTCGCAGATGCTACCTCCATACACGATCTGCAGCTTATATCAATACAATAACTAATAATGAGGACAAGCGCTGGCAATCTAAAAAAAGGTGAATTTATTCTCTATCAAAATGAAGTATGGCAGGTGCAAAAGGCTGATTTCTACTCTCCCGGTAAAGGATCAGCACTCATGAAGACCCGCCTAAAAAATGTAATTTCAGGGAAAAATATCGATTACACATTCAAGTCGAATGAGGATGTTGACGAGCTAAATGTTTTGAGTATTGAGATGCAGTACTTATATAAGGATGTTGAATATTACTACTTTATGGATGAGCGCAATTATAATCAATACTCAGTCCTCGGTTCGGTAATTGGAGCGGTAGGAAAGTTTTTCAAAGAAGGTAATAAATATTATGTATACGTGTACAATGATAAAGCCTTAAGTGTGCGGCCTCCTTTGAGTGTTCGATTGCAGGTTATTGAGGCAGAAGAAGCAATAAGAGGAGATACTGTTTCTGGAGCAAAAAAACCAGCTCTCATTGAGACAGGAGCACGAATTATGGTTCCTCTCTTTGTGAAGAAAGGAGATGTGATTGTGATCAATCCCGAAACAGGAGAGTATATTGAGAGAGTAAAGAGTGAAGATGTTAGGTCTTAGATGTTGGATATTAGATCTTTTTGCATGATATCAGTAGGAACATTATTAAAAGAAGAGCGGGTAAAAAAGGGATTATCCTTGCGTACTGTTGAAAAATCAATACGGGTACGAGAAAAATTTCTGAAATCTATAGAGGAGAATGATTGGAATGCATTTTCCTCAGAGATATACATAACCGGAATATTATCAAATTATGCAAAATTTTTAAGCGTAGATAAACAAAAAGTCATTGCGTTTTTCCGCAGAGATTACGAGAGGCGTGATGATTTAAGCTTTAAGAAATCCATCTCTTCTCATCATTTTACTCCCCAGACCAAGCGCCTAGTTTACGGTGGTATAGTAGCGGTACTTGCGATCTTTCTTTTCTATTTTGGTTATCAGCTCAAGCAGTTCTTATCTCCCCCCTCTATTACCATTATGGCTCCGATGACCAATCGTTTTCGATCAATTGACAATGTTGTTATACGGGGAAAAACCGAAAAAGAAGCAAGTATCACCATATTTGGTGAAAGAATTTATCCAAATAAAGATGGTGTATTTGAATATGTGTTACCGCTTCATACGGGGAAAAATGAACTTATTATCGAAGTAATTGGCGGAAACGGTAAGAAGAATGTGGTAAGGAAAGAATTTGTTAAGGAGTAAATATTTTACGTAAATCTTTTACCGTTCTTATATTTTTAGAAGAATACACCGTTTGAAACGTAAGTCTTCTTGCTTCAGAAATTATTTTTTCTTCAAAGGGGATCATGCGTATCTCTCCTAGTAATCCAACCTCTCCAATAAATAATGTTTTTGTGGGTAATGCGACATTTTTAATAGACGATATAATCGCCGCGATGATCCCTAGGTCAGCGGCAGTTGATTTAATATCAACACCTCCGACTACATTTACATAAATATCAAAAGTATCAAGAGAAAGATTTAAGTTTTTTCTGAGAACAGCAAGCAAAAGCAACACTTTATTGTAATCCACTCCTTTTACCACCCTTCTTGGTATTGCGAGCATAGTGTTTGATGCAAGTGCCTGAATCTCAAAAAATAATGGACGCTTTCCTTCAATGATGCCAACAATTGCTTTTCCCGAAACTTTCTCATTACTCTGGTCCAAAAAGGCGAGAGGATTATCGACCGCTACGAGTCCTTCATTCTTCATCTCAAAAATACCGATTTCTTCTGTTGACCCAAACCGATTTTTTTGTGCTCTCAAAACCCGAAAATGTGATACTTTTTCACCTTCGAAAGAAAGCACCACGTCAACCATATGTTCCAATGTTTTTGGTCCGGCGATGTCGCCTTCTTTTGTGACGTGGCCGACGATAATGATCGGAATATGTTTTGTTTTCGCCATCTTAATAAGTTGACTTGTCGTTTCTCTCAACTGAGTTATTGCGCCAGATGGACTATCAATCATCTTAGAGTATATTGTTTGAACGGAATCAACAACGACAATATCAATTTTTTTCTCAAGATCTTCAACACCTTCAATAATACCTTCAACCTGTAGCGTATCAGAGAAAAGGAAATGACTCAGATCAGTCTTTAATCGGCTTGCCCGATCTTTCACCTGTCCTGCGGTTTCTTCTCCGGAAATATACAGAACGGTTAGATTTTGCAGTGATTGTAAGAGTAGGGTTGACTTGCCGATTCCCGGCTCTCCTGTTAATAGAATCACAGCTCCCGGGATAATCCCTCCACCTACTACTCGATCAAATTCAAATATTCCAGTACTTTTCCTTCCTTTCACAATAGACTGTGTTTTGGATAAAGGAGTTATCGATAATTTCGCTACCGACTCTTTGGATTTTCGCTCTTTTCCCCCCCGCTGTTCTTTGAGGGTGTTCCATTGTCCACAGTCAGGACAACGCCCCATCCATGATGCGGTACCGAATCCACAGTTTGAGCAAACGTATAACATAGCATTTATGTCCCCGATCTTAAATTACATTCTCTCGACAACTTCAATTCCCAGAAGATGCAATCCATTTTTCAGAATTTGCGCCGTAGCATTTGTTATTACCAATCGTAACTGTCTTTGTTCATCTTTTGCCTTGAGAATCGGATATTTCTGATAAAAAAGATTATATCGTTGGGCTAAGCTATAGAGATAGTTACAAATAAGATGAGGGGAGAGCGATTGGGTTGCTTCAACTACAATTTCTGGAAAGTAAATTACTGTACGAGTTAGCAATAATTCCTCACTGCCTATATTACCTTGAGATAGCGATGTCTGAATACCAGCATCACCCGCATTTCTTAAGACCGATCGACAACGTGCGTAGGTGTATTGCAGATAGGGACCGGAATTTCCTTCAAACGCCAGCGATTCGTCAAAATCAAAAATGACATCTTTTCCGATACTCGATTTCAATAACGAATATTTTACTGCTGCAATCGAGACTTTTTCACTTACAGTATCAATGTCCTCAGGAGATATTTTATTACTTTTCTCAATAATATTTTTGAGTCTCAGTTTGGTTTCATTAAGCAAAGATTCACCAGTAATAATATTGCCTTTTCTGCTTGACATCTTACCCTCTGGAAGGCGTACCATACCATGCGATATGTGTTTGGTTTTTTTTCGTAGCTCAGGATTGAGAAACTCGAGTACCTTCAAAACAACCTGAAAGTATTCATTGATTTCGTTACCGGTGACAACAATAGATATATCGTAAGGGAACTGTTCATGTTTCATTGGGGCTAAAGCTAGGTCTTTAGCCTCATACGTTGGTAATCCAAGAGAGTTGATAAATACACGAGTATGCAGACCGTATTTTTCACCTCTAAATATAGTTGCGCCGTCACTTTGTTCAAAGAGATCTGCATGCTTTTTTACAATTTGCAATCCTCGCTCGCCAACTTCCCGTTCAAAAAAGTAGTAATCAAACGATGTTCCGAGTCGTTTGTAAATCGTCTCAAAATATTCCAGACTCCACTGGCGACCCTTCTGGTACAGTTCCTGAATCTCAGAATCAAGCGCGTAGATCTTTTTATTCAGCAGTTTTGTTTCTTCCTGAACTGTTTCGTCTTTTTCATATTGCTGGGTACCAAACGCATAGGCTTCTCCCATGAATCTCACCCGTTCTTGGAGATGTTTCCTTTGTAAATCTTCAAGCGAAATATTCTCATCATGCATTTTTCTTTGCATTCCCCAGATAGATTTTGCCACATGCATCCCAACGTCGCCCTGATAATTTGCCCTCTTCACGTTGGCGCCAACCGCCTCGTGCAGTCGAACGAGCGATTCTCCTACGATATTGCTATAAAGATGGCCTATATGAAACTCTTTAAAAGGGTTCGGGTCGGTATATTCGACCATGACATTCTCCCCTGCGAATAACTGACTTCTCCCATAAGAATCCGTAGATTTTAGGATCGAATGAAGTCTCTCCAGTAGAGTCTGTTGGGAAACCCAGAAATTAATAAACCCGGGTTTTATCACATCAATTTTTTCTATAAGGTTATTATCAGCGGTGTTTTTTTTAATTTCCAAAGCGACCTCAATCGGGTTACGCTTCAACGTTTTAGAAACTTTAAGCGCAATACTTGTTGAGTAATCGCCAAAATCAGGATTCGCCGGTCGTTCCAACTCAACCTTTTCTTCCGTCACACCGACTCTAACAAGCGCCTCCTGTAATTTTTCTAAGATTTTATCTCTAATCATGTGGTTATTATGATACCATAATGAACCTTGCAATACGAAGAATCGTTTTTTACAATTAATAAGCTTATATATGGGAAGAAAACTATTCTTATTAGGTTTTTTATGCTTGCTTTTTCTCGGATTTGTTGGTTTTAAGTTTATCCTTCTCAATGCTCAGGATACCTTCGGAAAGATCCGTGTTGTTTCTTCTCCTTCGTCTACGATATTCATTGATAATATTGCGGTTGGAAAAACACCTTATGAAGAAAAAATCAAGATTGGGGAATATCTTGTCAAATTAATTCCCGAAGCCACTGCTACTCAAACAGCATCATGGCAGGGGAAAGTACGCATCTTCAAAAATGCTCTTTCTTACATCAATAGAGAGCTTGGTCCCACCGATCTCGCCTCTGCCGGAGAGATACTGACAGTCACAAAAATGGAAAAAACCACGAATCCAAACTACGGGGAAATATTTATAGAAACAGAACCGAGCGGCTCGATTGTATATCTGGATAATGATGAAAAAGGAGTTTCGCCAGCGATATTAGCAGATGTGGTAAAAGGAGACCACGAATTATCAGTATTTATGCCAGGGTTTTTACGACGGACCGAAAAGATTAAAGTAGAACCAGGGTATCGGGTAAACACGCATTTTAAGCTCGCGATCGACCCGAATCAGCAAAAAATTCCTACAGACGAACCGGCGGAGGAAGCTACTAAAAGCGCTACCCAAAGCTCTACTACTAACAAGTTTCTCATCACTATAAAAGACACGCCAACCGGTTTCCTCCGGGTGCGGGAAGAGCCATCGATATCTGCTTCAGAATCCGGGAGAGTAAAGCCGGGAGACACCTTTGACTTACTGGATGAAAAAGAAGGGTGGTATAAGATTGTGTTTGAGAAAAATAAACAAGGGTGGGTATATTCGCAATATGCCGATAAAGAGAAGAAATAATTCTTCTATCTTTGTCGTCTCCATATCACTTTATTGTAGACAATGTATGAGTAAGGAATGACCAAAAGAACAATGATGAAGATCTTATACAGAATCCATGAATGAAAGGGAAAATTTACCGTGGGGAACCGAATGACGTAGTCCCCAAACACTTTCAAAGCCAAAAGCATACCAATCCATTGAATAAAGATCGATCCTGATGCAACAATGTTGAATGCCAACAATTTTCGTATATAGGTAAAAATTCCTCCCGCAATTTTTTTATGAGCAAAACTCCAGAAATTATTGAGCAGAAAGTTGGAGACTATGGTGATTTCTGCACTCATGGCGTTGGCAGTAGGTTTCGCAATACCCAACGAATAGATAAAGAAGTATGCAAAAGTGAAATCAATGATGAAACCAACTGATCCAACGATAATAAACTTAACAAATGATGAATGGGTAAAAACATAGAGGAGCGTTTGAATAATGGTCTGAAGAGAGTTAATCTTTGATTGGCCATACGTCCTATCTTTAAACCGTATTGGAGTTTCAGCTATGATAGCGTGTTTCTTGAGAGCAAAGTCTAGGAGTGCAACCTGAAATACATAGCCTGTGTAGTTTCGGATATGAGGAATGGATTCCTTGATAATCCATGATTTAATTGCTCTATATCCTCCCGTCCAGTCAGTAATTCGTGGCTTGGCAAACAGAATGCGAATGACAATATTCCCGAGCACTGACAAAATTTTGCGGTGTATGCCCCAGTTGCTGGGAATGGAACCGTATTTTGTGTAACGTGAGCCAAGAACAAAATCAGCTCCTTGTTCAATTTCTTTAAGAAAATCAGGAATTTTCTTAGGATCGTGAGATAAGTCAGCGTCCATCTCGAAGATTAAATACGGATGCAGTTTTTCTAAAGCGTGATTAAATCCATGTATATACGCTTTCCCTAATCCTTCCCTCCTTGTTTGAATAAGATGCACTCTCTGGTAGTTTTTCTGAAGCTCTTTAATAGTTGCGATCGTGCTATCTATGGATTCACTGTCTACAACCAGCACGTGTATCTCCCAATTTTGATTTGCTTTCGTATAAAGGAATATAGATTCTATAAGTTCCTTGATGGTCCCGGATTCGTTGATGGTAGGAAGAATAATAACTGCTTTTTTCATGCAAATCGCTCCTTAAAATAGGCAATGGTTTTTTGGAGTCCTTTTTCCAATGATACCTGAGGATTCCATCCTAATAAGCGCTTCGCTTTTGTGATGTCTGGTTTTCTTTTCTTTGGGTCGTCAGAATCAATAGGCTGAAAGATGATTTTCGACTGCGTTTTCGTCATGATTTGTACAATGCTTGCAAGCTCATTTATTGTTTTTTCGTCTGGGTTGCCCACATTAATAACTTCTCCGTCTATGTTTGGTATCTTTGCAAGTAGGACAATAGCGCGTACCATATCATCAACATAACAGAACGAACGGGTTTGTGTACCGTCTCCGTATACCGTGACTGGCTGATTAGTGATCGATTGCATGATGAAATTTGAAATAACACGTCCGTCATCTTTTTCCATATTCGGTCCATACGTATTAAAAATTCTTGCGATTCTTAGCGGCAGGTGATACTTTCGAAAATATGCTATGGTAAGAGCTTCGGCAAATCGTTTTGCCTCATCATAACAAGAACGTATCCCAACGGGATTGACGTTTCCCCAATATTCCTCAGTTTGGGGATGTATCAGAGGATCGCCGTAGGCTTCTGAAGTTGAAGCCTCCACAAAGATAGTGCGGGGAGAATTTTTGCAGAATTCCAATAATTTTTGGGTGCCTAAAGCATTAGTCATCAGTGTTTCTATCGAGTGTTTTTTATACTGAACAGGAGATGCCGGAGACGCTAAATTATAAACTATGCTGATAGACGGAAGCTGAGAGTAATCAAATTCTGCAATGTCAGCTTTAAAAAAAATGGCACGATTGGTTGCAACAAGAGATTTAATGTTTTCTTCAGAGCCAGTAATCAGATTATCTATGATAAATACTGTATCGTTTTGATCACTATGATAGCTGGCAAGATTTGATCCGATGAAGCCGGCGCCTCCTGTAATTACTATATTCATACCATTTATCCAACTAGTTTTCTTCCTGTGGAGATATAAGTAAAACCAAGTTTCTTTACAGAATCAGGCTGATAGATATTCCTTCCGTCTATAATAATAGGGTCTTTCATAAGAGATTTCACTTTCTGCAAGTCGGCCTGCTTAAACTCATTCCATTCAGTAAGGATACAGAGAACGTTCGCGTTACTAACGCAGTCATACATGTTGTCTGAATACCGTATCTTTTCTCCGAATAGTTTTCTAATATTTTCTTCTGCTGCGGCATCATATGTTGCAATCCGATAGCCTCGATTTAGCAGTTCTTGGATAATAAACTGCGAAGAAGCTGCACGGATATCATCGGTGTCCGGTTTAAAACTCAATCCCCAAATGGCGATAGATTTTCCTTTGGTGTTGATAAGTATTTTTTCAAGAAAATTTTTTCGAGCATCTTCGTTTATTTTTTCTACCGTCTCCAACAATGTAGCGTCAATACCAAAACTTTTTCCGGTATGAATGAGAGCGTTTACATCTTTTGGCAAACATGAGCCGCCATAGCCGACGCCGGGGTACATGAAGATTCTTCCGATTCGTTTATCTAATCCAACCGCATCAAGCACGGTTTCAACATCGGCGCCGGTTTTCTCGCAATAAAAAGATATAAGATTTGCAAACGATATCTTTGTAGCAAGCATTGCGTTTGCTGTATACTTAATGAGTTCTGCTGAAGCAAGATCGGTAATCACCCGTTCGCCAGATAAGGGTTTATGAAGCTCAAGAAGTAAGTTTATTGCTTTTTTGTTGTCTGAGCCAATGACGACTCTATCGGGATGGAGAGTATCTGTAAGAGCGGTGCCTTCACGAAGGAATTCAGGGCAAGACGCAATGCCAACTTCAGCATTCGAAGGCTTCTTTTTAAGAAGAATTTCTTCAACTTTTTTATTGGTGCCCACGAGTACCGTGCTTTTGCATGATACGACAGTAAAGCCTTTTTTTAGATGTTTTCCGATTTGAGTCGCAACCTCAAATACAGCGCTTAAGTCTGCTTCACCATTTTTTGCAGGAGGCGTGCCAACGGTAATAAAAACAATATCTGATTGCCCAATTGCCTTTTCGTAATTAAGTACAAAATGAAGTCGCTGTGCTCTGAGATTTTTTTCAAGCAGTTCTTTTAATCCCGGTTCATAGATAATGGGGTCGCCTTGCTTCAACTGTTCAATTTTTTTCTTCGTGTGTCCGATGACCCAGACATCATTACCAAAATCTGCAAATACACACGCGGTCACCAATCCCACATATCCATGTCCTATAATTGAAAGCGTCATAAGCTCTTATGATATAAAAAAATAGCCATAATTACAATATCTTATTTTTCATGATAGCGAGTCCCTCTGCAAAAGAGCGCATCCGGTGAAAGTTATTTTTTTTGGAGACAATGTGTGAAAGTTTGGGACGAATCAGATTATTTTTGTAATACTTTTCAAATGTGGTTTTCTCAATGAGTGATGTATCAAGTTGAAACATTTTTGCTATGAGAAGCGCACTATCAAATGATGAGAGAACCTGTGAGCCGACAAGGTGAAAAATTTCTGGAGAAAAATGTTTAATAAGATGTTCTAGTCCAAAAGCAATGTCATCAATGTAAGTTGGTGTTATAAGAGAGTCCTCAATCATAGTAAGTTTTCTCCCTTGCTCTAAGAGGTATTTGAGCGAACGGACAAAATCTTTTTTTTCCGCTGGAGAATTACCATACGGATATGCAATTCGAACTATCATACTGTTATTTTTTACCACCTCTTCTCCTTCAAATTTCGTCTGTCCATAATAACCAACGGGATTCGGTCTACTCGTTTCGTCATAAGGCGGATTCGTGCCATCAAACACGAAGTCTGTTGAGATGTAGATGAATTTTTTATTTCTGTTAGCGACACACTCAAATAAATTCCTCGTACCTTCAACATTGATTCTGTATGTGAGTTTACGTTCCTGCTCTGCCTTATCAACATTGGTGTATGCTGCAAGGTGCAGAAGTATATCATATTGAATGCCGTTTAAGAATTTCCAAACACTGTCTCGATCGGTAATATCAATTTCTTCTTGCAGAAGCGGCCTGAACTGGATGGTGTCTTGAAGAAGCGCTACTATGCGTGAACCAACTAATCCTGTTGATCCGGTGATCGCTATTTTAAGTACCATACTGTTGTTTATAGTAATTTATGTATTCTCCGGACTTTATTCGTTTCCACCAGTTTTCATGAGTTTTGTACCATTCTATTGTTTTCTTAAGTCCATCTTCCAATGTGTGTCGTGGTTGCCAAGCGAGTTCATTATGCATTTTGCTCCAATCAATTGCGTATCTGCGATCGTGTCCAGGTCGGTCCTTGACAAACTCGATGAGGTTTTCGTCTTCTCCCATAAGAGTGAGCGTCGCTTTTATCAACTCAAGATTCGAAATCTCGTCGTGCCGTCCACCAATAAGATAAGTTTTACCAACTTCTCCTTTCTGAATAATACAATCAATAGCTTCACAGTGGTCTTCAACATACAACCAATCTCTTATATAGAGTCCGTCTCCATAAATTGGTACTTTTTTCCCTTCGAGAATATTTGTAATTGCAAGTGGTAGTAATTTTTCCGGAAACATATACGGACCATAGTTATTTGAACAGTTTGATAGCGTATAAGGAAGGTTGTAGGTGGTGCCATAGGCGCGTACCAAATGGTCAGCCGCAGCTTTTGACGCTGAATAGGGACTGCGGGGGTTATAGCAAGTAATTTCATTAAATTTCTCATCTCGATTGAGCGATAATGCACCAAATACTTCATCGGTTGAAATATGATGAAATCGTCTTACATTGTTTTTTAACGCTGCTTCAAGAAGAGTGATTGTACCCTCAATGTTTGTTTTAATAAAGGGCGCGGGGTTGAGGATTGAGCGATCAACATGAGATTCTGCCGCAAAATGTACAACGATATCAATGTCGCGCATAAGCGTATCTACCAGCTTACCATCGCAAATATCTCCTTTTACAAATGTGTAACTGGAGTTATGTTCGATATCCTTGAGGTTTTCTAAGTTGCCGGCGTAGGTAAGTTTGTCTAGATTCACGACGGAATCATTGGGATATTTTTTGAGCCAGTAGAGCACGAAGTTTGAACCGATAAATCCAGCTCCGCCAGTCACCAAAAGTCTCATTCGGATATTGTACCAGAAATAGATCTTGGATCCTAGATCCTAGAACTTATATCAAAGCCTCCCCTGTCATTTCGAACGAAGCGTTAGCGCAGTGAGAAATCTCTTTTAACCGAGATTTCTCGCCGCACTTCGTTTGGCTCGAAATGACAATCTAGAGTCATAGGTTTTGCAATGGGTTCTAGATGTTAGATCATTGTTTATGAGATTTTCGAGAATGAGCCAGCGTTGTTTTTTAACTGAGTGAGGAACATCATCGGGAAGGAGCTTTTTTGCCGCAGTCATAGGCCGTTGCGAGTACATAGCTATATAAGCTTTTTCAAATCCTACCTTTTTACAAATCTCAACAGTATTCTGGAACTCTTCGTCAGTTTCCCCGCAAAATCCCACAATAATATCAGTGGTAAATTTGACAGTTGAGATCTGTGATTTGAGCTTTGAGATAAGATTAAGGTATTGATCTCTCGTGTACCAACGATTCATTCTTTGTAACACTTTATTGTCGCCGGACTGAATAGGAAGATGGATAATCCGCGTTATGTTTGGATAGCGTGCAATAACATTAATGAGTTCATCTGAAAAATCCCAGGGATTTGATGAGATGAAATCAACGTTCTCAAATCCGAGTTTTGCCACTTCTGCAAGAAGGAGAGGGAACAGCGTTGGGATTCTGTATTTTCCAAGATGTTTAACATACACCGGTTTCACATTCTGGACATTTTTTTCTCCCAATATAAGGTCGGTACCGTAGGAGTTTACGTTTTGGCCAAGTAATGTGATTGATTGGTATCCTTTTTGTTTCATTTTAGTACATTCTTGAATGATGTCGTCAAACGGCCTGCTGATTTCTCTTCCCCGGGTAAAAGGGACCACGCAGAAGGTACAGAAGTTATTACATCCATTTGAGATCGGCACCCATCCGTTTTGCTGATCCTGTCGAAGCGGCTCATGGTCAAATCCAACTTCTTCGATAGGCATAAATTCGTCGACTTCTGGCATACGCTCACGAATTTTCTGGAGATATTCACCAGTTTTGTCTCGGAATGCAAGTCCAACCATACAACCGGTGACAATGAGCTTAAATTGTTTTTTCTCTTTCACCTTGCCAAGGTTGCGAACTAGTCCATATACTCTATCTTCTGCCGATCGTCTGACCATACAGGTATTAATCACAATGTAGTTAGCAGTCTGTATTGTTTTCGCTTCTTCCATGCCGCGCGCCTGAAAAGATGCGGCAATGCGTTGCGAGTCAGACTTATTTTGCTGACAGCCAAAGGTTTTTATAAAATATTTCATAGGGTAAAGGGTTAAGCTACCAGATCTTCTTTCTTGATTCTTTCTATGATAAGGATAAATACGAGAAGCATAATGCCGATTGTCACAAAAGCGAGGAGTTTCTCTATTCCTTGCAGGTAAAGGCTCACGATACCAAGGATAAATGATACCAGCCAGTAAAATACTGCAATTCTTCTTTTGCCCCAGTGAATTTCTAATAATTTATGATGAAAATGTCCCCAATCGGCACGAAACGGTGAATGTTTATGCCGAATACGTCGGATGATTGTATATACAGCATCTATCATCGGTATTGCCAGGATAAGTAATGCAGTGCCGACTTTCCCAAAAGAGAGAATTGAAAGGATTCCAAGAAGAAATCCTGCCAATGCCCCGCCTCCATAACCGGGCATAATTTTTTGGGGATAAAAATTAAAGGGGAGAAACCCTAAATATGCACCAGCTGTTATAAATGAGAGGAGGGTGACTGCTTGTATACTAATATCGTGTGCGGTGAACCGTTGGGCGAGAAGTCCCAGGAATATAGCGGTAATACTAACAAATCCGGGAAGTTGCCCATCAACTCCCTTACTCCAGTTTACCATGTTCATTATCCATGTTAGCCAAACTACCGCAACCACATCGGCAAACACAAGAATGTTTCTTTGCCCCAAAACATCAAAAGAGAATTGCCATTGGTCAAGGCGAATAGCATCGCCAAAAGGATTTGATATGTATGGTATCCCAAGACCGAATGAAATAACTATAATAGATATGATGAGATTGGCAACAAATCGTGAATAGGGAGAAAGATCGAGCAAATCGTCAAGAACACCAACTATCACAAGAAGAAAGCTGGCAATAAGAATACCAATGATTATTTTATTAAGCGGGAGAAATAGTAAAGAACACAGTAGTAACGAAACATAAACCGGAATGCCGCCACCACGAGGGACAATGCCTTCATGGGTATGAGCCGGATGGCTCCTTTTTTTGGAATCAGTTACGAGACCAAATCTTCTGGCGAGAATGATAACCAGCGGTGTCAGGAAAAACGAGATGAAGAATGAAATAGTAAAAACAGTCACTATTAGCGGCATATCAAGATATATGAAATACTATCTTTAAAAAGATGAATGTAAACCCAATCGTTAGTACATAGTTTGTTGTCACAATAATTCTTCGGATAAGATGATCGGGAAAGAAGAGTTTGTTGTAAATAAATACGTTGAGGAAAAAGAAAAAATGAAGGAGTAACGGAAGAATGACGATAACCCAGTAATCTACTAATTGATCTTCTCCCCATGGTTGGGAGTAGATCAGAGGTATCTGGGGAGGGAGCGAATTAAACTTAAGGAGGAATGCTGCGACCATGAGAACATCTGCGAAGATCAGCATATAGATCATAGATATCACTATTATACACAGAGCATGTATCATGTATCATGTAGCAAGAATTCTTAGTATTCTTTAGGAATTGGGAATTTTCTGCAGAATACATTCACTTCTTTTTTGATTAAAGGAATGATTTTTGTACTCGCAATAATTCTTTCTCTTGCTTCACGTTTCTTTTCCAGTTCATCAGCAATTCCCAGTTTCTGCTTCGTTACCGTAAGATTGTCTACAACCTGATGCATCCAATTTGCAATCCGTTTCATCTCTTTTGCTTTTATACCGCGGCTGGTAATACCAGGAGTACCCAAGCGGATTCCTGAAGGATACAGAGGAGGATTTGGATCAAACGGAATTTTATTTGCATTTACTACAATACCTGCCCTTTCCAGTCCTACAGCGCCTGTTTTTCCGAGAATTAGTTTATTTCTCAGATCAATAAGAATAAGATGTGAATCTGTCCCTCCGGATACCAAATTGAAGTTGTAATGTTTCAATTCCTGACTGAGTGCCATTGCGTTACTGACAACTTGTTTTGTATAAGCTCTAAACTGTGTCGTTGAGTCTTCTTTCAATGTCACTCCAATAGCAGCTATGGTATTTATATGAGGTCCACCTTGAAGACCGGGAATAATAGCTTTATCAATCTTTTTAGCAAGATCGGGATCTTTTTTCAGACCCTTTTCGGTTGTCAAAATCATTGCAGCGCGGGGTCCACGGAGCGTCTTATGCGTTGTTGTTGTGATAATATGAGCATAGGGAACCGGTGATGGATATACACCGCCGACTATAAGACCGGCAATATGGGAAATATCTGCCATAAAATACGCTTCAACCTCATCAGCGATGTGTCCAAACTTTTTCCAATCGATAAATCGCGGGTAGGCGGTATAACCGGCAATAATAATTTTTGGCCGTTCTTTTTTAGCTAGTTTTAGAATTGATTTGTAATCGAGTATTCCATTTACTCCAACATCATATTCGACTGCTCGAAAATACCTGCTACTTGCGTTACCAGCTGCCCCATGAGTAAGATGCCCACCACCTGCAAGGGAAAGTCCCATAATGGTGTCACCGGGATTCAAAAGTGCTGTATAAACAGCAAAGTTGGCGGGAGATCCGGACAGAGGTTGGACATTTGCAGCGGGGACGTTGAACATTTTTTTTGCCCGCTCTATAACGAGTGTTTCAACCTGATCAACGACTTCCTGTCCCTGATAATACCGTTTAAGCGGATAGCCTTCTGCATATTTGTTCCCGAGACAAGAGCCGAGCGCTTCTTCGACCGCCTTCGAGACAATATTTTCAGAAGGTATCATCATGAGCGTTTCTGCTTGCCGTTTTTCCTCAAGTTTAATCAGTCTCGCTATCTCCGGATCAGCTTGTCTGAGATATTTCATTGCGTTTATCTTAATAAGGGGATTATTGAAAGTCAAGCAATTCTCTCAACAATTTTCCCTATTATTGTATAATAGGACGAGTAATTATCTAAGTTTAGATACTTTTTTACCTTCGCAAAAAATATTGAATTATCACCATTTATTGGTTTACCATATAACTTCAGTGGTGGACCATGGATTGATGGAGGCGTTGAAAACGTGCTTGATGGGGTAAACTGTCAGCGATTAGTACACATGGCATACCAGCTGTGGTTTGGCGTAACAATTCCCAAAGGTATGTGGTCAAAGGAGATATTTGAGGATAATAGTGTATTATTTAGAACTGTTAATACTGATCGGGAACAACCGTTGCTCGGTGATATTTTCGTATTCCGAAAAGTTAGAGATGATCCCATTACCTATCATTTAGCAGTTCATACTGGAATTACGGATAAAGATTCCGATCCATTGCTGTTGCATGCAAGCCGATTGGCCGATAAAGTTACTATCTGGCCGCTGAGAGAATTTTTACATAACGACAGATACCACAGTTTGCAGGCAGTGAAAAGATTGTTGCCTGAGTTTTATTCGCTATTCGTTTCCCCTCAGAGATAAAATTGCCTTTATTGTGAAATACAAGATTCAAAAAATAATCTAATGATAGTGACGCCAATTAAAACGAATAAAATTCTTCCTTTTAAGTATGAACTTTTCGAGATTCTTGATCATTATGTGACAAACATGAAAGAGAAATCAATTCTTGCAATTACCTCTAAGATCGTTTCTCTGTGCGAAGGGAGGGTGGTTAAGATAGGCACCGTAGACAAACAAGCGCTTATCAAAAAGGAGTCGGAATTATATCTTCCCTATGAAAACCCTTACCATATAACTCTTACGATAAAGCAAGGGATATTGATACCAACCGCAGGGATAGATGAGTCAAATGGGTATGGATACTATATTTTGTGGCCGAAAGATGCACAGAAAACAGCAAACGAGGTAAAAGAATATTTACAAAAAAGATTTGCACTTACCCATGTAGGCGTAATTATTGTCGATAGTAAAACAACACCGCTTCGATGGGGAACTACCGGCATTGCAATAGCACATAGCGGGTTCGCAGCGTTAAACGATTATATAGGAAAGCCTGATATATTTGGAAGAAAACTCAATGTCACAAAAGCAAACATTATGGATTCTTTAGGCGCAACAGCTGTTGCAGTGATGGGAGAAGGCAACGAGCAGACTCCGCTGACAACAATAGAAGATGCTGCTTTTGTGAGATTTACGAGAAAAAATCCCACTGAAGAAGAGATCGACGCTCTGAAAATAGAGAGAAAAGACGATCTTTATGCTCCGCTTCTTACTTGTCCCCAATGGAAAAAAGGAGAGGATGCCTAATAGAGCGATTGGATGTCATAGTGGGTTTCGTCTCGCAAGACAAACGCTTTTTTAGGATAAGAAGGAAGACTCGTCACGATCTTATTTTTGGGAATGAGCGCTTTACCAACGTATTGTGGTAATTCTTCATATGTTTTTCCATAGATGTTTACTCTATTAATCCCAAAGTAGTATTGAGCCGTAAAGAAATCAAGCTCATTTGTAACATATATAACGTCATCTTTTTCTGCAAGCGTTTTTATTTCGCGCATCATTTTAGCAACATCAGTTTTTACCCGCGACTGTAGTTGAATCTGATTATAGGAATAAGTAAAAGCTATAAGGAGCGCCATAGTCATAATGCGCATTCTCCTTGATAATGATTCAAGAGAGAGAATGATCAAAAAAAGCAGCGCTGGTGTAACGAATACCAAATACCTTGGTAAAAGGAGAGGTTTATACAATGAGAGGATAAAAATTACTATTGATGGAAAAAATATCCATATGCTTAAAAATTGAAAGAGTCGTCGGTTACCGATGCGTTTATACCCGAAGAAAAACAAACCAAGAATAATCAAAGAGAACCAAAGTAGTACCGGTATCTCACCCTGTTTCGTGGTCGCAAGGAATCCGAACTCGCGCTCATAACCGGTATAGAGAAATGAGGGTATGAGGAGAAAATCTTTCAGACTGTACCGCAATATCCAAAATGATTCAGATAAAAATGTTTTTTGCGTTACTACAAATAGTATCCATGGAACACCAATAAGAATTGGTACCACCATTTTTTTTATCAAAAAAGAAAAGTGGGGTTTTTTGCGCTCAAATAAATATACGGTGATAAGCTGAGTCATTACCGCAAGTATCATAAAGTAATGAGTATAGAGACCAAGCGTCGTGACAATCTGGTAGAGAAGAATTTTTCGTTGAAAATAGGCATAAAAAGATAGAGTAGCAAAAAATACAAACATAGTATACATACGGGCCTCAAATGCATAGTAAGTTAACAAAGGGTTTAGTATGAATAAGAGTAGGTACAACAGGCTCTTTTTCTGATCAAGCTTCAGTATTTCTGTAAGAAACAAATATGATACATAGAGAGTACCCCAGTAAAAAAGAAACGATATACTACGCAATGCTACTTCAGAAGAGCCAAAAATGAACATCCAGAATTTAAGAACTATATAGTAGAGTGGAGGATTAAAGTCTTTGGCAGTTGCAACGAGAAGCTGAATGATATTTTGCTGCGCCAATACATAGGAGAATGCTTCATCACGCCAGAAGCTTTGAACAAAAAGTTTTAGTGGTGTTTGGGTAAAAAAATATGAGAACATGTTTATTTCTGTATTGACTGTTACTTAGTTAGTTGGTTATTTGGTTATTTAGTTACTTGGTACATTCAAACGATGATGCTAACTAACCAAGTAACCAATTAATTAATTAATTAACTAACTGCTCAGACCTTCTCAGTAACCTTATAAGTAATTTTTTTTCCCAGTAATAATCTGGTATGCGCTTCAAGAGCAGGGAGGGAGGATAAGACAAATGAGACGAGCGGTAAAAGGTACCACTGAATTATTAGAAAAGGAATACTTACCGGGTTTGTTTTGACCGCGACTTTTTTTCTAAGTTGTATATCAAGATAAATGTAAAGAATAAGCATCAATGATGCGGTAGTCAATATAAATCCAGAGAGTTGCGGAAGAAGAAAACCCAGCACGGTTCGTTTGAAAACAGGATTTACCAGAGGAGGTATCAATGCGCTTAAGGTAAGGATAAAAAATGACGTTGGCCAGAGCAGATGGGTCTCGGCGAGAAACGCCATTTTTTTAAGCTTTGACAAAAAAGGAATATGAGGAGTATTAAAAAGTTTCCCCCAAGTATACCCAATGTCGCTTGCACCCCATGCCCATCGTTTTTCTTGTTCATATCTATTTTTCAATGTCTTAATAATATTTCCCGAATAGACGGCGTCGCCATTTATAATCGTATAGAGCGGTAAAGTTTTCACTTTGTCACCAAAAGTAAAAAACGCTTGATAATATATGTGCCAGTCCTCAGGAATAACATCAACATCCCAATATCCAACCTGTTTAAGAAGCCATAGATTTGTTGAGTATGTCGATATATGGATTAGTTTTTCTTTTTGAGATAAAAATGCCAGTCGCAATAATGATGAAAGAGTGGCCTGCATACGAACAAAAAAGGGGAGCCGCCAAAAGTTGTTATAAAGTAGTACTGGCGCCCAGTAAAAATGGTAGCTGCGGTCCCTATCTTTTAAAAATTCATACGTAAGATAGGAGAAGTAATTTTTCGAAAATATGCTATCCGCGTCACAGATAGTAATAAGAACATGCTTGAATTCTAAACTTCTTTCTACTGCGTATTGTTCAACCATCCTTACCGCATTTGTTTGATTGCTTGCTTTTCCGGGCACTTCATTCGTTTTCAGAACATGATAAGAAGAGATGATGTCTTTGAAATGATCACGGTATTTTAATCGCAACTGTTCATCTTTTTCTTTTGCTTCTGCTTCTCTCATCTCAAACGCGAGGACAAGAACGAGATTTTTAAATGGATAATCACTTTGAATAATTGCCTCAATAGTAGATTCAAGCTTATGAAGAGGTTCTTTGTAATTGGGGATGACTATAAAGTGATAAATATCTCTGCTCTTGGTCTTCTGCAGCAATTTTTTATGATAAGGGATTTTCCCATACGAAAGTATCTGAAGATATGAAATTGTAGCATAATAGGCGGTACCGACGGATTTGTATAAAAAATACAGATCGAAACATATAATAAAATATGCGACTACTGCTGGATGAAATGGAGAAAGCCACAAAGGAAGCGTAATAAGAAGCCACGTGAGAATCGGAATGCCCACTTCACCTATCTTAAGAAAAAAACGCGATGTAGCCAATCGATCAGTCATAGTTCTTATTATACCCTACCTATTGCCATGCCTCACAGATCATCTTAAATGAGCAAAAGCTACACCACGGACCCACCCGGGGTTGAAACGTATCGCCTCTAATCTGTTCGACCAGATTGGTAATTTGTTTTTTGACAGTATCCATATCATCCTCTGTTTTCTGCATGCTGATACGCTCCATATCCTGAAGATAGTAAAAGGTCAAATGCACATCTTCAAGCTTTTTCCCATAAAGGCCGGTGTCTATAGCGGCGAGGGCGTATATCGAAAGCTGGAGATTTTTCTTCAACTCCTTTTCTTCCGGTTTTTTCCCAGTCTTATAATCGATGATTTCTATGGCGCCATTCTCCTTTTGATCGATACGGTCAATCTTACCGACAATAAATGTTTCATTTGGGAGCTTGATTTTAAAGAATTTTTCAAGCGCGATGATCGCAATGTCCTTGAGATGAAATGTTTTAAAATACTTCGTGAGCATTTCCTCGCCCTCTTTCCTCATTTTTTTCTCATGGGTTGAAGAAGTATAGCCGGCAGGTATCCATGATTGTCGATATATTTCAAGGAGGCGTTTTTGATTGAGGAGTGGGTCGGTAAGATACTCTTGATAGAATTTTTGGAGGGTACGATGAATGCTGTCGCCAAATGAAGCTGCAGCTGAGACCATTGTTGGGATTTTTAATAGATACTGATACTTATATTGCAGCGGACAAAGAGTAAATGTTTCAAGCTGACTGAATGAAAAATTTGAGAGCGTGGGTTTTTTGCGGACGATCGACGATTCTGTATTTTTGAAATCAAATATAGAAAGCTGTATTTTTTCCTCTTTTTTTAAGCGTTCATATTTATTTACGGTATCTATGCCCACTGTTTCAACGACAAATGGTGAAATTTTTCTCTCTCGTTTTCCTTCTCCGTATGCGCGTGATACAGATAGGTACACTTGATTTTGTGCTCGGGTGAGGCCCACATAAAATAATCTTCGCTCTTCTTGCAAGTGATAGTCACCCTGAGGGAGAATTTCTTTAATCAATTCATTGGGAATAGGAAGAGGTTCCTTGCGTTGATACGATGGGAATCTTCCCATAGTTAGATTCACTAAAAAGACTACCGGAAATTCGAGTCCTTTTGCCCCGTGCAACGTCATTATCTGTACAGCGTCGTACGATGTGTTATCGGTATCCTCTGCAGGAGGAGATTCGCCAAGTTCCAAGCTCATGTCGATGTAATCTACGACTGCAAAGACCGAGGCGTCTTCATGTTCATTTTCGTAAGATTTGAGTTTGTTAAAAAACTTGGTAACATTTAAAGCAATTTTTTCCTGCAGGATAGAGGTAACGGTAGTTAATTCTTTCAGATAGCCGGTATCTTCGAGAAAATAATACAATATTTGTCCGGCAGTATTTTTTTTCACCAGACCAAGATGTCGTCGCATCATACTATACAGTTTGTAAAGCGTTTTTTTTGTCTCCTCGCTGAGAAGCGGTAAAAACTTTCTATATATCTCGTATTCTTCTTTATATAATTCTTGGTTTATAAACGATAAATATATCTCGATTGTTTGAAACAATGATACGGAAACTTTCTTTGCGCATGAAAGAAGCAGGTGAATATCTCGGGCATCAAGTTGAAAAATATCCATGAGTAATACTCTATAAAGTGCCACAGAGTCTTCTATGTTATACAGCACCTTAAGATATGCAATGAGATCTTTTACTTCTGGTTGTTTAAAGAGCATTCCAGGGCCAAGAAACTTATAGGGTACGCCGTTTCGTATCAATGTTGAAATAAATGGGTCAGCGTGATTGTTTGCCCGCACTAATATTGCGAAGTCTGAAAAGTGATAACTCTGTTTTTGTTTTAACGCAAGTATGGTTTTTACTACATGTTCCGCTTCATCGTTTCCATTTTCAGCAATAGAGAGATGGATTGTGTCGATGTGGTTTCCCCGAGCAGCGATGAGTTTTTTTGATATGTCAAGTTGAGCTTCAAGCGTATCAGGATCATTATTTTTTATGAGTCGGTGGGAGGCGTCTAAGATATCTTGATAGGAACGATAATTCTTTATAAGGGTAATTTCTTTCGCTCGCTTATAATCTTGCATAAAGGTGAGAATGTTAGAAACCGATGCGCCACGGAATTTATAGACTGCTTGTGAGTCATCTCCAACCACCGTAAGGTTTGGTTTGAGTTCTGGCGGGCAAAGCAGTTTTAACAAGAGATATTGAGCAATGTTCGTATCCTGAAATTCATCCACCAGGACGTATTTAAATTGTTGTTGATACTGTTTGAGAAGCGCCGGTCGAGCTCTCAGAAGCTTTAGTAAGTGGTAGATAAGATCAGAAAAATCAAAATATCCTTCGCGAATTTTTATTTCCTGATAGGTATGATACGCCTGTACAAGTTCAAGAATTTTCTCCTTTTCTTCAGGAGTTTTCTCAGCGTCTTGTTGTTGGGCGACGAACCACTGCATATATTCTTCCGGACTGATATCCTCATCTCGTATTCGTGAAAAATGCTGCAGGAGCGCATCTAAAAATTTTTGAGGGTTGCTCAGCGGTCGAAAGTATTTTAAATTGAATAGAAACAGTTTTGATCGCAGAAATAGAATTGTTTCAGCTTGCGTAAGGAGTTTATATCCGAGATCCAACCCAATATGATACCCATCTTCGCGAAGCGTCCTATCGGCAAACGCATGGAAAGTAGAGATCCACATCTGAAAGTATCCATATGGCATTGCTTTGTCTACTCGTTCTTCCATTTCAATTGCCGCCTTTTCGGTGAAGGTAAGCGCAAGTATTTCTTCTGGTCTGGCAAAATTATTTAAGATGAGATGTTTGATTTTCTCGACAATAACCGTTGTTTTTCCGGTTCCAGGACCTGCGACAATAAGCAGTGGTCCAGCGGTGTGTATAATTGCCTCTTTTTGTTCTTGATTCAGCTGCGAGAGGAGTTCAGACATAAAAAAGAGCTGCTATTTATGGTGCGGCAACTTGTTCCAATAGGCTTCATATACTGCTGCGCCCGTGAAAAAAGTAAGTAATACAAGATAGGTGGCAGGAAGAAGTATGAGCTTTACGTTTACTAATCCCAGCGTGTAATTAATAATGAGAGGGATAGTAATCGCATGCATGCCCAACTGCAATGTTTTCTTAAAAGATAATGCGGGTAAAAACAGTTTCCCTATGGTAAATGCAATAATGCTCGCAATGAGTAAATAGAGTATGTTTACCATTACTAAGATAATAGGGAGCCCGATGACGGCAGCAGCAATAACAAAGAAAGTCCACGATTGGAGCACCATCTGGACGTTCTTCTGAATTTCGGTAATAACAGCTTTGTCGATTTGCGCGGTGATTCCTTTCAACGAAAGCAGTTGATAACCCTCTACATTTTTTAGATTACGTACGGCAAATGTTGATTGAGTTGCATACATGATGGGTTTATAAGAAGGTATTGTGTTGCCTGAAACCATATGGTCAACCACTAAAAGAATCATTTTTTTTCCTTCATAGTCAAACCACATAAAATAGGGGTGTTCAAGATTAGTAGACAATCGTCCATTCCTGATAGTAATTACCAGTGATTGTGGAAAAGACTGGAGACTTTTGGACAGACTCTGTATTACCTTCTGTACTCTTAATACAGCGGGATTCTTTATGGTGAAAAAAAAGAGAAACGCAAAATATAAGATTGCAATTAAGATGAGAAAATACCTTACGGAATGCACAAACGATGTTTTTAGCAGTTTATGATAATAAGGATGATGAGGAAATGCGCTGTTAATAAAAACAAGAAAAAAGGTCTTGACTTTTCCCATGGTAAGAATTATCATAGGAGGGTAGCATAAAAAAATCAACTGCTTTATTTTTTTATCGCTTGTGAAATTCTTGATAATTTAAAAGTTATTATTTTATTATGGCAGAAGGTGTATTTCAACGAACAAAACCTCATTTAAACATTGGTACGATCGGTCATGTTGATCATGGTAAAACTACATTGACTTCTGCCATTCACTACGTGTTGTCAAAAAAAGGTCTTGCGAAGTTCCTCAGATACGAGGATATAGATAAAGCACCTGAAGAAAAAGCGAGAGGCGTCACTATCAATATTCATCATTCAGAATATGAAACAGAAAAAAGGCATTATGCGCATATTGATGCACCTGGTCATGCAGACTATATTAAAAATATGATTACTGGAGCAGCGCAGATGGATGGCGCTATACTGGTGGTATCTGCTCCTGATGGTCCGATGCCTCAGACAAGAGAACACATTCTGCTTGCCGGTCAGGTAAATGTGCCAGCAATTATAGTCTTTCTTAACAAGATTGATATGGTGCAAGATAAAGAAATTGTTGATCTTGTGGAAATGGAAGTACGCGACCTTCTTAAGAAGTATAAGTTTCCTGGTGACGAGGTACCCATTATTAAAGGATCCGCGCTCAAAGCTCTTCAGGATGACCCTGCTGCTATACAGGCCATTGAAGAGCTCATGAAAGCGGTTGATGATTATATTCCGGAGCCAGAGCGACCGATCGATAAGCCGTTTTTAATGCCAGTGGAAGACGTATTTACCATCCAAGGGCGGGGCACCGTGGTTACTGGTAGAGTAGAGAGAGGCTTACTAAAAGTAAATGGAGAGATTGAGATAGTGGGTATAAAACCAAATAGAAAGACCGTGGTAACCGGTATTGAAATGTTTAGAAAAACCCTCGACGAGGCACGGGCAGGTGATAACACCGGACTTCTTTTGAGAGGAGTTGAAAAAACTGATGTTGAGCGAGGTCAGGTAATAGCAAAGCCTGGCTCAGTTACTCCGCATACAGAATTTGAGGCAGAAATCTACGTACTTACAAAAGAAGAGGGAGGTCGCCACACACCATTCTTTAAAGGATATCGTCCCCAATTCTACATAAGAACTACTGATATTACCGGTGAACTCAATTTACCAGAAGGGGTAGAGATGGTAATGCCAGGAGATAATGTGAAGATCTCGGCAAAGTTGATCTATCCAGTAGCATTGGAGGAAGGATTGAAGTTCGCTATCCGTGAAGGTGGTCATACCGTTGGAGCCGGCGTTGTGACGAAAGTGCTAAAATAATAATAGGAAGCAATAAGTTGGGAAGCTCTTTTAAAGTATGCCAAAAGGTAGAATCAGAATACGATTGAAAGCGTATGATCATCGGCTAGTTGATGAAACATGCCAGAAAATAGTAGACACCGCGATAAAGACAGGCGCATCCATAAAAGGCCCCATACCGCTCCCGACAAAAGTTGAGATATGGGCTATAAACAAATCCCCTTTCATTGAAAAAGATGCGCGCGACCATTTTGGCTTAAAAACACACAAACGACTTCTTGATATTATGAATCCCACAAATCAAACCATAGACTCCCTTATGCACCTCGAGCTCCCCGCCGGCGTAGAGGTTGAGGTGAAGATGTGACAACAGAATGTATTTGACTTTTCAATCAGGCTTTGAAAGAATAATCCTATGGATTCGCAACAACCGCAGATTCCTTCCCAACCCGCTGCACCCGCGAAGCGAGACAGGCCATCAGCGCCAACTACTATTGAATCGCATAGTCCAAAATCGAAACTTCCGTTTATGGCTATTCTTGTTATTCTCTTGTTCCTTGTTGCCGGAAGTAGTTATTACTTCGGAACAAGAAACACACAAATAAATCAATCATTTCAGTTATCTCCTACTCAGACATTAACGGTTCAACCAACAACTGTTATCGATGAAACAGCAAGTTGGTTAACTTATACCAGCGATGATTTAAAAATAACTTTTAAATATCCTCCTAACCTACAGGTAGAAAGTAGCAAAAATGAAGTGAAAATCTTTAATTCTAATACTAAAAATACACCTGAATATTCCTTTATAGAATATGTGTTGTATGGTAATACGACTAATCAAAGTATTGAAGATTATGTTAAAAAAAAAGAAAATATTAGTTCACTAAAATTTTCTAATTTACTAGTTGGAGGATTTGAGGCTAAACGAACTATAGAAATTCCCAAATCTGACATTAACGATTCTATTTTTATTAAAAAAGGCTATGAAATCTACAAATTTGATTTAAATAATGCTGGTGATGCTGGCAGTATCTCTTCAGAGAATTTTGAAAAAATCCTTTCCACCTTCAAATTCCTCGACTAACTCTTCCTCAACGACTTAAAGAAAGTATGTGCGAGGCATACCGCCTGCAACCAACGAGGTTGCGAGTAGGTTGTTGCAACAATCTTTCACACGGAGGTGCGTATTCTATTGACAAATATCTTCAGATACTCTACAGTAAAGTTAAGGTAAATTATTTTCCATCTATGAGGAAAAAAAGGAAAATTGCAAGAAAAACCAGGTCATATGCGCGTCCCCCTCAAGCTCATTTCGAATATTTCTTCAGTAACCCGGTTCTTCTCATAGCGGTTATTTTCGGAGCACTATTTGTGACACTTTACCTGTTTCAATAAACTACAGCAAATTAACTTCATATTGACCAATGGACTTATATGGTATATAATCTATTTCAATGGTGATTTTCTTTACCGAGAAAATTAACTAGTAGCTCTTTCCGGATTGGCAATTAGAAAGCCCCCAATCTGGGGCTATTTTTTTTGAGTAAAACTATGGTAGGGTTTAGTTTGGGTGAAAAAATACATCAGTCACAAACATTCACAGAGGATGGAAGGAGAGTTCCAGTAACTCATATTCTCACATCACCCTGTTATGTTCTCAATGTCAAATGGCCATCTATTGATGGCTATTTTGCTATCACCCTTGGTTTTGGCAAGGCAAAAAATGTCAAAAAATCAATCAAGGGACAACTAGACAAAGCGGGGATTAAAACCCCGCTGCGTTTTTTAAAGGAGATTCGTCTCGAGCGCTACAAAGACGTTGTCACTCCGGTTGAAGGGAATGGTAAAAAAGGTATTGCCGTTGGTGAAACAAAGATAATTATTGGTGAGGAATTGAGACCTGTAACCCTTTTTACGAAGGGTGATAAAGTGAACATTACTGGCACTTCGAAAGGAAAGGGTTTTCAGGGAGTTGTGCGCAGACACAAATTTGCGGGTGGCCCGAAAACGCACGGACAGTCAGACCGCCATCGCGCTCCTGGTTCTATTGGGGCAACGACAACTCCAGGTCGGGTATACAAAGGAAAACGGATGGCTGGTCGCATGGGAGGAGATACCGTAACGGTACGAAATTTAGAGATTGTAGGCGTAACCGATGATGCATTAATCGTAAAGGGATTGGTACCAGGTACAAAACACAACCTTCTCGAAATCACAACGTCTACGAGTTAGCACTTATTTATGTCACCTATTAAAGAAACAAGTACGCCAGCTCAGAAGAGATCCGTGAAAAAAAAGTCTCCAAAGACGACCGATGGATTAATGATTTCAATATATGATATTGATGGAATAGTTAAAAAGAGTTTATCTCTGCCAAAAGAAATTTTTGCGGCGGAAGCAAGTCCACGACTACTCGCACAATATATTCGGGTATATCGTATGAACCAGAGACAAGGAACCGCAGCAACAAAAACAAGAAGTGAGGTTGTTGGCAGTACGAAAAAAATTTATCGTCAGAAGGGTACGGGAAGAGCCCGCCACGGTGCGATCACTGCGCCAATATTTGTTGGCGGTGGCATCGCGTTTGGTCCCCAACCGAGGAATTTTTACAGAAAAATGAACAAGAAGCAAAAAAGAAAAGCATTATTTTATGCGTTTACCTTAAAAAAGAACGAGGAGGCAGTGATTGGTATGGAAGAGGACGCATTCGACAAGGAGCCAAAAACGAAAAAAATGGCTGGTTTTCTGAAAGAGATTGGCCTCGCCGATAAAAAAGTTTTACTGATACTCTCGAACAATCGTAGCAACGCGAAGCGTGCGGCACGCAATCTAAGACAGGTGGACACAACTATGATAGAGAGCGTAAATCCTTACGACATTCTCAGTCATGAAAAAGTACTTTTTTCAGAAAAAGCGATTGCAAAGTTACCAACCATTTATTTAAAGCATCATGCGAATTAATCAAATAATCGTGCGACCCTTACTAACAGAAAAAGCAACACAGTTATCTCAAAAGAATACTTACGCGTTTCATGTAGCTCATCATACGAATAAACATCAGATATCCAGCCTGCTTGAGCAACTTTACAAAGTAAAAATAAAGCAGGTGAGGATAACAAAACGAAGTGGGAAAGTGAGAAGGGTAGGGAAAACGATGAAGCAGAAAAAACTGCCAGATTATAAGGTCGCGTATGTTACTTTGAGAGAGGGTACATTTAATATATTCCCAAAAGCATAACGCAACATGGTAAAAACACTCTACCAAAAAACCAGCGAGCCAGAAAGAAGTTTGATAAACATACTGAAAAAGCATTCAGGAAGGGATGCGAGTGGATCGATCTCAGTAAGACATCAAGGAGGCCGGCAAAAACGGTATTATCGGGTGGTCGATTTTAAACGCAGTAAAAAAAATATGGTTGGGGTAGTTGACAGAATAGAGTATGATCCAAATAGGAATGCCCATATTGCCCTTATTACCTATAAAGATGGAGAGAAAAAATATATGCTTCACCCCAAAGATTTAAAAGTGGGCGACAATGTTACCGCTGGAGAGGACGTAGACATAAAGACGGGAAATGCGTTGCCTTTAAAAAATATTCCACTGGGTATTCAGGTACATAATATAGAACTGATCGCAGGGCAGGGGGGAAAAATGGTGCGCGGCGCAGGCACATCAGCTCAAGTAGTTGCAAAGGAAGATAAATACGTGCATTTAAAGTTGCCTTCTGGCGAAGTAAGAAAATTTCTGAAAGATTGCTGGGCGACTATTGGAATGGTTGGCAATATTGGACATAAAGAGGAAATTATCGGTCGCGCTGGGAGAAAAATTTTGATGGGTATCCGACCTACAGTTCGGGGTACCGCACAAAACCCAAGAAGTCATCCGCATGGTGGAGGAGAAGGAAGAGTGGGCGAGGGAATGCACCCAAAAACACCATGGGGAAAGCCAGCCCGAGGTAAGAAAACCCGAAAGAAATCAAAATGGAGTAAAGCATTGATTGTTAAAAAAAGGAAATAACAAATATATGGAATCAGTAACCAATTTAAAAAATATTAAAATTACTCCAAAAAAATTACGATTTTTTGTACCCCTTGTCAAAAAAATGCATCCAATGGATGCGATCGAGGTACTATCTCATACTCCAAATAAACCAGCAAAAATTCTATCGAAAGCGGTGAAATCTGCGATCGCAAATGCTATGCAAACTTTAAAAGTAAAAGAAGATTTGCTACGGTTCAAAACCTTTAGTATTGACGGAGGACAGAAACTGAAGCGCTACAATCCGGGAAGTCGTGGTAATGCGCAACCATATATAAAGAGATTTTCACATATTAATATCGTATTGCA
>CAZAJT010000001.1:66166-73146 GCA_964485585.1 uncultured Gammaproteobacteria bacterium
TCATAATCGTATGGGACAAAAAGTGCATCCGAAAGGGTTACGATTGGGAGTCTTATATAACTGGAATTCACGGTGGTTCTTTTCGAATAAAAGACTCTTTAAGGATGCATTGATATCAGACATTCGTATTCGTGCGGAGCTGATGAAAAAGTTTAGTTTTGCATCAGTAACGCAAGTTGATATCGAAAGGGCGATTAATAAAATTACTATTTTTCTCTACTCAGTGAAGCCCGGCATGATCATTGGTCGAGGGGGAAAAGGACTGGAAGAAGTGAAAAAACTCATCTTAGCTTATTTCAAAAGGACCGAAAAGAAAGCAAAAGAAAATAAGATAGATATTAAAATAGAGCCAGTTAAAAAGCCATATCTCAACGCATACTATGTCGCACAGAGTATTGCAGAAAAACTAATAAGACATTTTCCCCATAGAGCGGTTGTGCACAATGCTATGAATCGAGTTATGGAAGCGGGGGGGAAAGGAATAAAAATTCAGCTGAGCGGGAGAATAGCTGGTGCCGATATTGCCCGAAGAGAAAAATATTTTCAGGGTACTGTTCCAACCTCTACGATACGAGAAGATGTAGATTTTGCTAAATATCCCGCTCTCACAAGATCGGGGTATGTGGGGGTAAAAGTTTGGGTTGCCAAATAATATGTTATCGCCAAAACGACAGAAACATCGAAAACAGTTTCGCGGAACTTGGAGGCGACTCGCCGTAAAGGGCGATCGGTTACATTATGGCGGTTTTGGTTTAAAGTCAATTGAAGAGGGATGGGTGAAAGATAGAGAAATAGAATCAGCAAGAGTAGTGCTCGCTCGGGCAACACGAAAAAGTGGAAAATTCTGGATACGTATTTTTCCAGACAAACCTTTTACTAAGAAACCACCAGAAGTAACGATGGGCGCAGGAAAAGGCGACGTATCTCATTTTGTTGCCTCTACCATACCGGGAAAAGTGTTATTTGAAATTGATGGTCTGCCGGAAGATCTTTCCCGGATAGTACTGAAAAACGTATCCGCAAAACTATCGGTGAAAACAAAATTTGTATCAAAAACATTATGAAAAAACAAATAGCTGAGTATGAAAGAAAATCCATTCAGGAGCTTGAAGGGGACGCAACTTCGATACGGGAAGCTATTGCAAGATTGCGTCTCGAGGTAATAGTGAACCGACCAAAAGATAGTAATATATTGATGAAAAAAAGCAAGCAACTTGCTCGAATTCTTACCATAATAACAATGAAAAAAGTTAAGTAACCTATGAGTAAAACGCTAACCGGTATTATTACTTCAACCCGCATGAACAAGACGGTTATTGTACGAGTTGAGCGGAAATTTCGTCATCCACTATACAAAAAGGTCTTGACAAAGCACAAAAATTTTCACGCCCATTATGAAAAAGACGATATTCACGAAGGGGACGTCGTTGTTATCAAAGAGACGAAACCGATTTCTAAATTAAAACATTTTATAGTAATTGAGAAGTTAAAGAAATAATATGTTGCAGCTACGGTCAATGATACAAGTCGCAGACAATACCGGTGCTAAAAAAGTACAGATGATCGGTATGCCAAAAAAAGGCAACAGAACCTACGGATATGCTGGTGATGTAATTACAACGGTGGTCAAAGAAGCTTTGCCGTACGGCCAAGTGAAAAAGGGGGAGCTCGTATACGCTGTGATTGTTAGGACAAGAAAAGAACGCAAAAGAAGCGATGGGAGTTATATTCGATTTGATGATAATGCCTGTGTATTACTGCAAGGCAAAGATTTAAAAGATCCCAAAGGGACGCGGGTATTTGGACCGATCGCAAAGGAAGTAAAAGATAACGGATTCAATAAAATTGCCAGTTTAGCTGAAGAGATGTATTGACGAATCTCAAATCGCAAATGTCAAATCTCAAATCTATAAAAATAAGAAAAGGTGATAAAGTAAAAATTCTTGCAGGAAAAGACAAAGGTAAAGAGGGTATCGTTGAAAAGGTGTACAAAAAACAGAATACAGCCTTGATACCCAATGTAAACATATATAAGAAACATATTAAAAAAAACGAAAAGATGCCGCAGGGAGGAGTAGTTGAACTGCCTCGCGCATTGTCGTTATCGAAAATAGCAATCATTTGTCCAAAATGCGGAAAAATCACAAGAATTGGTTATAAGGAAGAAAAAGGAAAGAAAGTGAGATTCTGTAAAAAGTGTAAGAAAGCTATTAATTAGCTGTTTCACGTTAATCTCTTATCAATTTTTTTCAAACTATGTCATTGAAAGATTTCTATAAACAAGAAGTCAAAAAAAAATTGATGGATGAATTGCAAGTTGCAAACCTTATGGCAGTTCCTGCGCCAGTAAAAATAATCGTAAACGTTGGGGCGGGAGAAGCAGTTTCCAACAAAAACATTTTGAGTAATATTCAAGAACAATTAGAGACAATTACCGGACAAAAATCTGTTATTACGAAAGCAAGAAAATCAATCTCAGCGTTTAAGCTAAGAAAAGGTACTCCTATCGGAGTGAAGGTAACGCTTCGGGGAAAGAAGATGTATGATTTTTTGGAAAAAGTAATAAAGATTGTGATCCCCCGGATCCGTGATTTTAGAGGAATAAATGATACCAGCATTGATACTCAGGGAAATCTCAATATTGGATTTTCAGAGCAGACACTTTTTCCTGAAATAGAATTTGACAAAATTGATAAAATGAGGGGGCTTGAGGTGACTATTGTAACAACCGCTCACTCAAGGGAAGGCGGTAAGAAATTATTTGAGGTTCTCGGTATACCATTTAAAAAATAGGTAGTATGGCAAAAAAATCAGATGAAGTTAAATTTCTCAAGAAACAAAAATATACGGTTAGACATCGTAATCGTTGTCCACTGTGTGGAAGATCTCGTGGCTATCTGAGGCGATTTAATATGTGTAGGATTTGTTTTAGAGAAAAAGCACTGCAGGGTGAAATTCCTGGAGTTAGAAAAATTTCATGGTAATAATATGAGTAGGTCACTAAAGAAAGGTCCTTATATTGACGAAGCGTTGTTAAAAAAAATCGGAAAGCAGAAAGAGACTGGCGATCACAGTGCCATAAAGACATGGGCGAGAGCTTCTCAGATTGCGCCTGATTTTGTCGGCCATAGGATTGCTATTCATAATGGGAGAAAACATGTAGAAATATTAATTTCAGAATCTATGGTCGGTCATCGATTAGGAGAGTTTGCACCAACAAGGACATTCAGAAGTCACGGTAAGGTCACCAAAAGAGTAACTGAAAAAACATAATTTGCTTATCACTTATGGTAAATCCAATAATTGACTTAATTATTAGAATCAAAAACGGCTATCAGGCAATGCGAGGTGAGATTGGTCTCCCACACTCAGTATATAGAGAAAAGGTATTAGAAAAATTAAAAGAGATACAATATATAAAAGATTATTCGGTAACCGGCGATACGGTAAAAAAGATACGGGTTGAGCTTTTATACAATGATGCGGGTGTACCCGCACTTACTGGAGTAAAACTCTATTCTAAGCCGGGAAGAAGATGGTATAGTTCATCCTCACAATTAAAATCAGTACTCGGAGGATTAGGTTATTCCATACTTTCAACTCCTCAAGGAATAATGACCCATGTTGAGGCGAAACGAAAGAAGGTAGGCGGAGAATTATTATTTTCTATCTGGTAATATGTCAAAAATAGGAGAGAAGCTCATTCCAGTGCCAGATTCGGTTCACGTAGCTATTCAGGGAAATACCCTGCGAGTGACGGGAAAGCATGGAGTATTATCAATTTCTGTACCAGTAGTTCTTGATATTCACCGGGAAGAAAACTCGATTTCTGTGAAGAGAAAAACAGAGAATAAATCTACAAAATCTCTTCACGGTCTCTATAGAAGTCTTATAGCAAATGCGGTGCAAGGAGTTGAAGAGCCATGGAAGAAGAAATTAGAGATAGTAGGAACGGGCTACAACGTTAAATTAGAGGGAGAGAATCTTGTTTTTAAGGTAGGCTATTCTCATCCGGTAGTGTTCAAAAGAATTGCTGGAACTATCTATCAAGTTGAAGGAAACAATAAGGTGATAGTTTCTGGTGTTGACAAACAATTAGTTGGTCAGACGGCCTATCAGATCAAATTAATCAGAAAGCCAGACGCATACAAAGGAAAAGGAATTCGCTTTGAGGGTGAGAGATTACGAATTAAGCCAGGGAAAAAGGCGAAAACAACCGCTTAAAAAGGCATGAGCATCATTCAATTTGACAGAAAATTACGGAGAAAAACGAGGGTACGAGCAACTATACGAGGGACATCAACCCGTCCTCGTATTAGCGTATATCGATCTAACAAATACATATATGTGCAGGCTATTGATGATGAGCATAGAAACACTATAGTTTCATACTCTAGTCTTCAGATTGAGAAGAAGGCTGGTACTTCGAAAGAAAAGAAGACTACTATAGCAAGACGTGTTGGGGAAGAATTAGCGCAGCTACTCTTGGCTCAGCATATCAACTCTGGCGTATTTGATCGAGGCTCTTATGCATATCTGGGGAGAGTAAGTGCGCTGGCTGAGGGATTACGGGAAGGTGGGATACAAATCTATCAAACTTTATGATAGACAACAATCAGGAAAAACAATTTGACGAAAAAGTCCTTATAATTCGAAGAGTTTCTAAAAAAACAACCGGAGGTAATTATGTTTCCTTCTCTGCGCTCGTTGCTATTGGTGACAGGAAGGGAAAAGTTGGAGTAGGAATCGGTAGGGGTCTTGAAGTGCCACCGGCAATTCAAAAAGCTATCAGCCATGCAAAAAAGAATATGGTTGTGATTCCTATTTACAAAACAACGATTCCTCACGATGTATTATTAAAGTATAAATCGGCTCTAGTACTGTTGAGACCTGCTCCAGAAGGAACTGGTCTTAAAGTCGGTAGTGTAGTAAGAATCATTCTCGATCTCGCAGGAATAAGCGATGCGTCAGGAAAGATTATCGGTTCACGAAACCAAATAGCAAATGCTTATGCGGTGATAGAAGCATTAAGGAAGTTGAAAAAAAGAACAACATGAGCATCACACTGTCATCTTTACCAAAAATTGTCACAGCGAGAAAAAAACGTGTTGGTCGAGGATTGGGAAGTGGAAAGGGTGCAAAGTCTGGTCGGGGTACCACACGCCACCAAAAAGCACGAGAGTCAATTCCACTCCATTTTGAAGGTGGGCAGGGAAAGCTCGTTAAAAAGTTTCCATTACTGCGGGGAAAAGGAAAAAATAAATCAGTACATTCACGACCATTTCTGTTATCATTGAATGATCTTAATAGATTCAAAGACGGCGAGACGATTACCGTAGAAACGTTGCGAAAGAATGGCGCTATTCCATTAAAAAGGAGACATATGAGAGTGAAAGTGGTTGCAACCGGCGTACTAGAAAAAAAACTACATGTGCAGTTACCAGTTTCCCGATCGGTAAAAACTCTGGTTGAAAAAGCGGGCGGACACGTTGATTCGGTATGAAAGATATCACTGATAAGATACGGCTTCTTTTTGAGGATAGACTTCTAAGAAGGAAGCTCCTGTTTACTCTTTTCATATTTTTAGCATTCAGAATTTTTGCTTTTCTACCGGTTCCAACAATTGATCTACCCAAACTTCGGATACTCTTTGATCAGAATCAATTTCTTTCACTTCTGAACATTTTTTCTGGCGGTACGCTCGCCAATTTTTCAGTGATGGCGCTCGGACTAAATCCTTACATTACTGCTTCTATAGTCGTACAGCTTCTAACCATGATAATTCCTCAGCTAGAACAGTTGGCAAAAGAAGGCGAGCATGGAAGATATAAGATTAACCAGTATACCCGTATGCTGACCGTACCAATTACCATTCTGCAGTCAATTGGTATATATGTTTTTCTCAAAAATCAGCAAATTATCGGTACGGTAAATCCTTTGGAATTTTTTTCTATTATTGTGACGCTTGTTGCCGGTACATTTATTCTCGTATGGTTTGGTGAGTTGGTCTCAGAATTTGGTTTGGGAAATGGCATATCGCTTTTAATCTTTGCTGGCATCGTAGGTCGTCTACCGGTTGTGGTTGGGCAAACATTTTCAATCATCAATCAAGAGATGATTATCAACTTCACTATATTTCTTATCGTCGCTCTCTTCGTGATTGCCGCAGTGGTGTTTATCAATCAAGCAGTGAGACGGATTCCGGTCTACTATGCAAAAAGGATTAAAGGCAACAAGATGTATCAAGCAGCAACGAATTATCTTCCTTTGAAGTTGAATCAAGCGGGCGTTATTCCCATAATCTTTGCAGTGGCATTTGTTTTGTTCCCCCAGCTGGTTGGGAACTTTCTCCAATACACAAAAAACCCCATAGTAAGTGGTATTGCAGCATTTTTAGTCACCACCTTTCAGCCAAACGGTTTGCTATACAATCTTTTCTATTTTGTCCTCGTAATAGGATTTACTTTTTTCTATACCGTGGTAGTATTTAACCCTCAAAAAATCACAGAAGAAATACAAAAACATGGCGGATTTATCCCTGGGATCCGTCCCGGTACTGCTACGAAACAATATTTAGAAAGAATTCTCTATAAAATTACTACCGCTGGAGCATTATTTTTAGGTATAATAGCTATTTTACCGGCAGTTGTTTCAGCCACAACTGGTATTGACAATCTTGTGATTGGCGGTACTGGGATATTAATAGTAGTGTCAGTAATACTTGAAACATTCAAAACGGTTGAGGCTCAATTAGTGATGAGAAGTTATGACAAGTTTCTCCGGTAATTAGTTATCGATATGGCCAAAAAAACATCACGCGTACTAGTTGCATTGCTCTGTGAGAACTGCAATAAACAGAATTATGTCGTTGAGAAGAATAAGCTTAACACCACTGCATCTCTCGCCTTGAAAAAATACTGTAACCAATGTAGAAAACGTACCAAACATAAAGAAAAGAAAAAACTTGACTAATATGAAAC
>CAZAJT010000001.1:73156-99678 GCA_964485585.1 uncultured Gammaproteobacteria bacterium
TCTCCAAGCAACTCAAAATACCGTATCTGTCAACCGGTCATATTTTTAGAGAAATCGCAAAAGAGAAGACTGAGTTGGGTCGTTATGTCAAGCTTACAATTAATACTGGTTTACTGATTCCTGACGATAAGACAATAGAGATCGTGAATAACTATATTTCTCGATCGGAGTACAGAAATGGATACATTATCGATGGTTTTCCGCGCACTGTCCGCCAGGCAAGAGAATTTAAAAACAATGTAGACAAGGTTATATATCTGGAAATTCCAGAAAAAGAAGCATTTTGGCGGATTGCTCATCGCAATGATACTGGCAGATCAGACGAAACAGTACAAGCTCTGAAGAAACGAATAGATCTTTTTAATAAGCATACTGATCCGGTAATAGAATTTTATGAAAAAGAAGGCAAACTGGTAACTATCGATGGAACACAAACGATAAAAGATGTGAATGAAGCGATCTTAAAAAGCCTTGGTCGACAACTGATTCGTAATCAGATTAAAGCATGGCAACAGAAGAAAAAGTCAATTATTGCTATAGTGGGTTTGCCAGGATCAGGAAAAACCGAAGCTGCACATTTTTTCAAAAGGCAAGGTTTGCCCGTCATCTCTTTTGGGAAAATCCTTAATGACATGATAAACGAGATGCAGTTGTCACAGACCGAAGAAAATCACAAAAAACTACGAGAAGAGATACGGATAAAACATGGAAAGGAAGCGTTTGCAATCCTTAATAAGGATAAGATTGCTGAGGCGCTGAATAGTAATGCGATAATTGTTATAGATGGTATGAGATCATGGGAAGAGTATCAATATTTAATCAATAGTTTTCCACAAGTAAATAAATACATTTTGGCACTCTACGCAGATAAGGAGATACGGTATAAAAGAATTTCCAGACGGAAGGATCGATCAAAACTATATGGGCAGGATCGCGATATTAACGAGTTATTTGGTACTAATATGGGTCCCACTATCGCATACGCTGATTTTTTGATAAAAAATAACTACTCAAAACGTGACTTAGAAGATAAGCTTGAGCATGTATTTCGTACAATTTATTATTCTTAATATCCTCCATGATCCATTTGAAGACCCCAGAGGAGATTACGATTATGCAGGAAGGGGGGAAAAAATTAAGAACAGTGGTGAAAGGGTTGCTTCCGAAGATCAGAAGTGGCATGACGACGAATTTTATCGACATTGAGGCAGAACGGCTAATACGAGCGCAAGGGGCAGAACCATCGTTTAAGAGGGTTCCCGGATACCATTGGAGCACTTGTATGCCGATAAATGAGCAGGTAGTTCACACCCCGCCCTCTTCGCGAATTCTTGGAGAGGGTGATTTAGTAACTCTGGACATCGGGGTTTTTTACAAAGGATATCACACCGATTGGGCGACTACTGTTATTATTGGACGTCCCTTATCAAATGAACACCTGCACTTTCTTGAAGTTGGCAAGCGAGCTCTGCGGAAGGCTATACAAAATGCGACCGCCGGAAAATGCATAGGTAATATGTCTGAGGCCATACAGCAGGAAATTTATTCAGAAGGATATTATATTTTGAAAGAGTTAACCGGTCATGGCATTGGCCGCGAGCTCCATGAGGATCCTTATGTGCCCGGCCATCTCGATCGTCCCGTCGAAAAAACACCGCATATAAAACCAGGATTAGTATTAGCTATCGAAGTAATTTATTCCATAGGGACGGAGAACATGAGCTATGAAAAAGATAATGAATGGTCTATCGTGACACAAGATGGAAGTTTAGCGGCCTGTTTTGAAGAAACGGTAGCGATACAACAAAATAATAGCTTTATTTTAACCTAAATTTATGGTACAATTAAAAGTTTTATGAAAGATAACGTTCTTGTTACTGAGGGAGAGGTACTTGAAAATCTTCCCAATACCCTTTTTAAGGTAAAATTACCTGAAGGCAACAAAATAATACTATGTTACTTGTCCGGTAAGATGAGAAAGCATTATATAAAAATTTTGCCGGGAGATAAGGTAAGAATTGAAATTACACCTTACGATCTTAATCGCGGCAGGATTATCTATCGGATATAATCTATGCATATCCAATCGTCGATAAAGAAAATTTGTCCAAAATGCAAGTTGGTTAAGCGCAAAGGAAAGCTTTATATTACTTGTTCAAACCCGAAGCATAAACAAAGACAGGGTTAGTCGTACGTAACTTATTCACATTATGGTAAGAATACTTGGAATCAATTTGCCCGATGATAAGCGTATAGAATATGCACTTACCCTATTTTATGGTATTGGGGGGACGTTATCCAAAAAAATACTCCAGCAAACCGGTGTTAACGTAGATAAACGAGTGAAAGATTTGAGCGAAGATGATGTGAAAAAAATCGTAACCATTATTGAAAAAAACTACAAGATAGAAGGGGATCTTCGTGAGGAGCTCAATGAGAATCTGAAACGGCTCCGAGAGATAGGAAGTTACCGAGGTGTTAGATATGTAAGGGGGCTGCCCGTACGGGGTCAGAGAACTCGGTCGAATGCTCGTACCAAGCGAGGGAAACGTAGAACTGTTGGTGCCTTGAAGAAAGAAATCTGGGCAAAGATTGAACAACAGAAACAGGTTGCTGAAAAAAAATAGCGCACGATATCATTATGAAAAAGAAAAAAACAAACAAGATAGTTGAAAAGGCAAAAATGTACATTACTGCTACATTTAACAATACTATTGTAACCATTACGGATGAGCAAGGAAGACCCTTTGTAGTAAGTTCGTGTGGAATGTACGGATTTTCTGGTACCCGGAAAGCTACACCTTATGCTGCAACGGTTACGACCGACGCTGCATTAAAAAAGGCAGTTGGAGAATATGGTCTTAAGAAGACAGACGTTTTTATTAAGGGAATCGGTCCGGGGAGAGAAGCATCTTTACGAGTAGTGAAAGCGTCTGATATCGAAATTGAGAAAATTGTTGACATTACACCAATTCCGCACAATGGAGTACGACCTCCAAAGATTAGAAGAGTATGATAAGTTAAACGTTAAGGGTGAAGCGTTAAAAAACATATGCGATACACTGGTCCGAGAAACAGATTGGCGCGCAGAGAAGGGTTAGATCTGGGTCTTAAGACGCCTGGTTCAAAATCTCATGCTGCGCTTTTGAAAAAAATGAATGTGAGGCCTGGTCAACATGGTATTAAAAGCAGAAGAAAGGTATCTGAATATGGAAAACAAGTGAGAGAAAAACAAAAATTACGGTATATGTTTGGTGTCACAGAGAAGCAATTGAAAAACTATTTTCAGAAATCAGTGCGAAAAACTGGTAATACCGGTGAGTACCTCTCACAGTATTTAGAACGAAGACTTGATAATGTAGTGTACCGACTCGGATTTACCCCAACTAGGTCTTCAGCAAGACAACTCATTTCCCACAGAAATATCATCGTCAATGACAGAGTCTTGAGTATTCCATCCTATCAGGTACGGGTTAATGATGTGATTTCGTTTGCCGATGATAGAAGTTCTCATATTCCCTATATCGAAACCTCGCTCGGAAAAAAAGATACCATCGTGCCCGATTGGTTGAAAAAAGAGGGAGTATCTGGTAAACTTTCAGCTGATCCTACCGCAGATATTATTGCAAAACAGATAAACCTACGGTTAGTTATTGAATTCTATTCACGTTAATTTAGAAGTTTTTATAATTTACCTATGTTAGGGCCATCTTTTTACACTCAGAAACAAGAGGAGTCTGAGAATTTTGCGCGTTTCATCTTTGAGCCGCTGTTACCAAGTTTCGGTCAGACATTAGGGAATACGTTAAGACGTACGTTATTATCTTCACTTCCCGGTGCCGCAATTACATTTGTTAAAACCGATGGTGCGCCGCATCTTTTTACGACGTTGAAAGGAGTCAAAGAGTCAGTGCTCGACATAGTTCTTAATATGAAACAACTGAAATTTGAATCAGTAGGTGAAAGGCAATCGCGTATCCGATTGAACGCAAAAGGAAAAGGCAAGATATATGGAAAAGACATTGAGGGAGAAGCTCGAGTTGTAAATGGGGATCTCTACATTGCCGAGATTACCGACGATAAGGGGAGATTAGAGATAGATGCCATCGTTGAGGTAGGATACGGATACGTTCCAGCAGAAGAACGCGGCCAAAAAGAGCATGGATTTACTGCGATTGACGCATCATTTTCTCCTATTAAAAAAGTCAATTACAAAGTTGAGGAAGCGCGTGTTGGACGAAAAACAAATTTTGATCGATTAATTTTTGAGCTGTGGACAGATGGAAGTATCAGTCCAGAAGGTGCATTGCAGCACGCAGCCGAACTATTATCAAAACAATTCGGTCATCTCTTCTCTCAAAAGAAAGAGCTACAAGAAGGGACAACTGATATCACGACCGAAGAGAAAGCAGAGGCAGACGATTCTCGTCTCAATGAGATCATTATTGATGAATTGAATCTTCCATCACGAGTTATCAATGCGTTACTAAGAGAGAATATCGAGACAGTGGCAGATTTGAAAAAGAAGGGTCGCGAAAAATTAGTGGTACTGAAGGGTGTCGGCAGAAAGTCGATAGATTTAATTGAGGAAGAGTTGAGGAAGATGGGGATTGCGTTGGAGTAACTGGATCTTATATGCGACATAAATCAAAGAAGATTAAAATACGATTTGGCAAGGACGCTAATAAAATGCTGATGAGAAAGTTGGCGGTAAATTTTATTGGAGTAGGAAAAATCACTACGACGAGCACAAAAGCAAAGTCCTTGAAGTCATATCTGGAGCGATTAGTAGAGAAAGCAAAAAAAGATTCGCAAGCAAATAGAAATTACTTGTTAAAAAATCTGGCAGACCCAAAAGTTATTAGAACTTTTGTGTCTTCTGTCGGGACACAAAGTGGTGAGCGAACTGGCGGATACATAACGGCAGAAAAACTCCATCAGCGAGATAATGATGGAGCGCTTATGGTACGGCTCCAATGGAGCGCACCGATACCGAAAGAGCAAAAAGTATGATGAAGAAAATTATTGCAACAAAACCACAATCAGTAAAGACTATCCATCGCGAATGGCACCTTATCAATATAGCAAATCAAACTCTCGGTCGCACCACAAATACTATTGTAAAATTCCTACAAGGAAAGCAAAAAGTAAACTATGTTTCGCATCTTGACGTTGGTGATTATGTAGTCGTGATTAACGCGCAAAAAGTAACAGTATCGGGAAACAAAGCACTCACCAAGGTATATACGCGATATTCAGGGTATCCGGGAGGATTGAGGAAAGTGTCTTTCAAGAGACTTTTGGAGCAGAAACCGGCTGAGGTGATACGACATGCCATATCTGGAATGTTGCCGAAAAATAAGTTGCGAGATAAACGACTAGCAAGATTATTTGTATTTCCTAATGAAGAACATCCTTATAAAGATAGATTTAAAAAAAAGTTGCTCATCGACTGAACATTGGTTATTGAAAATTGAGAATTGTTAAAAATATGCCTAAAAAAACAAAAGATCTTCAATATTACGAAGCAATAGGGAGAAGGAAAGAATCGGTTGCTCGAGTACGCTTATATATTTCAAATAAAAATAAACCAATCGTTGTAAACGGAAGGAAGATGGCTCCCGGTGATATTATTATTAATAATCAACCATTTGAGAAGATTCTGTCGCGAGAAATAGAACGGAAGAAATCTCTATTACCACTGGAGATTACTGATTCTCTCCAAAGGTTTGCCATCTCAACTCTCGTAAGAGGGGGTGGCGCGGTTGGTCAGATTGAAGCTATTCAACATGGCATTGCGCGCGCATTACTGCTCGTTGACCCTGACGCTTACAAAACTATACTTCGGCAACATAACCTTGTAACTCGTGACTATCGTGTCAAGGAGAGACGCAAAGTTGGCACCGGGGGTAAAGCTCGAAGAAAGAAACAATCTCCAAAGCGGTAACTCTTATGATAGATTTATCGATAATTATTCTCTCTTACAACACGAGTGAAATTACCAGAAAATGCATCGAAAGCCTTCTGCAAAATCTAACAGATGCTTCTTTACAAACGGAGTTAATAGTAATAGACAACCATTCTTCAGATAACTCACCGTATGTTATCGAAGAATTTAGGAAAACAAAATGGAAAAACGTTGTGTATAGATCAATGTTGTTGCAAAATAACTTAGGATATACTAGGGCAAATAACAAAGGTATCGAAGGATCTCATGGTCGATATACGTTGTTTCTCAATTCCGACGTGCTGATTAACACTGTTGATTTTAATGAACTAGTCACTTTCATGGATACTTCTCCAAAAATTGGAGGATTGACGGTGCGTGTTAATCTGGAAGATGGAGGAATCGATCCAGCCTCCCATCGAGGTTTACCTACCCCGTGGCGATCCTTCTGCTATTTTTCGGGGTTAGAACGCCTGTTTGGCCATTTTCCCTATGGAAACAGACTATTTGGCGGATATCATCTCCTCTATCATAATCTTCGTGTCGCTCATGAAATAGATGCCCCTAGCGGTGCTTTCTTTATGGTTAGGAAAAACATTCTTGATATCCTCAAAGGATTTGATGAGCGATTTTTCATGTATGGAGAAGATATCGATCTGGCATACCGCATGAGACAGCTTGGATACACCATTTATTATTACCCAAAATTTACGGTGACCCACCTGAAATATCAGAGTGGGTTAGGAAACAAAAACCAAAAATTGCGAAAAAAAATTCGCATTCATTTTTATGAATCAATGAAGATATTTTACCAAAAACACTACGAGGCGCGGTATCCATGGTTAATAAACCAATTAGTTTACTTATTTATTACTCTGAAACAACGGATCTCATGAAAAAAATAGGAATTGATGCTCGATTATATCTTCAAACCGGTGTCGGTGTATATCTGCGAAATCTCTTACATTATCTTCCAAAATACTCAGATAGTTCGGTTACTTACTACATCTATATCGGGAATGACGATAAAAAAAGTTTACCGACGATGAATGACCAGTTTATTGTACGATCAGTGTCGTCTCGATGGCACAGCTTCAGCGAGCAAACTAGTTTTTTGAAGGCGCTTACCAGGGATTCTCTTGACCTTATGCATTTTACCTATTTCAGCTATCCGATCTTATACAGAAAAAAGTTTATTGCAACGGTCCACGACCTCACTCCGCTTCTTTTTAGGACAGGAAAAGCTTCCACGCAACTGCCATTTCTTTACGCATTAAAGCATATAGTGTTTCGACTGGTACTTTCCCAACAGATTGCCAATGCATCCCACCTTATTACTCCAACTGCTGCTGTAAAAAATCAGATACGGCAGATATTCGGACAATCGGCGACAGAAAAAACAAGCGTAATATATGAAGGGGTTAATTATGAGTTGCAGCAAGTCCCAGAAAATATATTACTCGCGGAAAAAATAGATAAGCCATTTTTTCTCTATGTGGGAAATTTTTATCCCCACAAGAATGTGGAGACTCTCTTGCAGGCTTTTTCACATATTCAAAAAGATGTAGATTTGTTGTTGGTAGGACCAAAAGACTACTTCTCGCAGAGAATAGTTCATATGATACATCAGTTAGGTCAGAGTCACAGGATTACTTTCTTCCATGATGTCTCTCTTGAGAAACTGGTTTTTTTTTACAAACATGCTCTTGCTCTAGTGCATCCGTCATATTCCGAAGGGTTTGGGTTGCCGATCATTGAAGCGGCTTTCTATGGATGTCCTATCATCGCTTCCAATATTGAAGTGTTTGGGGAGCTTTTAGGAGAGAAATATTTAGCATTCGATCCGCACCGTGAAACCGACATTTTCAATAAATTGAACTATTTTCTTGAAAAAAAGCCAACATACGATTATCAATCAGTTATCGAAAAATATTCATTTGAGGTTGCAACGCAAAAAACAGTTTCATTATATGAAAAACTTCTCAATGATGCGCATAGCTATAGTCTATGACTGGATCGATACATGGGGAGGGGTTGAGAGAGTACTGCTTACGCTTCATCGTATCTTTCCCAAAGCTGATTTTTTCACATCGTATATAGATCATAAGACGGCGTCCTGGGCAAGAGATTTAAACATAAGTGCTTCTTTTATCCAACGACTTCCTTCAGTTGTCAGAAGTAATAGAGTTTTTTCACTGATGTTTTATCCCTATGCGTTTGAGTCATTTGATTTTTCACACTATGATGTTGTAATCTCGGTAACCTCATCATTTGCGAAGGGTGTTATTACGAAGCCGACAACAAAGCATATTTGCTATCTTCTTACCCCTGCGCGGTTTTTATGGGTTTATCCTCAATTATATAAGATACCAATGCTTCTTCGTTATCCTGCCGTTTCAATGGCAGCCAAACTTCGTGAGTGGGACTTTATAGCTGCGAGGCGCCCAGATAAGTATCTCTCTATTTCACTGGCAGTCGCAGATCGTTGCAAAAAATATTATCAGAGAGAATCTGAAGTTCTGTATCCACCTTTTGACTCAGCGTATTGGAATGATGTTGCATCAAAAGTTGCGGCTCAAAATTTCGTCCAAAAAAAGTATTTTCTCATCGTTAGTAGATTGGAACCATACAAAAGAGTTGATCTCGCGGTGGAGACTTTCAATCATCTCCCTGATCAGAACTTGATTATAGTTGGCGCCGGGAGTTTGTTGCCCGTGCTCCGTCAGAAAGCGAGCAACAATACCACCTTTTATTCAGGGCTTTCCGATGAGGATCTAGCACATCTGTACAAGAACGCTCAGGCTCTCATTATGCCTCAGGAAGAAGATTTTGGTTATGTAGCCCTCGAAGCTCAATTTTTTGGATGTCCTGTGATTGCTTTTGACAAGGGTGGTAGTAGAGAGACAGTAATAGACCATCAGACAGGGATATTTTTTGATGAGCAGACGGTAAAGTCGCTGACGCAAGCCATTGAAAGATTCCATCAAATATCATACAATGGAAGCCAGTCGCTTAAAAGGCATATCCCTCACCATCTGAGCACCTTCTCGATGGAGACATTTAAAAAGGGAATGCTGAGGGCGGTTATCGATTAATACGATCAATTGTTCGATTGTATACTCATATGAAAGCGGTAATATTTGCTGGTGGAATTGGAACAAGATTATGGCCACTCTCGAGAAAAAAATCGCCAAAACAGTTTGAAAAAATAATAGGGGATAAATCTACATTACAGATCGCGATAGAACGATTACTTCCAGAATTTAAGCCAGAAGACATATACATTTCAACAGGCAAAGCGTACGTTGATTTAGTAAGAAAACAACTTACCATGATGCCAGACAACAATATCATCGGTGAACCGGAAATGAAAGATGTAGGGCCTGCAGTAAGCATGATGATGACTGTTCTTGCAAAAAGGTTTCCAGATGAACCGGTCGTCATACTTTGGAGCGATCATATGGTTCGTCACGAATCAAAGTTTAAGCGCATATTGCAAGCCGCAGGTACAATCATACAGGACAATCCAAATAAGATTGTTTTTATCGGTCAAAAACCTCGGTTTCCTTCTGAAAATCTTGGGTACATCGAAATGGGAGAAGTGGCAACGGTAAAAAATAGTGTTTCATTCAGGAAATTTGTAGGTTTTAAGTATCGACCAGATAAGTCTCTTGCAGAAAGTTACTATAAGAATTCCAGCTTCTGCTGGAATCTTGGATATTTTGTCTCAACACCCAAATTTATTTGTACGTTATTCGCGCGGTATGCACCTGAAATACAGAATATATCCGACATGATCGGAAACGAGATGCGAAACGGTAACGTTGATACCGTCCTTGGGCGTTATTATCATCGCATGCCAAAGATAAACTTTGATAACGCCGTATTGGAGCAATTAGACAAAAATTGCGCATTTGTTGTGGTGGATGATATTGGATGGAGCGATGTAGGAGCATGGGAAGCGTTGAAGGAAGCGCTTGAACAGAACAGAGAAGATAATATTATCAAAGGGAGAGTTCTTCTTGAAGAGTCAAGCGATAACCTTACGTATAATTATGAGGCTAATAAGCTTATTGTAGGGATCGATATTCACGAGTTGCTTATTGTAAATACCGAAGATGTTCTTCTCGTTGCAAAAAAGACATCGGTTTCTAAAATCAAACGTCTTGTGGAGAGCTTCCAAGGAACAGAACGTGAAGGTCTTACCTAATACGCATGAAAAACAACAGCTCGATTACTAAAGGATTCTTCTATGAAAAATATCTGAAGCGTATTCTTGACATTGTGCTTTCTGCAGTGTTTCTTGTCCTCTTTTCTCCGGTTTGCTTTGTTGCTGCTATTGCCATTAAGATAAATTCCAAAGGTCCGACATTTGCTGATGTTCCGGAGCGAGTCGGTCAGTATGGTAAAAAATTCAAAATGTATAAATTCAGATCAATGGTGGTCAACGCACACTATCTTCTGCGCACCGATCCTCAGTTTTCTCAGTTACTGGAGGAATATAAGAAGGGAAGTTATAAGTTGCGGGAGGATCCGCGCATAACACCGGTGGGAAAATTTATTCGTAAACATTCGATTGACGAAATTCCTCAATTGATCAATGTCCTAAAAGGCGAAATGAGTCTGGTTGGGCCGAGGGCATATTATCCGGATGAATTGGAAAACCAGCAGAACAAATATCCTGCAACGAAAGCACTCGTTACAGAAGTGTTATCAGTAAAACCGGGTATTACCGGTTTATGGCAAGTTTCAGGAAGGTCGGAGATTAATTTTGACAAAAGGATTGCAATTGACGCCCAATATGTGGATAATATATCGTTGACACGTGACTTACAAATTATGCTCAAGACTCCCTTCGTTATGTTCACGGGGAAAGGAGCAGTATAATCTCCATGAGAAGAAAAAAAAGAGCAAGATCGCTGGTGGTTATGGTTATCGTTGCGCTTTTAGGCTACTTCTTTCTCGTACGTCCCATTATTGAAGTTAGAGCCAAAGGGATTCAAGTTTTTGCAGCGGCTCGGGAGTTAAAATCTGCCTTTTCTTCGAATAATATTGATTTGATCAAAGCAAAGTTTCAGGTTTTCGAAAAGACATATATAAAATTTCATAAGGAAGCGCGAATGCTCTACTGGACTGCAATCATACCATATGGTGCCGATTTTAAAAATGGGGTGGATGCGGGCGATTATCTTATTAAGGCAGGAAAAGAATCTATCGATGCGATGTATCCCTATGCAGATCTTATTGGATTTAAGAAAGGGGAGGCATCTTTTACCGAACAATCTGCAGAGAATAGGTTGCAGACAGCTGTTGCCACCTTGGATAAGGTACTTACAAAGATAGATCCTATTTCTGAAGATATACATCAAGCGCAGCAGCGGATAGCAAAAATTGATCCCAATAGATACCCAGAAAAATTAGGAAAAACTATTGTCAGAAATAAAATTGAAAACATAAAAGAGCAATTCATCGGTTTATCCTCATTGTTTGTTGACGCGAAACCTCTATTGAAAAAAATTCCTGAAATTATGGGTGAAGATACAGAGAAAACCTATCTTCTGTTATTTCAGAATGAGAGCGAGCAACGAGCTACCGGTGGATTTCTTACTGCATATGGTGTATTTAAAGTAAAGAATGGTAAAATCACCATCGAACGATCGGAAGACATCTACTCTCTTGATGCTAGTATTCCGACCCATCCGAATGCTCCCGACAAAATTCAAATTTATCACAAGGATGTAAGCCAATTTTACATAAGAGACAGCAATTTATCTCCCGACTTTGGAGAGTCAATAAAGCTTTTTGAATCTCTTTATCAAAATAGCAAATCTAAAATTACATACGACGGCATCATTGCGCTTGATTCAAAGGTATTGGTCGATATGCTCAGTATCTTTGGTGATACCGAAGTGAATGGCGTAATGTTTTCTGCAAACAAAGATGAAAAATGCGATTGTCCGCAAGTACTGTATAAGCTCTTCGATATGGTTGACCGTCCAGTAGCTTATGTTAGAGAAAACCGGAAAGGAATTCTTGGGGATTTAATGTATGCCTTATTCTATAAAGCAATCGGATTTTCACCGAGCAAATATTGGGGTACTCTTGCACAAACAATGTTTCAAAATTTAGACGAAAAGCACATTCTTCTTAATTTTAAAGATAGAGACATTCAGTCATCTATTGAGAAGCTCAACTATGCAGGTCGAATAAACGATTATAACGGTGACTACCTCCATGTCAATAATGTGAATTTTGCCGGAGCAAAAGCAAATCTATTTGTTACACAAAACATTGAATCGGTAACAAAAATCAAAAATGGTGACCAAATAGAACGGAGAGTGACCATAACATTTACAAATCCATACCCTCACTCTGATTGCAATCTGGAACGTGGCGGCTTATGTTTAAACGCGACGCTTCGTAACTGGATTAGGGTCTATGTGCCGAAAGGCTCAAAACTTATTGATTTCAGAGGTTCTATAAAGAAAGTACTCACTTACGAAGATCTCGGTAAAACAGTATATGAAGGATTTATGCAGGTATCTCCTCAAGGTCGCGCTTTAGTTGTAGTAACATACAGTCTGCCTACCAATGTTGATGCGAAGTCATACCGTTTACTTATACAAAAACAGCCGGGTACACAAAAAGATACGGTAAAGGTGGAGATAGACGGAAGTAAGGTATACGATGGTCTTTTTGTCAGGGATCGAGAATTAAAGAGGAAATAAGATTCATGTCGCAGATACTTAAAACAGAAGCTATAGTGTTGAAAAAGAAAAATCTACTAGGAAAGGATGTTCTTATCACGCTTTTGAGTGAAGAGGAAGGAAAGATTGCGGTTTTTGCGAAAGGTATCAAAAAAATTACCAGTAGGCGGGCGCCTCACGTCCAAACCGCAAACTTAATTACCACTATCATCTCCTCGAATAATTCGAGGTATTATTTACAAGAAAGCAAATTAGTAAGTGCATTTAGTGGGATAAAATCAGAACCTCGTAAGATAGATATTCTCTACTTAGTATTTTTTGTACTTGATCGAATGCTTCCAGAACTTCAGAGAGAACAACAGCTCTATATATCAGTAAAAAAATTTCTTATAGAGCTTGCGAAGACGAAAGAGTTTTCAAAGATACAAGCTGCTTATTATCTTCAAGAGATAGTACATCTCCTCGGTTATCATAAGAAAATAGGAACATGGGTAGAGCTTATCGGGTATATTGAGGAAATCATACATGAAAAACTCCCCTCCCGTGTTATATAATTAGTTGTTATATTCAGGTTACTAATTAAGAATTTTGTTCGAAGTATTGTGATTTCGCTCGACACGCATCTGCATGCTCCAGTGGGAACCCTCCCCTGAAGTACCGGGGAATCCCAAGTCGCTTGCATCTGCGCGTCTTCGCTCATCGTAAAAGATACGAACTTCAAACTACGAACCATGAACTATCTTATATGGAAGAAATTGTTGCATTAGCGAAACGGAGAGGTTTTGCGTATCCCTCCTCACAGATATATGGGGGAATGGCAAACACCTGGGATTTTGGACACTACGGGACATTGTTAAAAAATAACATACGAGATTGGTGGTGGAAACGATTCGTATTGCTTCGTGCTGATATGGTTGGTATTGAAGCTTCCATATTTCTCAACCCGAAAGTATGGGAAGCTTCTGGACATGTCAGTAGTTTTACGGATGCCCTCATTGATTGTAAAACCTGTCATTTAAGAACTCGTGCAGATCATCTTATCGAAGATACAGTGAAAGACCTCAAGGTAGAAGGATTATCGGTTGAGGAGCTTGATAAATTAATCCATGACCATAAGATTTGCTGTCCCCGCTGCGGTGGATTTACTTGGACGAGCGCAAGACGGTTTAACTTACTGTTTGAGACTTCAATTGGTATCATCGAAGAGCAGAAAGCAAAAGCATACTTACGGGGAGAGATTGCGCAAGGGATTTTCATGAATTTTAAGAACGTCTTAAACACTATGCGGGTACGCATTCCCTTCGGTATTGCACAGCAAGGAAAAGCATTTAGAAACGAGATAACCATGGGGCAATTTATTCATAGGACTCTTGAGTTTGATCTGATGGAGTTTGAGTATTTTATCAGGGAAGAAATGTGGCAGGAGCAATTTAATTACTGGCAGCAAGAATTATGGCGGTGGACTACGGATATTGGTATCGAGCAGAAAAATCTTCGGTGGAGGGAACACGCTAAACACGAACGTTCCCACTACTCGAAAAAAACAGTAGACCTTGAGTATAACTATCCATTTGGCTTTAAGGAAATGTTTGCGGTGGCATACCGTACCGACTTTGATTTGAGAAATCATTCTTCTCAATCTGGAATTGATTTAAGTTATTTTGATCAGAGAACAAATGAGCGATACGTTCCTCATGTCATTGAACCGACCTTTGGATTGTCACGGCTGGTAGGTATCATACTAACCGATAGCTATCAAGAAGATGTCATTAGCGGTAAGAAACGCGTATACCTGAAATTCCATCCGCTTCTTGCTCCGGTAAAAGTCGCAGTATTTCCTCTGCAGAAGGATGAAAAATTAAAAAACATTGCCGAAAAACTTTACGAGAACTTAAAACAAGAGGTGGTATGCGAATTTGACGACAGTGGAAATATAGGGCAGATGTATCGAAGACAAGATGAAATAGGAACACCCTATTGTGTGACTGTCGATTATCAGACCATTGATGACGAGAGCGTGACTTTGAGAAGCAGAAATACAATGGAACAACAAAGAATTTCACTTGCGAAGATAAAGCAATATATAATGAAAGAAATAGGAACATATTACTAATTCTTACGTTGTATGAAAAAAAATAATCTTATTTTTTCTCTTGTTGCGGTGGTTATCATTGTCGGATTGCTATCTGTTGTTGTTTCAGGGAAAAAACAACAGAAGGTTGAACCACCAAAAATAGAGGAGCTAGAACAAACTGCTCCGATTCCCACCATTGATTCATCGGTTATTGTGGATGTGAAGGCGAAAAACTATAAAAGATCAGTAGAATTAAGCGTTTCTAATACACCATCCGGTACTGATTCTATAGAGTATGCAATATCATATGAAACAAAACAGCAGTCTTTGCAGGGAATCCAAGGGATGATAGATGTCATACCCAGTAAAAATAACTATGTGATTACCCGTGATCTGGGTACTTGTTCTTCTGGTACCTGTATTTACCATGAGGTAGTCGGTAGCGTGAAGGTGGAGCTTAAGTTTTCCGGAACGTATGGAGAGAAAATCTTTGATAAAGAATATGAAATTTAAGTTTATAATCAAGGAAGGAGGTGTGCTATGCCAAATATTCAATCAGCGAAAAAGAAAGTGAGAAAAGATAGGAAACGAACTGCCCGCAATCAGGCAATCGAAAAACTATTGGTAAAATCTCTCAAAGCAGTTCATAAAAAAGCTTCAGATGCATCGGCGGTGGGAAAAGCATATGCTATTATCGATAAAGCTGCGAAGAAACGAATTATTCATAAAAACAAGGCGGCGCGGTTAAAATCTAAAGTTAGCAGATTCGTTACTTAAGATACATGAAGTATCATATCAATCTATTTCCAAGAAGAGAAAAGAATATCATTGACAAAGGTATATACTTTTCTTTTCATTATCTCCGATATATCTTGGTGATAACCCAGATTGTTGTCATCATAGTGTTTTTTTACCGGTTCAAGGTGGATCAAGAGAAAATTGATCTGAAAGAAGCACTGACTCAGAAAGAGGAAATTTTGCTTATCTCAGAACCCATCGTAAAGGAAGCACGCATAATAGAGAAAAAGGTTGGAGATATCCATGTTCTTCTAAAAAATCAGCTTCAATTCAGTGACGCCTTTGAATATGTTTTAAGTATTTTTCCAGAAAAAATAACGCTGCACAAACTGGCTATTTCCAGAGATGACGGCCTTGAGTTGACGGGAAAAACTACCGATGTGAACGTGGTAAGAGCATTTTACAACCGACTGATTAAGGATAAACGATTCCTCGGTGTAGAATTATCAGGCATTAAAAAAGAACCAACAGGGTTTACTTTTAGTTTATTTTTGCGTACAACTAACACGCCCAAAAAAACATGAAAGAAACGGAAATACTCAAGAAAATTCTTAGCAAAAAGACAACCGATTATACTTTTACCGTCGTTTTTTTCTTCATTTTTTCTTTCTTTGTTTTCTTTGTTATTCGACCAACATTAGTGACAGTTTTTGTGTTGCAGAAAGAGGTCCATGAGCTGAAAGAATTAGACAAAGAATACGAAAAAGCTATCTTTTCAATTGTCTCAGTGCAATCGAAGCTTGAAAACAACCGAAGTTTATTTCCGATGCTTTCTTATGCAATTCCCGCGACCCCGCAGGTCAATAAGGTGGTCGATGATATACGAAAAGTCGCATCCGCATCGAGTATCGATATAAAGAGAATTGAAGTGAACGAGATAAACCTGAAAGAAATAAAGGAAAAAGACAATGTGAAGCCCTACATTGTGAGTTTAGAAACAACATCAGACTTCAACACCGTCAATAAGTTTATGGCAGAAATTGTTGGGCAGCGTCGTCTGAAGACAATAAAAGGAATATCGATAACGAAAGAAAACAAAGAAAGTACTGAAAGTTCCCAACTGAAGATTCAGTTAGAAGTAGAAGCATACTATTTATGAACCAGAAGGAACTTCTAGTATTGGCCATTGTTGTTTTTTTTACTATCATAGCCTGGATGCTTATTGATATTTATCTGGTTCGTAACAAAAACATTGTTGAAAGAGAGCCGAGGGTACCAAAGGTAGTTGAGTTTAAATATGATGACTCAGTATTTAAGTTGCTCCAAGAAAAAAAACCATAAATGACCTACAGCAATATTTATATTCGATCACAGAATAAATCTTCTTTTTTTTTGGTAGTGCTGGCAGCACTGAGTATTTTCAGCTTTTCGGTATTCTATTTTGGTTCTCAGTCGGTTCCTTCGCGCGCTTCAAAAAAGACTGTAAAAAAACTGCAGATTGTTAATCTATACATCAATCAAGCGGGTATCTACTGGCAAAGCGAGCTAAAGGAATTCGGGTGGATTATATATGGAAAACAAAAGAATGATTTACAAAGAATAGCTCTTGATGAGCGAGATTCAGAGCAGAAAAGAAATAAATTTTCACATCACCTCGTTTTATTAAGAGACTTGGATAAAAATACCACTTACTACTATAAGATCATTGCCGGAAATGAAATTGCGGTAAAAAATAACGGAGAGCCTTATTCTTTTAAGACTCCGCAAAGTCCCATCAGTAATACTCAACTAAAACCACTCTATGGTAAAGTGATGCTGCCAAACGGGCAGCCAGCCTCAAATGCTTTAGCACTATTATACTATAAGGATATGGTTCCCCTTGCGACTGTAGTAAAGACGACTGGCGAGTGGTTACTGCCATTGCAGAGTGTCATTGATAGTGCCTTCAGTCCGCTTTCTATAAGTGAAAACGACTGGGTCACCATGCAGATTCTATCCGAGGAATCTGAACCTGCTATCATTGAAGCTCCTATCAAAAAAATGACTCCGGTATCCAACACCATAATTACCGGCAAGACCTATCGATTTACTGATGAGGATACCAATGTGTTATCCTCTTCAACAAAACAAAGCAATGAAAATTATGCCGACATTGATATTGTCTTGCCGCGTGAAGGAACTATTGTACCGGCGGTAAAACCATTATTGAAAGGCATTGCTCTTCCCAAGCAGGAAGTTGACGTATCGCTTGACTCACGTCCTCCTTTTAGTAAAAGAATCATTACCGATGAGAAGGGGGAATGGAAACTGACACTGCCGATTGCATTATTGGCTAATTCTTATACTCTGACCGCTCTTACTAGAGATACCTCTGGTAAAATAGTGGCAGTAAAAAGGAAGTTTGTTGTTGCTAAGAGTGGAGAACAAGTGCTTGGTGAAGCAACAGGCGAAGCAACTATGACTCCAACCATGATACCCACCGAAGTACCGCAACCAACAATTGAACAGTCGTATTTCACGCCAACGCCCTCTTCGCTTATTAGTGCCGGCGTGAGTACGAATTTATTTACTATTACCAGTCTCTTTCTCATTGTGCTTGGCGCAGGATTTCTCATTGTTTTTTAGTATCCAGACTTATAGAATGGAAGTATGGATATCCTTCAATTTATTGTGTCGATCAATAAATTTGGCCTTCTTGTATTCATAGCAACTGTTGGATTTATTGTTTACGAACTGCATCTTCTACTAAAAGAACGGGCAAAAAAGAATAAACCCATGATTCCCCAATTCAATCCGGGAGCTGCAGCTGGCCTCGCAGGTCAAAAGACAGTCGTTGTCCAGCAAAAGCCAGCACTCATCGAAAAGAAAAGTTCACACGGTATCTTAGTGCTCATTTTGCTTATCGCACTTCCAATAGTTGGTGGTATAGTAATATATGGGAAAAGTGTGCTTTCCACTGGAATGACCACGACTCAATCACCTGCGGTTGAAGTGCAGGAAGTGCAATCACAGGGCATTAAGATTTTTGATAAGAACTGGAAAGAATTGAAAAGTTATGAATTAGCAGATCTACAACAAGGAGATGCCGTATTGTGTGCGGTAGAGACGATTCCCGGTGTTGCTATCGATCGCGCTCGCATACGAATAAATGAATCCAGTTGGGCGCTTGATCATATTACCACTCAATTTAACAAGAACTACAATGTGTTTTATAAGGATTGTATTGTAGCAACCGGATCAGCTCAGTTAAAAATTGAAGCGCAGTTACACTCATCAGCGGATGGGTGGCTCGGTGAGTAATATGGGTAGTAAATTGAAAACTATTGGACTTCTTGGATTAATTATTTTCTTACTCATCACGACGATATATGTTTCACAGATTTTGAAGCAAGAATCCGAATCCACACCAACTACCATAAAGAAAACAAAAGCATCAAGTATAACCTATAAAAGAACTGTAGATATCACGGTGCCAAGTCCTACGCCAACACCCACCCCAACTCCACTGCAATCTGTCGCAACGCCAACCAGTACCCCATTTCCGGCAATCCAGTCCACAACAACAACGATTACTCCTACTCAGTCACCATCTCCTACACAAACTATTACCCCCACAACTGCGTCTGGTGTTAGTGTTATTCCTACTCCAACCCCGACAGAGATTGTTTTAGCGAAAATAGAGAGTGCGTCTACTCCTACCCTTATTCCGTCAGTAACTATCACGCAAACGCAGAATCTTCCCGAAGTTGGTTGGATTAAACCGGCGCATATCTTATTTCTTTTTGCGTTTTCATTAATCTTCTTTTCCCTCATCTATTAAGTACTCACAGGCATTTTTCTCCTCTTTCTCAATAAAACAGGCAACGTACTTGTAGACGCTATTCATTGAACCGGATTTTGGTATAAGAACATATTTCCCATCATAGTCGATATAATTGGGTACGAGAAACAATTCTTCCGGAAGAAAGAGATTTATCTGCTTATAGTTTTTCTTTAAAAAAAAACTTTTTACTATCATCGCGAGTTCTTGATTGGTGACGTCACGATTTACGAGCGAATCTGCCTTCCGATAGAGATCTTCCAACTTTTTAATATTATATGATTTTGCAATATCGATGACTTTATTTTTGAGTGCTGCTATAACGAGCTGCTGTCTTCCACTTCTGGAGAAATCACCTCCCTCTTCTCCTTCAGCGTGACGCGACCGAACAAATTTTAATGCTGTTGCGCCATTCATGTGGATGAGACCTTCCCGGAATGCCACGGTTTCGTAACGACATCTATACTTTAGATCACCATTGCAGTTATCGTTTTCTTTCCCTTCTATTGGGAAATCCTTATCAGTGAATGATTTTTCAACACTTACATCAATACCACCCAAGAAATCTACAAGATCCTTAAATTTGGTGAAGCTTATAACAACAGAATATTGAATAGGCATACCTAAGATTGCTCCTACTTCTGCTTTGGCAAGTTTCAAACCCCCATCTTCTTGTTTTGCTTCTCCGTACGCATAGGCAGTATTAATCTTATCGCGTAATGTGTTGCTCCATATATCTCTTGGTATACCTATGGTTGTTAAATGGTTTGTTTTGAAATCGTAATGAGCAACGGTAATTGAGTCAGAAAGATTTGGTCCTTCATGTGATCCGCCAGGAATGCCAAGAATGAGAATGTTTACGGTACCGTCAATTTTTTTTACAGAATTCGTTGAAAGTAATATGGTGATAGGGTCGATATTTAATGTTTTCTTGGAAAACTCATAGTAAGGTTTTATTACACTATAACCAATTAGACTGCCCAGCGCCAAAATAATAATCAAAGCAATTTTGATCTTTTTCATGGACAGTGTTTTATATACTATTGACAATAAAGCTAAATGTATGAGGATTCAGTGAAGCGGCTCCTACCATTACTCCATCGATGTGCTCATTGGAAAGATAGTTTATACAATTGTTCTCATTGACATTTCCACCATAAATATACATCATGTTTTTCTTAATCTGTAACGCAGCTTTCATCTTCACAACCGCGTCAACCGATTCATGCATCCCGATGGGGCCCGTACTAATTGCACTCTCTGGTTCATAGGTAACAAACCGAACACCATCATACACACGGTCATTTTCATTTCTCACACAAAGTATGGGTTCGATAGCATATTTTTTCGCGTTCGCAATTTTTTCCCCAATAGTAGACTCAGTCTCGTTAAAGTGATTTCTTCTCTCACTGTGTCCAATGAGAGCAAATTTCGCTAAGGAAGACAGCGTGTAGGCAGTAGTTTCTCCAGTATATGGCCCCTCTTGAAACATTGATATATCCTGCGCGCCCATTCGAATTGTTGGAATATGATTAACTTTTTGCTCTATAGGAACAAGGAGTGGATATGGTGGGCAAATTACTATAGAACGATCACTTTTAATTTTATAGGAATGGAGAAATGATTGAACCCACTCTTGTGCCTCGGAAATCGTTTTATTAGCTTTCCAGTTTGCAACGATGTACTTCATTTATGGTAGTATTATAGACTATGGATTTAATCTCTTTCAAGCATTTAAATGATAAACAAAAAGAAGCGGTACTTCATATTTCCGGTCCTTCTATCATTCTGGCAGGCGCAGGGTCGGGCAAAACCAGGGTGCTGGTAAATAAAGTGGTAAATCTGATACAAAACCACACGGTTCATCCTACCAACATACTTATGATCACCTTTACTAATAAAGCGTCTGGTGAAATGAAAGAACGTATTGGGAAAGCGCTCGCAATTGCAAAAACGATCAAACTGGGGTATGTAGGAACTTTCCATTCTTTTTGCGCTCTCGTGTTGAGGAAAGACGGTCATCACATTGGTATCGATCGAACATTCAGTATATATAACGATGACGATCAAGAAGACGTTATGAAAGTAGTTTTGAAAAAAATAGATACAAAGAGATATACTCCATCTTACTTCCTTCATCGAATCAGCGCTGCAAAAAATCAACTCATTACCCCAAAAAGGTACCTCGACGTGTTTTCTGACTATGGCGCGTCGTTGGCGGCAGAGGTGTACGAAAAATATCAGCATGAGCTTGAAGGAAATATGGCAGTTGATTTCGACGATCTTATCATGAAGGTGTGTGAGCTATTCATCAAACAGGAGAACGTATTAGATATATATCAAGATATGTATCGACATATCCTCGTTGACGAGTTTCAGGATACCAATTATGCACAATACGTACTCGCTCGCCTTCTTGCCGCAAAAAATCAAAACATCACCGTTGTGGGTGATTTTTCACAAAGTATTTATTCATGGAGAGGCGCAGATTTTAGAAATCTTGAAAAATTTACGGAAGATTTTCCTGATGCTAAAGTATTTAATCTGGAGCAAAACTATCGATCAACCCAAGCGATACTCGATTTTGCATATGAAGTAATATCAAAAAACCAGACGCATCCGGTATTGCAATTGCATACAACAAAATCAAAAGGGGAAGAAATCAGTTTTTATCAAGCCGATACTGAGCATGATGAGGCACTTTTTGTGGTGGGGGAAATTGAGCGGTTGAAGCGAGGATATGACTATCCCGATTTCGCGGTACTGTATCGTACCAATGCGCAATCTCGGGTCATGGAGGAGGCTTTCTTACATTACGGCATACCTTATACTCTTGTGGGTGGTACGCGATTTTATGAACGTCGCGAAATAAAAGATATGCTATCGTATTTGCGTTTATTATTGCATCCAGATGACATAGTTGCATCCGACCGGATAAGAAAACTCGGCAAAAAGAGATGGGAGAATTTTAAAATATTGTACAGAGATCTCAAAGACGTTGTGCGTGAAACATCTACCGTAGATCTTATGGAGCAGATTTTTTTCAAAACCGGGTATCTTGAAATATATAATCCGCTAGATGAGGAGGATTATGCCCGTTTAGAAAACATTAAGGAGCTTAAATCGGTTGCGGTAAGTTTTCCCAATCTTATAGAGTTTCTCGAACAAGTTGCGCTCGTAGAATCAGAATACTTTGAAGGAGAAAAACGACAAAAAAGTAAACAGGGAGTACGCTTAATGACCCTTCATCAGGCGAAAGGATTGGAGTTTACGTATGTATTTATTGTCGGTGTCGAAGAAGGAATATTGCCCCATTCACGGTCTGTTGATGATATTTATGAACTTGAAGAAGAAAGAAGATTGTTTTATGTTGGGATAACGCGTGCCAAAGAAAAATTGTATATAACCTATGCAAAACGAAGATTTATTTTTGGACGAAGAAATGAATCGATAAAGTCTCGATTTGTCGGAGGACCCGACGGTATGTCAACTAACACATGGTGGTAGCCTACATGGGATTTCCTCCAAAAATAATATTAGACTGAGTGCCGTTAACCCCAATACCTACATGTGTCCAACTGCTATTAATTTGATTTAAGTCATGCGGATCATCTCCGGCATACACCCATTCTATGAGATGAACTCCATATAATCGATAACCAAAGCTCGAATTTTCTCCCAAATGCCAGAAACCGAGTTTTTTTACATTTTCGATGTCTTTCGTATATTCAGCAAATCCTTTATGCTCATCGAGCGTGCCAATACTGGTAAAGTATTCAGCTCTCGACTGCGCAAATCGAGCTAATCTATCGTCCCAGGTAAGTTTTTCCTTACCCTGTCGATACCTGTATTCATTAAGCGCTTCATATACTTCTTGAGGAGTGGCCATACGATCGTCCATTTGTATTCTCATGGTCCACGTAGATTCTCCCACTTGTTTTGCTATGCCCCATAGTTCTTGTGAGGCTGTAGGGGTGGGGATCGTTATTACCTCACTTTGTGAAAGAGGAGGGGTGGGAGTAGGCGTTGTTTGCGGACTCGGTGAAAGTTCTTGGGTTGTACCGAATAAAGTGCTGCTTCTCAAAAATTGTATCTGCTCTTCTTGAATCTTAAGCTTACGTTGCGTTTCTGCATCATATTGTTTAAATTGAAGTGCGTTTTCAACGCGTCCAAAAAAGTATCCTATCGCTGCGGCAAAAGCAATCAGAAAAAGAAATAAAGCTTTTTCAGAAGCGGACGCAATGTGTTTTTTCCGCAGCAATTGCATAGCTATATTCTACTACAATCAAGATTTTTTATCCCGATGGTGAAAGGTTAAATACTCTAAATTCCGTGCTGCTTTGGTAAGGAAATAACCAAGAAACGCATACGCGACGAAACCGAACAGTGCAAAGAACTCAATCACGGAGCTACCACTCAATTGTTTAGAAGAAAACAGGCCGAGGAATGGAGTGAGCAACGGTTGACTGGTTTCATATATCAATGAAACGAATGGTGCTCCAGGGTTTATACTCAATAATTTCAGCAGTATCCGTAAGCCGATAACGAGCTCAATGAATCCCACCGTGCTATTTATGAGCAGCAAGAACAGATTTGTTCGCATGCGTGAAAATAGTTACTGCCATTGGATATAGGCGCACCCACTGGATTCCTTAGTATTCGGATCCCACTTATTAGTAGAACACTTTTTTAAGCTTTTTCCTGCGGACGAAGTATAAAGTATGAGCTTCGCACCACAATCGGGGCAAACCTCATCAAGTTCTTCTTTCGTCGCTCCGATCCATTCTACGTAGTCACAACCCGATGCAGTTTTCGTTTGCGGATCCCATTTATTCGTAGAGCAGCGTTTCATTCTTTTGCCAAATTTTGTAACGACAAGTAAAAGAGGGCTTTCACATTTTGGACATTTTTCATCAAGCGTCTTTGGTTCGGGAGCGAGCCATTTTACATAATCGCATCCGTCAACCGAGCGGGTTTCCGAATTCCATGAGCCGGCTGAACAACGTCGCAATTGTTTCCCCGTTTTCGTTTCACTAATTTCGCCCAACGGTGCGCCGCATTTTGGACAACGATCACTTTTTGTTTCGATATCGCTCTGTTTCATATTTATAGGTAAATTAATAATTTGAGTAAAGACCTATTATAGTATACAAAATAAATGAATTCTTCGGTTTTGTCTATAGCATATAGTCAACAATGGTTATCGAAATTACGTTGACGCTTGGGTTGACTTCATGAATTTTATTTACTAAAGTGATAGTAATCACGACAGATATGGTATTTGAAAAAAAATTTAATGAAATTATCGGTAGGATTTCTATCCCAAGCGAAAACAAATTATGGTATGATAGTTTTTGGTTCGGCTGCGCAATCTTTTTGGGAACTTTTTTATATCTATACCTTCAGGTGGGAGAATTGTCCTTGCAAGTGGTAAATCGTGCTTTTGCATGGACGAGCATAATTCTTATAGGATTGTCATTTGCGCTTAGTGGTATCTGCTATTTCTGGGATTTTGCCGATAAATACATTGTCTATAGAAAACATATCGGTATTGTCGGCTTTCTTGCGGCACTTCTCCACGGTTTGATAAGCTATTTGAGCCTGAGTTCAAAAGTGCGAGATCCCTTAGCTACTCTCGCTGCAGGTTCAAGCTTTTATCCTACATTATTTGGGATGCTGGCGCTATTTATATTTGCTATTATGATTGTTGCTTCGAATCAGTTCGTTATACACGAATTAGGTCCAAAAAAATGGCGATTGGTGTTACGGTTTGGCTACGTTGGTTTTATCTTTGCGATCGTCCACTTTGTTCTATTGGAGCTAGACGCATGGAATGAGTGGATACTGCTTTTTCTCTTTGGATTGGCGGTTATAATACTGCGTATTGTTCTTGAGTTTGCTATTCGAAAAAAAGGTAATAAAGAGGGCGTATGAAAAAATATAGCATTGAATTTATAGGGACATTCTTCCTGACATTGGTAGTTGCTCTCACCGGTAATCCTCTTGCTATCGGAGCAGTGCTTATGGCACTGGTCTATATGGGTGGGTATATCTCAGGAGCACACTATAATCCCGCAGTCACCCTTGCAGTAATGTTGCGCGCTAGGAAAATAACACCGCACCAGGTAGTCACCTATATCTTATTCCAGGTTATTGGAGCATTGCTTGCTGCAATTGTTTACTTTGCAGTAAAAGGATCAATGTTTGTTCCCGCTCCTGCGACAACAGACATTTTTATCCCCATTCTCATCGAAATAATGTTTACCTTTATTTTAGCAAGCGTTATTCTTCATGTGACTACTGCAAAGGCTACCGAGGGGAACCACTACTTTGGATTAGCCATCGGAGCGACACTGATAGCGATAGCTTATGCCGGGGGTCCTATTTCTGGCGGAGTATATAATCCGGCAATTGCATTGGGTACAATATTTGCAGATATCAAAAACATAGGAACACATCTTTCCCATCTTGTAATTTATTTAATAGGTCCATTCGTAGGTGGGGCGCTAGCCGGGATAGTGTACCACCGCATGTTTTATGAAAAATGAAGTTGTCATTGCAATAATTATTTTGTTATGTTTTGGAGCAGGATTATTTGTTCTGTCACGATTACAAACGAAAAATCCCATACCCAATACTGAGAACAAATCATTACTCAATAGTATTAGTAATCAAAATAAAAAATATACCGCTATTCTTGAGACATCCGAAGGCGACATCGTAGTCGAGCTAAATACAAAAACGACTCCTAAAACAGTAGGTAATTTTGTTACCTTATCGAAAAAAAACTTCTATAATGATACTATTTTCCATAGAGTGATCAAAGGTTTTATGATTCAAGGAGGTGATCCTACCGGTACCGGAAGCGGTGGACCAGGATACCAATTTGATGACGAACCATTTGAGGGAGAATATACCCGAGGCACTGTCGCGATGGCAAATGCAGGACCACATACCAATGGAAGCCAGTTTTTTATTATGCATAAGGACTACGATCTTCCTAAGAATTATGTCATCTTTGGGAAAGTTACTAATGGTATAGAGATTGTAGACAAAATTGCAGAAGCTCCGGTTGAAACAAGCGTAAACGGTGAATCATCAAAACCAATAAGTCCGGTCAAAATCACTTCTGTGAAGATTACTGAGCAATGAATACGGTATGAGTGAGAATAATCAAGCGGATACTATATCAAGGCGGGGGATCATAAAGAAAGCTATTTCGATCGCAGTGGGTTT
>CAZAJT010000002.1:0-4589 GCA_964485585.1 uncultured Gammaproteobacteria bacterium
AAAAGAGCAAGATGTGCTTGATTGGAAAATAGTTTATAAAAAATCTTTTGACAATTAGTCCATAGTGCAAAAGTCGTCTTCTCATGATATACTCGCATCAATCTAACTATGGAACGAAATGGAGCCATCAGACGGTTTCCGCAAGGTTTTCTCTGGGGAAGCGGAACATCTGCATATCAGGTTGAAGGCGATGCATCTCGTGTGCGTAAAACTGATTGGGACGCATATATCCAGAATCATCCTGAAAGACAAGTGCTTCTTCCCGGTGAAATTGGACCGAACTGGTGGACAGAAGACCAGGCTGAGGCAGATTTCGAACGGATGGCACAGTTGGGTCTCAATGCCCAGCGATTTGGCATAGAATGGGCGCGCATCATGCCAGAACCTCGCACAGTAAGCCACGAAGCGATCGGAAGGTATCGTCGGATGGTTAACAAACTTCATCAACTGGGAATTGCTCCCCTCATTACTCTTAACCACTTTACGCTTCCTGCGTGGTTTGCACAGCAAGGCGGATGGGAAGAATCGAATAACCTCCCCCATTTTCGGGAATACGCAAAAGTACTGGCAAATGAATTTGGTGATGTTCCTCATTGGCTTACTATCAATGAACCAACAATGACAATAACGTTAAGTTATGCGTCAGGCGCATGGCCACCGGGAAAACAAAACCCGAAAGCTGCACTGCAGGTATATCACAATCTTGTTGGTGCAAATAATGTAGCTTACGAGGAACTCAAAAAAACTCTCCCTGATGCACAGATTGGCAGTGCAAATGCCATTATCTGGCTTATGCCGAAAAATCCTCATTCTCCTGCCGATCAGATTATCACCCGTATTTATAATCATTTTTTCAACCTTGACTATCTGAAAAGGACTGCTCAGCATATGGACTTTACCGGTGTTAATTACTATTTCGGATACCATGTAAAGTTTAAGCCGGGATTACAATTTTCTGTACGACCGCCGGGATTAATTGAGCGATTCCCATTCGCTCAGTTCTTTAAGCCTGAAGGAGTCGAAAGCGATTTGGGATACCCCAGTACTCCTGAATTTTTTCTTGATGCGCTCTATCACCTTAACAAAAGATTCAAAAAACCTATTCTTATTACAGAAAATGGAATCGCTGATAAAGAAGATCAGTACCGTGCGTTATATATGCTTACCCATCTTGTTGCATTACATGAGGCAGTGCAAAGAGGGATTGATGTAAGAGGCTATTACCATTGGTCAACGGTTGATAATCAAGAACTCATGGAAGGATTTAAATGGCGTTTTGGGCTGCTTGCGATGGATGCGAAGCAACCTGAGCGAACTATCCGCCTGAGTGCCCGACTCTATGAAGAAATAGCTCGATCAAACGCGATCGATGTAGGAACATTTGCGAGGCAGTATCTTACTCCGGAGCAACAGATGAATACACAAAGAATTATTGCAAGACTAGAGATGCAATAAACTGTTCTACCGCATCCAACTCCTCAGTTACTGACATTGTGTTCGCATTGAGTCTAAGTATTGGTATACCGTATGAGGTATGAGCGATTTGAACTAACTCTGTAATATATTTTGATTCTTCAATGTGTTTGCCGGCGATTCCTTCTTTTGTCACTCCATGCACTGGTGTTTCAAAGAGAAAAATGGCATCAAGTACTTGAAAGTAATTCTTCTTAACATCTTCTAATATTGTTTTCACATTGTTTGTCAATACTTCATTCTCTTTGAATTTTTCACAAACTAGCCGAATATGCACAATGAGTGAAAGCACTGATCTATTGAGGAAAACAGTCAATCCTTTTTTCTTTCGTTTTATTGCTGCTTCCTGTTGAGACTGAACTATTTTGATATATCGCTGAATGACATCTTTCGAAAGAACAGGAGATTCCAGCATTAGCATCATATTAATTTTCGCATCACCAAGAATTTCCTGAGATTTTTTATTGAGCAGTTTATTTTCAATATGATTCTGTGAAGGACCGCCACGCATTACATAATAGCCATTTACCGCAATACAATCAAGAAGTGTATTTTTTCCGCTCCCTGTCCCGCCCTCTACTGCAAACAGTCTCCCCTTCATAAATAGGATGCATTAATACTCAGGCATTGGCGGGGTTGCCGGCATGTCTTTCTTTGGTTCAGGGATATCGGCAATCAACGCTTCGGTCGTCAGAAGCATTGTCGCGACCGACGCAGCATTCTCAAGAGCACAACGCACTACTTTTGCCGGATCCACAACACCCTTTTTATACATTGACCCGAACTCAAGAGTCATTGCATCAAACCCATAATCGCTATCGGTTGCGTCTTCAATTTTCCGGAGCACCCACCCCGCATCCGCACCCGCATTTGTCGCAATCATGCGTACCGGCTCGGCGAGCGCCTGATATACGGTCTCTACTCCGGTTTTCTCTTCATCAAAAAACATCTTTTTCTTCAAGGCGGGTAGAGTTTTTCTTGCCTGCAGTAACATCACTCCGCCGCCCGCTACAATACCCTCTTCAAGTGCGGCTTTTGTCGCTGCGACAGCGTCATTGACCCGCTCTTTTTTTTCCTTCATCTCAACCTCTGTTGCAGCACCAACATTGATGACCGCGACGCCGCCGGAAAGCTTTGCCAGTCTTTTTTGCAGATTTTCTTTATCAAATTCTGAGGTTGTCGCATCAATTTCTCTCCTTATCTGTGCGATACGAGCTTTAATCTGGGTATTTTTCCCTTTACCGCCAATAATTCGGCAGTTTTCTTTATCAGCCCATACTTTATCAGCTCTTCCACAGTCTTCCACCTCAACATTTTCAAGTTTTTTTCCGAGGTCTTCAGAAATTACGGTACCGCCAGTAAGCATCGCGATATCTTCAAGCATCGCTTTTCTCCGATCGCCAAATCCCGGCGCTTTTACGACAAGCGCGTTAAAGGTGCCGCGCAGTTTGTTAACCACAAGAGTCGCTAAAGCTTCGCCTTCAACCTCATCTGCGATAATGACAAGGTTTTTGGATATCTTTACAAATTTTTCTAGGAACGGAAGAAGATCTGAAACAGCAGTTATTTTTTTATCGGTTATCAATAAATATGAATCTTCTACTTCCGCTTCCATTTTATCCGGATTGGTTACAAAGTAAGGAGAAGCGTATCCGCGATCAAACTCCATACCTTCCTTATACTCAATTTCAAGCTGTAGTCCTTTACCTTCTTCTACCGTGACAATACCGTCTTTTCCTACTTTCTTGATCGCTTCGGCGATAAGGGTTCCTATCTCTTCATTTGCTGCTGAAATGGTTGCAACTTGAGTAATCGCTCCCTGATCGGAAATAGGTATGGTCTTTGCCATCTTCCTGATCTGAGCTACTACTTCGCCAACAGCAAGTTCTATACCTTTTTTAAGAATCATGGGATTTGCTCCCGCGGTCACATTACGAAGACCAAGATTAACCATAGCTTGAGCCAAAAGAGTTGATGTCGTAGTACCATCCCCGGCTACGTCGTTTGTTTTTGAAGCAGCCTCCTTTACCAGCTGCGCACCCATATTTTCATAAGGATCCTCGAGCTCAATCTCTTTTGCAACAGATACCCCGTCGTGAATAACAGTTGGACCACCCCATTTGCGCTCAAGCGCAACGTTTCGACCACGAGGTCCTAAGGTTGTGACAACTGCTTTCGCTAATATATTAACCCCTCGTGCAAGCTTTGTTCTTGCATCCTCTCCGAATTTTATTTGTTTTGCCATATTTTTTTAATGATAACTTTTAATAATCAACTACTAACAACAGCCATAATATCTTTCTGCTCGATAAGCAACCATTCTTCACCGTCAACTTTTACTTCATTTCCTCCCCATTTTTTATAGAGCACTTTCTGCCCGACCTTCACAATCACTGGCATCTTTTCGCCGTCCTCATTGAATCCCCCTGGCCCAATAGCCATAATCTCACCGATCTGCGGTTTTTCTTTTGCAGTATCGGGAAGTACGATACCCGAGGGAGTTTTTTGTTCCTGTTCTACAGGACGAACTAGTACATAAGCAAAGAGAGGTTGAATATTGTGACTTTTTTTTGCCATAGATATTTATCAATAAAACTTATAAACTGAAAATTAACTGTGCCAATTTTCACTTATCATAATAAATCCTTTTGATTTTGTCAAGAGGTTAGTTATACTGCTAATTCCATGGATAACCAATCAACTTTATCAGAAATAGAAAGGCTAAAGGTTCGTTTGCAACAGACCCAGCTCCCTGCTAATTTGATGGAAAAAGCACAGCAGCAGATCGAGCGCATAGCACTCGGATTTAAGTATGGGGGAAATCTTTCGCAACTCGATATTACTACTAAATACATTGACTGGATTGCGAGTTTACCGTGGAGCATGAAAACACAAGATGTGTTGGATATTACCAAGGCAAAACAGGTACTGGATAAAAATCATTTTGGCCTGGAGAAAATAAAAACCCGGGTGCTCGAATATTTGTCTGTCTTGATAGTACAAAGGAGGCAACTTCAGTCTACGATATTTCATGCTCCTTCCTTATTTTTTGTAGGTCTGGTTGGCACCGGTAAAACTACTTTTGCTTCTTCAGTCGCCGAAGCGCTGGGCAGGAA
>CAZAJT010000002.1:4599-17573 GCA_964485585.1 uncultured Gammaproteobacteria bacterium
GCGCCTTCCTCGAGAAGCGCAAGCCCGACTTCCGCAAGTTCGCCGGCAGTTGAAGCCCAGCACGCACGGAACGACATGCTCGCGTTGACCAACGTCCAGATCGTCTACGACAACACCATCGAGGCGGTGCGCGAGGTGTCGCTCACCCTCGCCGCGCCGAAGCGCTGGGCAGGAAATTCATACGCATTCCCTTTGGCGGCCTCTCATCAGCGCTTGATCTGCGGGGTCAATCAAAAACTTCACCGGAAGCAGAGCCGGGAATGATCATCCGGGCTCTTCGGAGAGCCGGTACAAGAAATCCTGTCATTCTTCTGGACGAACTTGACCGCATTACTCCGGAATCACGAGCGGCTATCATGGGAGTACTCATTGAATTGTTGGATCTCGGGCAGAATCAAAATTTTACCGATTACTTTATTGATTATCCGTTTGACCTTTCTGAAGTACTCTTTATTGCAACGGCAAACAATACCAATACCATATCAACTGCGGTCATGGATCGACTTGAAGTGATACAAATGCCCTCATACACTGATGAAGAAAAAATTGCGATAGCAAAAAATTTTGTGCTTCCGAGGTTGCTACGCGACGTGGGTTTAACTTCCCAACAAGTAGTTATCGATGATGCAATGTGGACAAAGATTGCACGTCCCTTGGGATTTGACGCAGGAATCCGTACGCTCGAGCGCACTGTCGAGGGCATTGTGCGAAAAGCTGCATACAAAATCGTAAGCGGTCAGGGAACTCAGTTTATTATTAACGAACACAATATGAAGGAGTTTCTTGATTAGCCATCGGCTACTCACGTATATCTATCAGCAACTTTCGAGGCGCCGAAAGAATCTGGTTTAATGCGCACTTCATAGCCATTTCCCCGTATCATACCGCTCACCTCATGAATCATGTCTCTTGTCTCACCGTTGGGACCGATATCAACATGGATCTGAATATCATATTTCGCGATACCGTTGAGCTTAAAAAAGGAAACGAAATCCTCGGAAGCTTCAAGCGAGCTTGTTGCCTCCATGTAAATCCGTTCTTTTAGGCTAATTTTTCTCTTAAGAATATCACGCTTCCAGAAGTAGATTCCTCCAAAACCAATACGATGAATGATGATTGCAGTCACAAAGTCGTATGAACCAGACTTTGTCTTCTGAGAATCGCTTCCTACGATAACTTCATAGCGTGCTTTTTTATCCTGAGCCATGTAGCGAGAGATAAGATTCTTCATCGCCGCAAGATCTACTTTTCCATGCGTTGGGCTTTCGTAAAACATACAATATAGCTAGGGTATATTTTACCATATTTTGGCCGTAAGTGATGCACTGGGTTTGATATAATGTTAGGTGGAGATTTGGCGCGTTGGCGAAGGGGTAACGCGGGTGTCTGCAAAACACCTATGCGCCGGTTCAACTCCGGCACGCGCCTCCATTCATTGAAGGAGGGTTGGCCGAGCGGTTTATGGCGCAAGTCTTGAAAACTTGTGGACGAAAGTCCTCACAGGTTCGAATCCTGTACCCTCCGCCTTCACCCGCCACGGTGGGATTCGGCAAGACAAAGTCCGCCAAACGAACGAAAGGGGACTTCAATGTTTCGATATAGTCTCACTAAATTCATCTTCGGATAATAATTTTCTTTGTAAAACTACCTCACGTAATGTTTTGTTTTTCCTGACTGCCTCTTTCACGATGTCGCTCATTAGGTCGTAGCCAAATCGGGGGGCAAGGAGAGTGGCGTATACCATTGAGTTCTCGAGTAATTCCTCGCATCGTTTTTCATCAGCCTGAAGAATAGCGATACATTTTTGAGCAAACAGTTCAATTACCGCGGTAGAGACTTTGATCATACTTATAAGGGAATCAGCGAGAATAGGGAACATAATGGCAAGCTCGAGATGTGAATCACGCGCTGCTTCATGAATAGTAATGTTATTGCCATAGACATAATGGAATAATTGACTTACTGTTTCAGGAATTACCGGATTTACTTTTCCCGGCATGATTGATGATCCGGGCTGTAAAGGTTGTAAAATAATTTCGCCAATTCCTCCGCGTGGACCACTGGATAAAAAACGTATGTCAGCTGCGATTTTACAAAGATCAAGACAAAAAATAGTGATAACAGAACTCAGATAGCAAAAGTCTGATTGACTGCTGGTGTGCGACATGAAGTTTTTCGCCGGTTTTACAGTCAAACCAGTATTGGTGCGAAGAATTTCATAGATTGTTTGAACATAATGTTCTGGCGCATTTATACCATTTCCTATGGCTGTCCCTCCAAGATTCAATTCATATAAATAACGAGACGCCTCTACAATGCGCTGTTTATTGCGACTAATAATATCACGGTATGATTGCAGTTCTTCGCCAAGAGTCATTGGTAAAGCATCTTGAATATGGGTTCTTCCCAACTTCTTCACATTGCTAAACTCGTCCGCTTTATCCGTGAATGTTTCTACAAGATTTTCTATGCTTTTCAGCATGGGTTTCAATAAACGCAGACACGCTACTTTCAAAGCTGATGGAACTACATCATTCGTTGACTGCGACATGTTTACGTCATCATTAGGGTGCACCTTCGCCAGGTGAGCAATTACCTCATTGACATTCATATTGATAGAGGTACCTGCCCCTCCCTGGAGAGCAATGGTTACAAACTGGTTATCGTATGCGCCTTTCAATGTAATATCACATGCTTGTACGATAGCTTTGACCATTTTTTTATCCATCAAACCAAGTTTTCCGTGAGTAAGCGCCGCCGCTTTTTTGACCTCGACTATGGCGTAGATTAATTCCTTTTGGGCTGTATGGAGTGGTATGGAAAAGTTTTCCAGGGCTTGCTCTGTTTGTCTACCATAAAGTTTCTTCTTTTTCATTTGTTAATATTATTGCTCACCTATTCTGGTAATTATATAATAACTTTCTATGATTGCAGATAAAAATCGTACGCAAGTATTTATCCGCACAATCATACAATACTACAAAAGAAACCGACGTGATTTGCCATGGAGAAAAACGAGAGATCCTTATAAAATTCTCTCGAGCTTAAAACACCATTAGAAGTTATTCAGTTGTCGCAAATGTCATGAGAGATTAAGCTCTCCTCCCATTAACCTCGGTTTTTTGTTATGATGATTTATGTCAATGTTCTATTCTACGAGACACGCAAGGAGAAAAGTATTCCGGAAAAATAACTCGATTGCGGGACTTCTGAGTAGTTTTATCTATCTTATCGCGATAATAGCTCCCATCATGACTCTGCCCCAATTACTTGAAGTCTGGAAAAATAAACAGGCAGCAAATGTTTCAATGTCAACGTGGACTACGTATACCTTAGTATCCTTCTTTTGGCTTGTGTATGGCTTGCTCCATAAAGAAAAGCCGCTCGTCTTAGCAAATTCAATGTTATTCGCGATAGATTTGTTCATCGTGGTAGGTCTTCTTTTGTACCGATAATCGTCGGCAATTCTTCTATGAAGTAGGATATAATTTTTTTCATGGCGGATACTATTCTTGAAGTAAAACATTTGGTGAAAGAATTTAATTCCTTCCGTGCAGTTGATGATGTCTCATTCGTCATTCCACAAGGAAAAGTTATCGGTTTTTTAGGACCGAATGGTGCAGGAAAAACCACTACGATTCACATATTGCTTGGTATTATGTTGCCAACAGCAGGAAGTATTACATACTTTGGGAAAAATTTACGGGAACACCGACAGGAGATTCTAGATCGTATTAACTACACATCAGCCTATGCTTCGATGCAATGGCGATTAACCGTCGTGGAGAATTTACTAGTATTTGCAAAGTTATACCGTATTAAAAAACCGCAGCAGAAGATAGAAAACCTTGCTGAGCAACTTAACGCAACAGATCTCTTATACAGACCCCATGGTTCTTTGTCAGCAGGTCAGAAATCGCGGGTTAATCTTGTAAAATCCCTCCTGAATGACCCTGAACTCGTTCTTATGGATGAGCCGACAGCATCACTTGATCCTGATATAGCAGATCGAATACTAACCGTTATAGAACGGATGAAGAAAGAGAGAGGATTAACCTTGCTTTATACCAGTCATAATATGGATGAGGTGGCACGCATCTGTGATGATGTTATCATTCTTGACCATGGTCGCATTGTTGCCCACGATACTCCTCTTGAGCTTACGAAGCGTATCCCAAATGCAAAGTTAATTCTTACATTTCAGGGCGACAAGCATGCGATCGGCGCTTACCTCGTTGAACATAATCACCGTTTTTATTTTATTAATGACTATATGGTGGATATTGATATTGAAGAAAAGTATATTCCAAAAGTTATCTATGCGATGAGCAAGCTCACTATTTGGGTTACTGATATTGAAGTAAAGAAACCAGATCTTGAGGATGTTTTTTTACAAATTGCCCGTTCAGAAAAACATGTCGCTTGAGAGAATATTAGCAATACTACTACTAGAGTTTTTTACCGTAAAACGAAATCTCGAGGAACTCATTGAGACATTTTATACTCCCCTTATTACAACATTTGTATACGGGTATATATCTATCTATTTGTTGGGAGAGGTACACTCATTTCGGGTGCAGTATTTAATTCTTGGTATTGTGTTTTGGGAAGTGACCCGTATCATGCAGGTTACGGTAACCAATGGAATCATGTGGAATATATGGGCAAGGAATCTTATCAATCTATTCATCACTCCGCTTTCTTTTAAAGAAATGACTTTCGCCCTTATGATCTCTGGTGTTATAAAAGCAGGTATTGTTTTTTTAATGATTTCATCTCTCTATCTCTATTTCTTCCAGTTTAATGTATATAAAGTAAATTTTATCAGCCTCTTATTATTTTCAATCAATCTAACAATGTTTGCATGGGCAATTGGATTGTTTCTTGTTGGTTTGGTGCTGCGTTTTGGTACCAGAATACAAGTTTTTACCTGGAGTTTCATCATCTTATTCCAGCCACTGGGTGCAGTATTTTATCCGGTGTCGGTACTTCCTTCATTTTTCCAAACCATTTCACGTGCTATTCCCATTACCTATGTATTTGAAGGAGCACGAAAAGCACTCGTTGACTCAACAACACCGTGGGATCTAATCGCCTCTGCATTTATTCTCAATATACTCTATCTGTGTACCTCCATAGGGGTATTCACCTACCTATTTACCAAGGCAAAAGAAACAGGACAATTTACCAAAAATGAGGGATAACGTGCAGTTCTGTAAAAAAACAATCTGGGATTACTACTACCAGCATCAGCGCGATCTTCCGTGGAGGAAAACAACAGATCCATATAAAATACTGATCTCAGAGGTGATGCTGCAGCAAACACAGGTTTCGCGGATTCTACAGAAATATCCAATATTTATAAAGACGTTTCCTGATTTTGAAAGTCTTGCAAAAGCAAACCTTTCGGATGTGCTCCAAGTTTGGAAAGGAACTGGATACAATCGGCGAGCGCTCTATCTAAAACAATTAGCGAAAATCGTTGTTGAAAAATATAATGGCATATTGCCAGATGACCTAAACGTGTTGGAGACACTGCCCGGTATCGGTCATGCTACAGCGAGCGCTGTTATCACCTATGCGTTCAACAAACCGATCCCCTTCATTGAAACTAATACGCGACGAGTATTTATCTATTTCTTTTTTCCAGATAAAAAGAGCGTGCGCGATAAGGAAATAATGAAAATCGTTGAAAAAACATTAGACAGAAACAATCCAAGAGAATGGTACTGGGCACTGATGGATTATGGTGCTATGCTTGCGAAAACCATATCCAACCCTAATAGAAAAAGCACGCACTATACTGTTCAGTCAAAATTTGAAGGATCAAATCGACAGTTGCGTGGAAGAATTATTTCATATTTACTGGAAGTAAAAAGTGCTCATAAAAAAAGACTAGAAAGGTTGTTTGGTGATAACAGACTGAACCATACTCTTACAACCTTAATGAAAGAAGGGTTTGTCATTGAAAAAAATGGAGAATTTAGTATAAAATAGTATGCAAAATCTTCAAGAGAGGAAAAAGCGAGCTAAGAAGGTGGTTCGTGAGCTAAAAAAATTATTTCCTGATGCGAAATGCGCGTTAAACCATTCTAACCCGTGGCAGCTACTTGTTGCCACGATTCTATCCGCTCAAACGACTGATAAACTGGTTAACAGGGTTACGACAACCCTCTTTAGAAAATATAAAACGGTGGACGATTATGCAAACGCTTCTGTCGATGAATTTGATCAGGATATCCGTTCGGTCAACTTCCACACCAATAAAGCTAAAAATATTATTGCTGCGGCAAAAATAATTGAGGAGAAGTTTCATGGAAACGTTCCTGATAGTATGGAAGAGTTGTTGACCTTACCAGGAGTGGCGCGAAAAACCGCAAATGTTCTACTAGGAGTAGCATTTCATAAAAATGAAGGAGTCGTGGTAGATACCCATGTAAAACGGTTGGCAAAATTGTATGGACTTACCGACTATGACGATCCGGTTAAAATTGAAAAAGATTTAATGGAAATTCTTCCCCAAGATGAATGGACTGATTTTTCGCTACGGTTGATATTGTATGGTCGTCAGTACTGCCCAGCTCGTCCCCATAAACACACAAACTGTCCACTCCTGAAATCTTCATAACATATCCTTTAACGAAAGTACGGGGAGATTTAATTTTCTCAATTCATCTTTTTCAACATTTCGTCTGTCAAATAATGAGCTTCCGAAATGTATCTTCTTTTTTTCATACAATGGATAGATTTTCTTGATTTTCTCTTCTATCCCCGTATTCGTGAACAAAGAAGGTTGCGTCGTTGTTTGTTCTTCAAAATCACTAATGTGGCAGCCGGTTGCGCGATAGAGAACACCGCTTCTCTGTATTTGCGCAAACGCTTTTCGCAGCTCTTCTCGAATAAGGTAGGGATACCTGATTTTTTCCTGCAGTTTTATTTCTTTTGTATGAAAGACAAACTGCTGCGTTTTTAAAAATATTGTTATTCTTCCTACTGAATATTTGTATCGTCGTGCCTTTTCAAATGCTTCTTCAATATGAATGAGTAATTTTGCCCAGAGAATATCTTTACTATTTGTTGGAGGTCGAAATGTACCGGTATCTGAAATGCCTTGATAAGATGTTTTCCCTCCTGTGTTTAATTCATATACTTTTTCGCCCCGAAGTTCTCTCCATATCTCATGGAATGGTTTGCTGAGTCGGCTTGTAATAAATTCTTCCGGCTTCGTTGCGAAGTCAAAAGCAGTTCGAATACCTAATTTGTACAAATATGCTGTGGTATTATGTCCAATACCCCAAACATCTCTTATTGGAATATGTGGTAACAGGTTCTGTATGCTTTTTCCTTCGATCATGGTGAATCCCGATGGTTTGCAATAGGAAGAGGCTAATTTTGCCAATGATTTGGTAATTGATATACCAACGGAAACGGTTATTCCCAATGATGATTCGATGTGTGATCGGACTGATCTGCCAATTTGTTCATATGTTTTATTGAGTGGCCTGCACATCCCAGTTATATCGGCAAACCCCTCATCAACAGAGTATTCTTCAACATATGGGGTGTACCTTCGAAGAATAGAAAACATTTTTTGCGAGAAGATTTCATATGTTTCGTAGTCGGAGTTTACAAAAATACATTGGGGACAACGTTTCTTGATTTCCCAGCCAGTCATCCCTCGGGTGATACCATATTGTTTGGCTTCGTACGATATGGCAGTTGCAATACCGCGCTCCGATCCTGTTACTACTGGTTTACCCCGCAGTGCAGGATTCACTGCCTGTACGACAGAAGCAAAAAATGCATCGCCATCAAGATGAAGAATTGCAGAAGGCCAAGAGCGAACCTGAAACATAACTCTATAATAGTGAACACTCGTTCACTTTGTCAATAGGATTCTTTGCTATAATTACCCTATATGTTTAGCGCTATCCCTGAAGACCAGTTTGGTAACATTGTATTCTCTATAGCTGTTCTAATCGTTACTTATTGTGTTTCTTTTTTTATTAAAAAAAGTGCGAGTGTTTTTTTTGAGAGAGTGAATCAGAGAATTCGTACCGTCACATCGCTTTTCTACAGTGTTATTGATATAGCATTGTTTTCAATTGCAATCCTCATTATTCTTTCGCATTGGGACATTAACATCATACCGCTTCTCACCGGCGCAGGACTCGCCGGTCTTGCTATTTCTTTTGGCGCCCAGACATTGGTAAAGGATATTATCTCGGGATTCTTTATCCTTATTGAAGATCAGTTTAGCGTTGGCGATAAGGTAAAGATTGCAAACGTTGAGGGTACGGTGGTGCGGGTGACTCTGCGACTCACTATTCTCAAAGATAAAAACAACAACCAAATATACATTCCAAACTCTCAGATTGCTACCGTAATACGGTATTATGAAAAAAAGTAGCTTAACATTACCTATCCTGTTTACTTCTGTATCATCGACTGGATGATTTGCTGGGGAACTTCTTCATAATGGGAAGGTTCCATATATGTCAACCCTCTTCCTTCGGTAAGCGATCGAAGCGTTGTCACATATCCAGACAATTCTGCAAGCGGCGCATACGCTTTGATGCTTACTGATTTTCCACGGGTTTCAGTACCTAATATCTTCCCTCTTTTACTTGAGATATCGCCGATTGTTACCCCCATAAATTGTTCCGGCACTGTTACCTCAAGTTTCATGATGGGTTCAAGAAGGGTAAGCCCTGCTTTCTTCGCCCCATCCTGCAATGCCATAGATCCAGCAATCTGAAATGCAATATCTGAAGAATCTACCTCATGATAGCTTCCATCGATCAATGTCGCTTGAAGATCAACCAACGGATAACCGAGAAGTACCCCCTTTTCCAATGCGTTGACTACGCCTTTTTCTATAGAGGGAATAAATTCGGAAGGAATCGAGCCACCTCTAATCTTATTCACAAACTTAAATCCCTCACCACGGGAAAGAGGATCAAGCACTATGACACAATGACCATATTGTCCATGGCCACCCGTCTGCTTGATGTATTTTGCTTCTTGCTCAATTGATCTTGTAATCGTTTCTTTGTAGGCAACCTGCGGTTTACCCACATGGACATCCATTCCCATTTCACGTTTCATTCGATCAACAAGAATTTCCAGATGAAGCTCTCCCATACCAGACATAATGGTCTGTCCGGTCTCATGGTTGATCTTCACTTTAAATGTCGGATCTTCCTCTGATAATCGTTGCAAGGTGAAGGAAAGTTTTTCCTGATCTGCTTTAGTCTTCGGTTCGATAGCGAGTGATATTACTGGCTCAGGGAATATGATTTGTTCCAGAAGAATAGGAGAGTCTTGCGCTGCGAGCGTGTCTCCGGTTTTGGTGTCTCTTGGTCCAACCAGCGCGATAATTTCTCCGGCAAACGCCTTATCGATCTCCTCTCTCTGATTTGCATGCATGAGAAGAATTCTGCTTACCCGTTCCTGTCTGCCTGAGTTTACATTATAAACATATGATCCTGATTGTAGGGTACCTGAGTAAATTCTCGTATAGGTGATTTTCCCCACGTGAGGATCAAGTTGAATTTTAAATGCCAAAGCTGAGAATTTTTCGTTTTCAGTAAGCGATCTGACTTCTTCTCCGTTGGTTTTTGGATTAACTCCCTTTATTTCTTTTAAGTCTTGCGGGGAGGGAAGATAGTCAATAATAGCATCAAGTACTGGTTGCACTCCTTTATTACGAAGGGATGTGCCACAGTAGATCGGGACAACCTTATATCCGATAACAGCCTTTCGTAGTGCCATTTTGAGTTGATCCACGGCGATATCTTCGCCATTTAAATATTTATTTAACAAGGAATCATCTGTTTCAGCAACATGCTCTATGAGTTTTGCACGCATCTCAGATACCTTGGTTTTGAGATTTTCAGGTATATCATCAGTTATGGTAAATTCTGAGCCTTGAGGATCTTTGTCCCAAATGAATGCTTTCATTTGTAAAAGATCAATGACGCCTTCAAATTCCTGCTCTTTACCGATAGGATACATCATTACAATCGGTTTTGCACCAAGACGCTCTTCAATCTCTTTTACGGTGCCGTCAAAATCAGCTCCCAGCTTATCCATCTTATTAATAAAACAGATGCGAGGAACTCGATATTTGTCAGCTTGTCTCCATACTGTTTCTGATTGACTCTGCACTCCTTCCTCAGCATCAAATACCACTACTCCGCCATCTAAAACACGAAGAGATCGCTCCACCTCGGCCGTAAAATCTACATGTCCTGGAGTATCAATAATGTTAATCCGTATTCCTTTCCAAAATGTTGTAGTTGCGGCTGAGACAATGGTAATGCCACGTTCTCGCTCCTGCGGCATCCAATCCATCTGAGTGGTTCCCGCATCAATGTCTCCTAATTTATAGCTCTTGCCAGTGTAAAAAAGTATTCTCTCAGTCGTAGTAGTCTTTCCCGAATCAATATGAGCAATAATACCGACATTGCGGATTTTATCAAGCGTCACTATCCTATTTTTTGTGATTATATTCTGCGCCATATTAGATTATACCGAAGGTTACCACTTAAGGTGAGCGAATGCTTTATTTGCTTCAGCAAGCTTCTCAGTTTGAAGACGTTTGTTTACTGCCTGCCCCTGATTTTTGGACGCGTCAATGAGTTCGGCAAACAACTTCTTTTGGAATGTTCTATACTCTTTTTGAGATCGTGCTTGCGCTGCGTCGATAATCCAATGCAGTGCTAAATATAATTTACGCTCTTTCCTTACCTCTGTAGGCACTAAATACGAAGCTCCTCCCAGTCTTCGTGGTCTTACCTCAAAGTTGGGCGCAACATGGCTAATTGCACGATGCAATAATCTCACCGGATCCTCAGTTTTCTTTACTTCATCAAGTACGCCATAAATTATTTTCTCAGTAGTACTTTTTTTACCATCTTTGATCACATAGTTGATCAATTTGCTCACTTCGAAGCTGTTATAGAGTGGATCGGGTTGAACTGTTCGTTTCTTATACTGATGTCTTGGCATATTTCGTTCCGTACTTTGATCGCGAGGTGCTTCTCTTTACGACTCCCGCGGTATCAAACTTCCCTCGTACAATATGATACTTTACCCCTGGCAAATCTTTCACCCGACCACCCCGCACCAGTACGATAGAGTGTTCTGCTAAATTATGTCCTATTCCCTGAATATATGCAGTAACCTCCATTTTATTCGAAAGTCTCACTCTTGCAACTTTTCGCAGCGCTGAATTTGGCTTTCTTGGCGTCATAGTACGCACCACAGTACAGACACCTCGTTTCATAGGATTGTTAGTTGCAACATATTTTCTCCCAATAGCGTTAAAGCTCGTTTTCAGAGCAGCAGCTCTTGATTTTTTAACTCTCCTCGAGCGCCTCTTTTTGATCAGCTGGTTGAGTGTAGGCATATTTGCTTTGGAATCTACTGTAATACTTATCTATTAATTCTTTTGTAACAGGAATAAGTCTTCCAATTATAACATTTTCTTTCAATCCTAACAAGTGATCTACTTGTCCTTTTGTTGCGGCAGTACTGAGCACATTGGTTGTTTGTTCAAAGGATGCGGATGAGAGCCACGAGTCAGTATAGATCGCGGCTCTTGTAATACCCAAAATCGATACTTTCCCAATTGCTGGTTTTCCGCCCTGCGCAAGCACTCGTTTATTTTCTTCTTCAAATCGAACGCGTGACACCACCTCATCTTTGATAAATGATGTATCACCTTCATCCTCAATAATTACCTTATCGCTCATTTTTCTTACTATAATCTCGAAATGTTTATCGTGAATTGCAATACCTTGAGATTCATATACTTTCTGGATCTCGTTCACAAGGTATTGCTGAGCCGCACGAAGTCCTTTAATCGCAAGAATGTCATGTACATCAAGATGACCTTCTGAAAGCGGTGTACCAGAGATGATCGTATCACCATCCTTGAATCGCAACGTTTGCGACATAGGAATAGTAAATGCTTGCTCCTGAGCACCAGTACTATCAATTGCAGTGATTTTGACAAGGTACATGTCCTTCTCAGTATCTTCTTTTATGGATATTTTACCTGAGATCTCAGCAATAGGGGAAACTACCTTAGGCGTACGTGTTTCAAACAATTCTTCTACTCGTGGCAATCCCTGCGTAACGTCTGAAATGACAATGCCACCGAAATGGCGTACCCGCATAGTCAACTGTGTCCCGGGTTCTCCAATTGATTGTGCCGCTATTACTCCAACCGGTACTCCAATCTCAACCAGTTTGCTTGTTGATAAGTCAATACCATAACATTTTTGACATACTCCGTATTTTGATTGACAATAGAGTGGCGACCGTACCACCACTTTTTCAACCGTATGTTTTTTTATTAACTCTTCCTGATCTTCTCCAATGAGGCTGCTGGCAGGTAAAATAGTTGTTTTTTTCTCATCTGAAATCGCTTCGAACAAATATCTTCCCCGGATTCTCTCGATAAACTTATCGCCGCGTTCGTCTTTTGTACTTACCGTAAGCCCCTCTTTTGTTTGGCAATCTTCATTGCGGACAATCATGTCGTGGGCAGTATCCACTAGACGTCTCGTTAGGTATCCTGCATCTGCAGTTTTTAATGCGGAATCGGTAAGCCCCTTTCGCGCACCGCGGGCCGATATGACATATTCAAATATGGACAAACCTTCCCGATAGTTTGATTTCGTCGGTACTTCGATGATCTTTCCTAATGGGTCAACCACTAATCCTTTAATAGCCGAGAGTTGTTTTAATTGTTCTCGCTAAGCACGCGCTCCTCCCGATTTAATAATAATTTTTACGGGATTTTCTTCATCGATTACTTCCCACGTTTTATCAGCGAGTTTTTCGGTTGTTTCTATCCATAATTTATTGGTATACCGTCTTTTTTCTTCAAGCGTCAAGAGTCCCTGATTGTAATTTTTTTCTATTTTTTGGATTTCTTTTTCAGTTTCTTTCACTATCTGATC
>CAZAJT010000002.1:17583-41426 GCA_964485585.1 uncultured Gammaproteobacteria bacterium
CGAAAATAGAAACGGACAAGCCTCCAGATACCGTTGCTCCCCAAAATCCAATTTCTTTAATGTTGTCAATAATTGCGCCTACTGTTTCGTTGTTATTGAATATCTTAATGGCGTTCACCACGATTATTTTAATATCGCTTGCTTTCACATCTTCATTAATAAAGCGAAGTTCTTGCGGGAGCACTTGGTTAAAAAGTACTCTTCCAACACTGGTTCTAACAACAGAGTTGTCTATTTTAACTAGTAAAGGCTCTCGTAACTGAATTCTACCAAGATGATACAGGCTTATTGCTTCATTGATATCACTGAACCATTTCAGTTTTTCATTGGGAACATTATGGTATTGATGATCAATGGTAGTAAGGTAGTACACTCCCAATGCCATCTCTTTATTTGGTATCACAATAGGAGTACCGTCGGCTGGTTTGAGGAGATTGTGGTAAGGCAACATTCTATTTTGCACCTCATCAATAGCATTTTTTGAAAGAGGGAGAAATACTCCCATAGCGTCACCATCAAAATCAGCGTTGTACCCAGCACATACAGTAGGATGGAGTTTTATAGCATAGGAATCTGTTAAAACAGGATAAAATCCAAGAATAGATAGTTTATGAAGCGTTGGAGCACGATTCAAGAGTACCGGATGATTTTTGATAATCTCTTCAAGAATATCATATACCACTGACTCTTTCTGTTCCAGAAAGTTTTTTGCACTTTTAATATTAGGTGCCAGTCCTCGCACAATAATTTCGTGCAGTAAGTGCGGCTTAAAAAGTTCTATTGCCATCTCTTCAGGAATTCCACATTGATCAATTTTAAGTTCCGGTCCGACAATAATGGTTGACCTTCCTGAATAATCTACCCGTTTTCCTAATAAGTTCTGTCGGAATCTCCCCTGTTTTCCTCGTAGAATATCAGATAATGATTTCAGTGCTTTTGTTGTGGTACCTGCCTGTGCGCGAGTTCTTCCTCGTGATTTTTGTAAATCAATCAAAGAATCTACTGCTTCTTGTAACATGCGTTTTTCATTGCGAAGAATAATCTCAGGCGCACCAAGATCTATAAGTTGTTTTAACCTAATGTTTCTATTTATAACACGCCGATAGAGATCGTTTAAGTCGGAGGTGGCAAACTTACCACCAGGGAGCTGTACGACAGGGCGCAGATCGGGGGGTATGACCGGAAGCACCGTAAGAAGCATCCATACTGGTTGAATACCGCTTTTCATAAATGATTCAATGGTACGTGCTTTCTTGAGGAGTTTGTTACGCCTCTCACCTTTCGTTTTAGAGAGATCATTGAGTGTTTCAGAATATATCTGCTTCAAGTCAAGATTAGAAAGAATCTCATAAAGGATTTCAGAACCCATTCCTACGGTTGTAAAACCGTCAAGCTCCTTGTCTTTCAAAAACAGATAATCGTCTTCCTCCACCGTTTCATTTGGTTTTAATGCTTTGACTATCTTAATAATACGTTCAAGGAATGCCACTCTCGTCGCTTTTTGCTCAACGTATGTATCCGAGAGTCTTTTCGATTGTTCTCTTTCTTTGAGATCGAGTTCCTGAAGTGCTATCTCTAGTTGTTCTTTGTGGGTTATCTTTTTTTTAACCTCTTCCCGTTGTTCCATGAAATCATCGCGGAGCTCTTTTTTTGCCTTTTCATATTTTTCTTCTTCTTCTTTTGTTGTTTTCGAACGCATTTCTTCTAATACTGCCACTGACTGTTTTTGACTATCTTTATCAACGTCGGTAACAAGATACAAAGCATAATAGATAATTCGCTCCAATGTCTGTGGTGGAATATCGAGAATAATACTCAGCGGTGAGGACGATCCTTTAAAATACCAAATGTGAGCAATGGGGGATGCAAGCTTGATATGACCCATACGTTCGCGTCGTACCACAGAAGATGTTACCTCTACTCCACAGCGATCACATACAATGCCACGGTACCGTATTCTTTTGTATTTTCCGCAGTAACACTCATAGTCTTTAGTTGGACCGAATATTCTTTCATCAAAGAGTCCATCCTTTTCAGGGCGGAAGGTACGATAATTAATCGTCTCCGGTTTGGTTACCTCTCCTTTTGACCATTTAATCATATCCTCAGGAGAGGCAAGCCTGATCTTTAACCCACTAAATTCTACGACATTTGCGTCATCCATATCTTACAAAAAATCAATTGATAACCCAAGCGCATTCAATTCCTTGATAAGGACGTGGAACGATTCTGGTACACTCGATTGAGGGATATCGAGTCCTTTAATAATTGATTCAAACGCTTTCGTTCTTCCTCGCACATCATCACTTTTTATCGTAAGCATCTCCTGCAACGCATAGGGGACTCTGTGAGATTCAAGAGCCCAGACCTCCATCTCTCCAAACCGCTGACCTCCCATTTGAGATTTTCCACCAAGAGGCTGTTGAGTCACCAGAGAGTAAGGACCAACAGACCGTGCATGGAATTTATCTTCCACCATATGAATCAATTTCATAATGTAACCAATGCCCACAAGCACTTTGCGCTCAAACGGTTGTCCTGTTTGACCATCATATAACGTTGTTTTTCCATCAACTGGTAATCCAAGCTTTCTAAATTCATTTCGAATAAAGTCTTCTTCCATTTTTTCAAAAACTGGTGCAGAAATTCGCATGGTATTTTTCTGTGCAATGAGACCAAGCAGTGTTTCGAACAACTGACCAAGGTTCATACGGGAAAGTATAGAAAGTGGCGAGATGATGATATCAACTGGTGTTCCATCCTCAAGATGTGGCATATCCCATTCAGGCAAAATACGAGATATGACACCTTTATTGCCGTGGCGTCCTGCGAGTTTATCCCCAACTGATATTTTCCGAAGTTGCGCGATATTAACTATGATTCTTCTCATTACCGATGGTTCGAGTTCATTCGGATCCTTTTTCGAATCAATGGTTTCGATATTTACTACAACGCCTCGCTTCCCGTACGGCATACGCAGTGAAGTATCTTTTACATCCTTTGCCTTTTCACCAAAAATAGCACGTAACAACCGTTCTTCTGCGGTAAGCTCTCTCTCACCTTTTGGTGCCACTTTTCCGACCAAAATATCACCACTTTTTACTTCCGTGCCAACGATTACAAGACCTTCTCTATCAAGATTCTGCAATACCTCTTCACGTACATTGGGAATATCCCTTGTTAATTCTTCCGGGCCAAGTTTAGTATCAACAAGATCAGCGATAAACTCTTCTCCGGTGATTGAAGTGAGCACGTCCTCTTTTACCAGCCGCTGCGAAATAACAAATCCGTCTTCGTATCCAAGTCCGTTCAATGAAGTATAGGCGATAACAAGATTTTTTCCGAGAGCAAGTTTGCCATCTTCGGTTGCCGGACCATCAATAATTACGTCATTTTTCTTTATCTTTTGATTTGGTTCTACCCGCGGTCTTTGATCAAACGTAACGTCCTTATTAGTCTTAAGAAATCGTTCCAATCCGTAGGTATATTTTCTTCCGCTTTTCCCTTTTACTACAATCTTTTTACCATCTACGTAATCAACAACTCCATCTTCGGGAGCAATAATGGTTCTACCGAGTGCTGTCGCGATACTTTGCTCCATGCCGGTTCCAACTACTGGCGCCTCTGGTCTGACCAAAGGTACTGCCTGACACTGCATATGAGTACCCATCAAGGCACGGCTCGCATCATCGTTTTGTAAAAATGGTATGAGCGCAGCTGCAGCGCCAACAACCTGTCTGGGAGAGAAATCGATAAGATCAATTTTATCAACAGAGACTTCAATAATTTCACCTTTGTTACGAGCAACAACATTTTGATCGGTGATGTATCCTTTTTCATCAATAGTTACTTGAGCAGAGGTAATATAATATTGTTCTTCATCGTCAGCCTGCAGGTAAACAATCTCATCGCTGACTTTCATTTTTACCGATGAGCCGTACTTTTGCTTTATAACTTTTCTGTAGGGAGTTTCAAGAAATCCATACGGGTTCACTCGTGAATACAACGCCATATAGGTTACGACACCAATGTTGGGACCTTCGGGCGAACGAATGGGATCGATTCTCCCATATTGAGAAGAAGATATATCACGAATAGAAAATGATGCGCGTTCTTTCTCGATGCCGCCCGGGCCTCCCACCGTAATTCTTCGGAGATTGTCAAGTTCTGCAAGCGGGTTAGTTTGATCTACTATCGTAGACAATTGACTTGTCCGATAAAAAGAGTTAATTGCCATAATGATTGGTTTCGAGTTTATGATTTGAGAAGGGATAGGGTTGGTATCGCTCGTAACCAAACTCATACGTTCTTTAATCTCTTTTTCTGTACGAACCATTCCGACCCGTACTCCGTACATGCCGATAAGCTCACCAACTGTTCTCAGTCTTCGGTTTCCCAGATGATCGATATCGTCAAAGTTTCCTTTTCCTTGGGTCAAATTCATGAGATACTGAATGGTTTCTATGATATCCTGCTTAGTGAGAAGATGGTTTTCTTTCGATATCTCAAGATGTAATTTTAATTTCTTGTTGATTTTATATCTTCCAATATCTGCCAAAGAATAGCGCCTGCGATCAAAAAACATCGTGGACAATGTTTTATGTGCATTTTCAAGAATTAGGGGTTCTCCCGGCTTTATCTTTCTGTAAAATTCAAGAACTGCTTCATCTCTATTTCTTGTACGGTCTTTCTTCAAAGTTGGCAGGAAGTATTTATCAATAAGTTCTTTATCTACATCCTTGAAGTGTCGAAGAAGCTCGTTATTGTTTTCTCCCTCAAAGATACGAAGGAAAACCGAAGAAAGAAATTTTCTTTTTTTGTTTACTTTTGTTTCTAAGAGACCATGCTTATTAATAGTAAAATCAATCCATGCTCCGATGTATGGCCTAATTTCAGCATTATAGAGAGTAAGTCCTGTGGTTTTATCAATCTCTGCAGTAAAATATACGCCGGGAGATCTCACAATTTGATTGATAATTGCTCGTTCAATACCATTAATGATAAAGGTACCTCTATCGGTCATGTTTGGAACGTTAAAAAAATATACGTCCTGTTTTTTCTCAGATCCAGTTTTTTTATTAACCAGTCGTAACCGAAGATATACCGGTGTATCAAACGTCAACTTCTTCTTAACGCATAGATCAATCGAGTAACGAGGTTCTCCATAGTACAGATCATCAAAATAAAGAGTAAATTTTTTACCGGTATAGTCTTCAATCGGAAAAAATTCCCTTAGGATATCTTTTAAATCTTTGGTAAGAAATTTATTCCAAGATGCTTTCTGTACCTCAATTAAATCAAGTCGTAAGTTGTCGGGCTCCTCTCTCCCTATGAAGATTTCTTTTGGAGAGATGCGTGATGATTTCAATTTGCTCATCTTGTATGATTGGCGAGATAATTTCAGGTAACAAGAAAAAGCCTACTCGAAAGTAGGTGTTTCAGAAAAACTTCATTACTATACTACAGCGAGGTAACATTGTCAACCCCTATTTGGTTCCCGGGACATTCCATCTTTTGTGAAAAATTTCTTTACTGACGGAGTACCCTGAGTAGCTCCTCTTATCTTATCAAGAACACTGGAAAGACTTGAGTAAGTTGATTGCGGTTGCGAAGCGGATGGAAGAGAGGGAGGCGCTTCAGTTTGACGATCTCCCCTGTTTCTTAAACTTGCGGCAACATTCTGTAACAGTGATACAAATTCAGGAGATCGTTCACCGAGATTTTCAGAGAGTTCGATGAGCTTTTTAAGCGTTTCTCTTCCCTGTTTCGTAGCAAGTAAATAAGTTGTTATCATTGCGCTCATGCTGCCAACGGCAAATCCAAACCAAAAATTAGTTGGGGTGTTATGTTGGTTCCTCATTTTTTTTCGGCGACACAATGTTGATAATCTTAGTGAGAGCTTTAAAACCATTCATAAATCCAGCTATCTCAGACAATCCATGATCGAGCCCGGTACCCAATGATTCAAAACCCTCAATGATTTTATTAATCCTATTTAAGATTGCTCTAAATTCTCTAAGAATGAAGATGAGCTGTATTCCGATAACAACTAAAAGACAAGTAGAAAGACTCAGTACAATGGTAAGTAAGAGTTGTGTGCTATCCATAATTACATATTACACGATTCATTCAATATTTTCGAATTATTCTTTTTTGCCCAATACAAATTTGCAAGAATCAAAGTGTCAAATGTACCAGCATCCAACCAGTACCCATCTAGCTCAGACCATTGGAGCGTACCATTTTTTATGTAAAAGTTGTTAACATCGGTAATCTCTAGCTCTCCCCGAGCGGATGGAATACATTGTCTGATGTAATTAAATACATTTCGATCATAGATATAGACTCCGGTAACGGCATAATCAGAAGGAGGATCTTTCGGTTTCTCAATGATTTCGATAATCTTTTGGACGTCTTGGGTATCAAAACGAGGTACTCCAAATCGTTTTGGATCGGGTACTTTTTTCAGAAATACTACCGCTCCTTCTATAAAATGTTTTACCGTCTCAGTTATATCGGCGTCAGTAGTATTGTCACCAAGTATTGTCACTATTGGTTGACCATCGGCAAAGTCTTCGGCGAGAGCAAGCGCGTCGGCAATACCACCATTCGGTCTTTCCTGATAGGCATATTCTAGATGTGAAATTCCAAAATCTTTCCCGTTTTTGAGAACATGAATAAAATGTCCTGAGTGAGGACCTGATGCAACTACCAATATATCCTTGATGTTGGCACGCACCAATGTTTGAATTGGGTAATAAATCATTGGTTTGTCGTAGATAGGAAGAAGGTGTTTGTTGGTAGCATGCGTGAGTGGATACAATCTTGTTCCAAGACCACCCGCAAGTATAATGCCTTTCATATTAGTTGGGAAATACGATCACCTTCATGAGGAAAATAATAGTAAACCCGATAAGAATATATTCTATCACAGTACGCAGATGAAGCGTATCATCAATGATGTGGTGATAGATTCCCCAAACAATGTACAAAGAAGTAAATGTGAGAAGAATAATATATTCCATAAGACGCTCGCCATTAAAAATATTGAGTCCGATAAGGAACAATACTCCACCAGTGATAAGAAGGAGATAATCAAATGTATGTTTCAAAAACTCTTTCTGAATGTGATGAAAAAAATGCTGCATGCTCTTTTACAAATTTACAAAATTGCTCCTCGTGAAAGCACTAATAATCCTATCAATATGAATCCTAAAAATAGTAAATGTGCAAAACTTTTTCCCCCAATGCGCAGTATTCTCATTTTGGTGATAAAGTAAATATCCAAGATTATGGCGAACAGAAGTAATGCAACGAATAGTATGTTGGTACCATACATGAATCGAGCCACGGTGAAAACCGGCCTTGTTGTTTTCTCTGCCAATACCTCATGTGATGTTGGAAGCTGCTTTTTCTGGGGATAGCGGTTTACAATAGTAGAAGTTGAAGGTTTGCCAAACATTTGCACCACGAGCGTTGTCTGTTCGCCATTCAGGATACCGTTGGTTACGGCAAATCCAACCTCAGAATAATCCGATCTGAGAACATTTTCCTTGTGAGATTTTGATTTCATCCAAGCATCCACAACCCCTTGACTAAAGAGGAAGTTTTTTGCAAGGTTTTCGCCGGCAAACTCATAGTTATATCCGGAGCTCATCAGAAACTCCCACGGTGTAGTACCGTTCGGTCCGTAGTGCGCCCAGTAATTTCTATTAAACATATCCTGCGCTTTTTTATACGCAGCTTCAGCTAATTTTTCATTATAAGTAAGTGATCCAACATGTGCTTTTGTTCGTTCTTGATTGGTCAACTCAAAAAGTTTTGATACCGTAATATCGGTTGCAAAACTCAATACGCTTGGAGCATTGATCGTAAGCTGCTTAACACTTAACGATAAAAGAAGCGCAAATACAAGATACGCGGTAAGGAAATCGGTATGGAAGACGCGCGCCTTAAAATTGTTTCCTTCATGGGGAGTAAAAAAATGGTGGAAAAAAATACCGATGCGTTTCATACGATTTTTTTAAACAGGGAGAATTTTTTCTTAATTAGAGTATACATAATACCAATCCCTATCGTATCAATCATTATGTCCCATATCTTACCTTCACGGGTTGGCACGAATGTTTGGTGTATTTCATCTGAAACTGCGTAGAGCAACGCTACTATAAACGCATATCTATATATCTGGATAGGCTTATCCGGATATACGGTAAGATAAAAACCTCTCAACAATAAGAAGTAAAGTGCAGCATATTCGATGACATGGAGTGTTTTAAAGAGTAAAAAATTTATCGTAAATACGTCACTAATGGCTACTCTTTGACGCGATGAAAAGTAATAAATCACAATCATCCAGAGAAATACGGGGAGCCATGCACGAAACCATCGGTAAACTGACTTCATACAATAACTATACAATATTTAGTCTAATTTTCAGTACCAATGAACATATTGACACTACTGATAAAGAAAAAGAAAAGAGAGAAAGATACTGCAAAGACGGTAAGCGCGGATACCGTGACGTTTCTGTTCCTAACACCGCTGCCGATTCGTTATTCAACCGTTGGATGTCGTTTGCAACACTTTCATAAAAAGGTAATGTTTTAATACGATCTGAAGTAATTGGTTGCAAGATACGTTGAGGATCTCCTGTGGCTGAGGGGGGTATATTCGCTACTGGCGTAGTTGTGGAAGATGGTCTTTCTGGTGGCTGAGTTGTTGAGCTCGCTGAAGGGAGAACGCATGAACTGTTTTGATGGTTTCCAGAAGGGGATTGCACACAATATACCGCAGCCTCTATTGAAACTCTTCCCCATGACATACTGCGCGGAACATTGTCGTAGGACGTTTTATCTTTTTCTAACTGTGTATTATCTAATAACCTCACCATATCGGCATCGTTATTAAATATCGATGACTCGAGTACTACAACAAAATAACCATAGGGAGTAATTTCTCCTGAAAATACTTTTGGTTGAGAACCTTTATTTTCATTATCATCTATATACCAGTGAGTGAGCGACACGGGAAAGTTATTGTTATTATATAACTCAACCCACTCAGATTCTCCATTTGCAGGATACGGAAAAACCTCGGAAATAATAATGTTGCTATATGATGGCGGAGTGGACGTTGGTGGGATTGTTGGCGTGACAGACAAGATGGTAGATGTTGGAACAAGCGTTGGAGTGTTCGTGGGAGTTGATGATGGTACTAATGTAGGTGTTGGAAAAAGAGTTGCTGTTGGACTCGACGTTGGACTTGGTGAGACTAATAAACAAACTCCGGTATTTAAGGACGATTTTGATATAACTGTTGTGGTAACCCAAGATCCGGTGCCATCAGGACAACGGGCAAACGATTTATCTGCAGTAATTGAGCCTGAATAAGTAGCAACATCAACCGTATCTCCGTTATGTTTCAGAAAGACCGTATCACCAGTGTTGTTTAATATACCAGATGATGTGGCAACGATAATACCAAACGGTGGCGCCGTTGTGCCGGGAAGCAAAATGGCATTAGCAGCAAGATCAAGGAGCGTATAATCGGATATCTTCACAGATGAGGATTCATCATTGTATAACTCAACCCATTCGAAATTACCCGATTGGGGAGCTGGATATATCTCATTTAGCCGTAATGCAGCATGCGTGGTAGCTGCATGAAAGGACAGTAATATCAGAGTTATTACAAATAGAAAATCATAAAATATTCTCACATTAATACGGTAGAGGTTAGCAAATAATTTTGCAATGGACTATATGCTACATTGTTACTTGAAAACAGCAGCAACGAAGATCGACCCTTTGCTATAGTGGTCTGAAAATTTCTTGTCAGGCCCGTAGTAAGGATCATGCATGATGTAGTCGCTTCCTTCAATCTGTTTTAGCACCACATAGTGAGTGCCATATTTCCCAGCGTAAAGACCAACTATTACTGGCCTTCCGTTCTTGATTTCTTCATCGATAGCTGAGACGGCAATATTCACATAACTAAGCCCGTTTGGCCAGCTAAAACTAGAGGGATGAAGCATATATGCTGTATTGGAGAAAAAATAATTGGCGTTTGCTGCGATGGTAAGTGGGGTCATATCAATGCCATACTTTTTCATCACCATTGCAATATCAGTAATCAGACATCCGACTTCTAAAACAGTATCGCTTGAATACCCCATTGTTTTGCCCGCCCACCGCTCATCACGTTGAGAATAATACCAACCATCTGAACCGCTACCAAATCCGTTGGCGGCTATGGTACCTCCACCCGCTGATTGGACGAACGATTTGAATGCGCTGAGTTGTTTTTGTGCTCCATCGAGCAATCTTTGAAAGGTGTCTTCATCACTGCGGGTTACTTCAAGAAGCCGTTGTTTATCAGCTTTTTGATTATTGAGGCTTAATTTCTGATTGTTTAATGTTTCGTTCAGTGCGGCAAGTTCTGCCTTTTTATCCTCACGAACTTTTTTCTGCTCCTCAAAATTTAATTTTGATTCCTGAACTTGAATAAGAAGTTTCTGATTATTGTCCTGAGTAGTTTTTTGATATTTAACCTTATTGAGAAAATCGTTAGCATTATCACTATCGAGAAATAGATTCAATAAAGATATCGGATGTGTTTTGTATCCCTCGACGATTCGCTCGAGCAGTATTTTTGACAGGCGATTTAATGAGTTGTCTAGATTGTCGATTTTTTGTGTAAGGACTTCAATTTCCTTTTGTGTGTCAACGATTTTCTGTTCAGTAACCTGTATCTTTAAGGTCGTGAGATAAATCTGGGTATCCATAAATTGGATCTGCGAAGACAATGTATTTGCTTTACTGCGAAGGTCGCCAACTTTCTGTTCGCACAGCGATTTTATCTGCTCCAATTCTTCCTGGTTCTGGTAGGTAAAGCCTGGTTTACATTCAAGAGAGAGCAACGGAATGTGAAAAATGGGAGATACGAGAAAAAGAAGCAGTATGATTAAAAAAGAATAGCTAGAGGAAACTGCGCGCATACCTTCATTTTACTTAATATATTTTTGCGTTGCGAGCAGACTTGCCAAAGAAGAAATAATTATGCCAAAAAGTAGTATTGCTCCAAACATTATGCTTAGATATATTGGATTAAGGGGCCAAACTGCTATTTGATATGTGTCAAAAATATTCATCGAAAGTGTATTGATGCCACGAATATACGAGCTGATGAAAGGATGGAGATAAAAGAGTATTGCAGAAAACAATGCAAATGCACCCCCGGCTGACAAAATGCCAAAAGTAATAGCTTCCAAAAGAAATGGTCTTTTAATATACATCCCGCTTGCTCCCAATAATCTCAGTAATTCAATTTCATCTTTTTTCATTGCTACCTTAAAGTGAATAATAGTGATAAGAATAATAATAGCAGTGAACATAAGGAATGAAAAAAATACCAGAGATGCTTTCCGAAGGATAGTGGTGAGTGTAAGTAAGCGATCAATTATTACCTTCTGAAAATTCACTTCATCGACCGACGGATTCTTCTTTACCAACTCAGCGATCTCCGGTAAAAAATTCGGTTTTTTTGCATATATTTCCAATGATGGTGGAAGAATGTCAGACGATACCATTTCAAGAAGGAGCGGATTGTCTTTATTTGATTCCCTATATATATTAAACGCCTCAGTTTTTGAAACATATTTTGCTGAAAGGACTTTTTCGGAAGAGACAAGCTCGTCTCTTACCTTAAAAACCTCATTTTCAGGAGTTTCAGACTTGAAATATACGGTTACTTGAGGACGTGACTCAACATATCCCAAAAGTCCGTAGAGAAAACTTACCGATGATAGTATGACCAGCGATAAAAACAACGTAAGAAATAAAACGAGAAATGCAGCAAGCGATTGGTAGGGAGTTCTTCTCATTGAGATCAATATCTCAATCATAGCTCATATCCTCCTTTCCGTTTATCAGCGACAATTCTGCCTTCTTTCAGAGCTATTACCCTTTTTTTCAGACTATTGACAATATCAGTATTATGAGTTGCTACAACGATTGTTTTTTCGCCCTCAAGTTTCTTAAAAATTCTCATGATCTCCCAGGTAGTTTTCGGGTCAAGATTGCCGGTAGGTTCATCGGCTAAAATAAGATCGCGATTACCGACAATGGCTCTGGCTATTGCTACACGTTGTAATTCTCCTGCTGAAAGCTGAATAGGAAACACGCGCGCCTTATCGGTGAGATTCACGAGCGCTAATGCTTCTTGCACTTCATTTTTGACTTGTTTTTTTGAGGTTTTCACTATCTCAAGACTAATCGCAACATTCTCAAACACATTCTTCTCCGGAATAATCTTAAAATCTTGGAATACGAATCCTATTTTACGACGAAGCCGCTGAGTATCATGAAATTTTCGCTTTGAAACTTCCTGATCGTCAACAAAAATGGTGCCTGATGAAGGAACTGTATCACGAACGAGTAGTTTCAAGATTGTCGTTTTCCCGGCACCGGATGGTCCAACTAAAAAAACAAATTCGTTATCTTCAATTTCAAAAGAAGCATTCTCTAACGCATTATTGCCGAGAGGATACTGTTTAGTAACATTCTGAAATATAATCATTGCAGTAACTCAACAAGACCAACATCCATAAGCCATCCTGCTTTTTCTGCATTAAACGTTTCTCCCCAGACGCGAACTTTTTTTCCCACATACAACGAAAGATCGACGGTTGTTGAAGTGAGATACACATTTTGTGAAGCACCGCCAGGTCGTTGGAGATGGAAATTACCTTCACCATCAATGCCGCCTTCTTTTAAATATCCTTCTGCCTGATCCCGAAATGTCTTTTTATCTGCAATTCCTGCTACTTTTTCTTTCGGTTCTTTTTTTGCACTTAATTCGCCAGCACTCTTAAGCCTACTTACCAGAAATCCTCCCCCTAGCCCAACTACAAGAGCCGCAACGATAATCAGCAAGAAGAATTTACTTGGCATTAATCTTTCCTGAAGATTGTTATTAAGTGAATGGATGACATTTTCGTTTGACATAGTATCTATGCTAACAACTGATTGAAAAAAAAGCAAGAGGTCTCATTACCGTCTTAAATACGCTTCAATAAACTTGTTTATGTCGCCATCAAGCACCCGTTCTGTCTGTGAATCTTCATACCCGGTACGAAGATCCTTAACTAGTTTATATGGATGCAGCACATACGATCGAATCTGAGTACCCCATGAAGCAAACTTATCCTTCTTAAATGATTCAAGGGTACTTTGTTTCTGTTCCTGTTCAATCTTCCATAATTTTGAGCGCAGTATTTTCAGTGCATTATCCCGATTTTGACCCTGTTGTCTTTCAGTCTGACATGTTGCTATAATACCAGTTGGTTTGTGGGTCAATCGCACGGCAGTAGCTACTTTATTCACATTTTGTCCGCCGTGACCACCAGCACGATAGAATTCCCATTCAAGATCTTCTTCTTTAATCACAATGTCTTTATCCTCGATAAATGGTAATACTTCTATCAATGCAAACGATGTTTGGCGCAGTTTATCTGCATTAAAAGGAGACTGTCGGACAAGCCGATGGGTGCCGGCTTCTGCCTTCAGATATCCGTAGGCAAATGAACCGTGGACGTTTATAGTGATACTTTTAATTCCTGCTTCATCACCCTCGACTCTGTTAATCTCTTCATAGCTCCAACTCTTCCTTTCAAAAAATCTTGTGTACATACGAAGTAACATATTGGCCCAATCCATCGCTTCTGTGCCTCCCTGACCGGCATGAATAGAAAAGATTGCGTCTCCTTTGTCATAGGGACTTGAAAGAAAAAGAAGTATCTCATACGTATTGATCATTTTTTCTGCATCTCCAAGAGCTCCTTCCTCAAATAGTAATTGCATCATCTCAGTATCATCAATCTCCTTTTTTAGCTCAGATATTCGCTTCATTGTCTGCGACGCCTCCTCTGCGTTTTGCCAGAAACTACCCTCATACGTCTTTGCCTCAAGAGAGTTCAATAATTCTTTTTTCTCCGGCAGATTCACCTTTTCGAGTATTTTTTCTAATTTTTCCTGCAAAGCTTCCTTTTTGTTTTCCATAGGAAACAATCAACATAAAACTATATATTATACCTTAAATTAAGGAGGATATCAGCCGCTGATTATTTAAAATCGGAGCCAAATATTATGACCGCGTCGGAGGCAGCGTCATCATCAAGATCTGTTACTTTTGGAGATTCCACCTGTTCTTTTAGGTCTGTTTTTATCGCATTAGCTATGTGTTTTTTTTCTTTTTTCACTTGGATCTCAGTGGTAGCATAGTCAAAATTATCAGCATTTCCGGTCAATATTTCTCCGTATCCTTTTTCGGTTAAAAGATCTTTTACTTCCGTAGCTTTTCCTCTCATTCCTGATCCATTGAGTACTTTTATTTTTAATTCTTTTTTATTGACACTGATTGTTGGTGTTGGGGTGGGAGGCACCGGGGTAGGTGTTGCTGTTGGTTTAGCAAGAAGAGGAAGTGGAGGAAGTTTACCTACATCAAAATTTGACAATGCGATAAAAGTAAGAAATGAAAGGGCGAACGAACTAATAAAAATGACAATTTCTTTTACTGGCAGAGAAATCGCTCCTTTCGGTAGTGAGGATGTTGAGAAACCGGGAAATTTCTTTTTAAGAAGCGAAAACGTTTTGCTTTCTAAAACAAAGATAAAGGCTCCAATACACACATCATAAGTGAGAAGAGGAAGTGTTTTATTAGAAGGGAGGATAAAAATTTTGAGGTAATCCTGGTAAAACTGCGGAATAATTCTTTTGAGCGGATTCGTCCATACACCGACATTTTTCGTAAAAGTGTCTTGACGAACATTCTCAGAACATTCACCGGAGAGAATAAGCCGATTCAATTTTATGCCATTTGCCGCATACTCGGTAACTTTTGACTTTAACAATTTTTCTATAGAGGTATTAGTCTCCTGCTCTTCATGCCATCGTTTGTTATCGATTGGGCCAAAAGAATCAAACAAATATCCTGTGGTTTGATTCTCTCCGTAGAGAATATAGAGAATATACTCTCTCTTTTCTTTCCGAAGCGTTTTTTCAAACAATTTAAAATAAGCGAGCGCTCCTGGAAGTATATTAGATATACTCAAGTCCACAAGCGATAATACTTCTTGAAAACTTTTCAGAGCTTCTTTATCAAACGCATAAAAAATGATTTGTTTATGCTGTTCATTATCTTGTATAAGATAATCGAAGACGTAATTTTCAAGATCTTTTGACACAGCCTGTCGTGCTTTGTCCATAACAAACGAGCTCACTGCGGTGGGAGCAATATCTGCTGGCACCTCAGCTCGCATAAATTGAAAACTTTCTGGCGGGAGGATTAGATAGACGTCTTTATCTTTCAAGCCTGTTGGGGTAATGCTGGCCGTGGCTTCTTTTATAGCAGAAGCCAGAAGATCAGTATTGATGATACCACCACTATCATCGAGAAAATTTATCGTATGTTTTTTTTCATAAAACGCACTTTCATATTGGCCAAGGAGAGTTTTTTTCACATATAAAAGCTTAATGTGATTTTTGTCAATAAAAAGATACAGCATTAGTTTCATTATAATAAAGATTCAGGAAAGTAAACAGGTATTTCACTACGGTGAATGCTACAATTGGATTAATGGAATCATCTATAGATGAGGTCAAAAAAAAGATTGATATCGTAGAGCTTATTGGCGCCACTATTCCCCTGAAAAAAGTGGGGAGAAATTTCAAGGGTCTTTGTCCATTTCATCAGGAAAAAACTCCTTCATTTATTGTTTCTCCCGAGCGCCAGATTTGGCATTGTTTTGGATCCTGTGGTGAAGGCGGAGATGCAATTCAATTCGCCATGAAGTGGAACACTATTACTTTTTCTGAAGCGTTACAAGAACTTGCCGACAAAGCGGGCGTGCAATTGAAAAAAGTAGACTTTGAAGATAAAGAATGGAGTAAAAAACAGCGATTGCTTAAAATCAATTTACTCATCGCAGAATACTACGAATATCTTCTGCAAAAGACACCGTATGGAGAAAAAGCGCGCGAATATCTTGCGAATCGCAAGATTACTTTAGTGACTGCAAAAAAATTTAGGATCGGCTATGCTCCCTCATCATGGAATTCACTCATTACATTTCTTCAGAAGAAAAAATATTTCCTTGACGAAATGCATGAAGTGGGAGTCACGGTGAAAAATTCTCAAGGCCATTCCTACGACCGATTCCGTGGACGCCTCATGTTTCCAATTAATGATGTAAGAGGCAACATCATCGGTTTCTCAGGGCGTTTGCTCGAAAAAACCGCTCAAGAAGCCAAGTATATTAATACTCCCGAAACATTGTTATACCACAAACGGGAAACATTGTATGGCATTCACCTTGCAAAAGATGCGATAAAAAAAGAAAACAACGTGTTGATCGTAGAAGGAGAGTTCGATGTGATAAGCCCGTATCAGCAAGGCATTGAACACATAGTGGCTATAAAAGGATCAGCGGTGACGAGAGACCAATTAATGCTTCTGAAACGCTATACCTCTCGCATTACGCTGGCGCTCGATATGGATGCCGCGGGGGAGGAAGCGATCAAAAGAGCCATAGAAGAATCTGAAGAGCTTGATTTAGAAACAAATGTTGTACAATTTAATCAGGGGAAGGATCCCGATGAGTTTGTGAGAACTGATCCGGTCGCTTTTAAGAAAGCAGTCCAAAAACCTATTTCTCTTTACGATTTTGTGATTCACTATGCTTTTAATAAATATCCCGGCAATGATGCCTATGCAAAAAAGAAGGTCGGGGATGAAGTGGTACCGTTTCTAACCGCTATGAGAAATCCTATTGTTAAATCTTACTATATCAAGAAGCTAGCAACTTTACTCCAGATAAGTGAAGAAAGTATTCAAGAACTGATGAAGCGCGTGAAGATAAAGAAATTAGCAAAGCGTCCGTTTGCAAAAACACAACAAAGTCCCACAGTCAAAACTCGCGATGAAGTGCTCCAAAAATATCTTGTCAGTATGTTATTTCAGAGCGATCGACCCTATGAGGTATCAGAAAAAATCTACACTTTGATTCATCCAGAAGATTTTTCAATTCCGTCACTCCAAAAAATTTACCTCTCATTTCTCAACTACCGAGCGCAAAATCCTCAGGAATTTCAGTTGCAACAATTTGTACACACGTTGCCCATAGAATTACAAAGTGCATTTGACGAAATATATCTTCTAGGATCACACGTTGCCGAGTTTGGCGATGTGAAGCTTGAACGTCTCATTCTTGAAGCCAAAAAACATACTCTCAAGAAAAAGATAGAACAATCTCTGGGATCTGGCGATAATCAAAAAGATGCGGATTTAATTGATCTAACCACAATGCTGAAAGAGGTAGAAAATAAGATAACAAAGTTGTAAAATATTCATTTTATGAAACAGAAATTTCCAAAGACTGTAAAAGATCTCATCAAACAGGGTGAAGAAGACGGATTCCTGGTACAGGATGATATTCTCCTTATCTATTCTGAGCCGGAAAAACATGTAGCAGAGATCGACGACTTTTTTGACACGGTTTTTAAAAAAGGGATTGATATTTTTGAAACCATATCGACACGAGAGGAAAATGAAGCAAACAAATCAACAGAGGAGATTGAAAAGGAATTAGAACAGTTGGTTAGTTTTAAGCATGGCGAGTCCCTTGATCCCATTAAAAAGTACTTAAAAGAAATTGGTAAGACACCCCTACTGAAATTTGAAGAGGAGATTGAGCTTGCGAAACGCTATGAAAAGGGGAAAGAAGATGCAAAAGAAAAACTTATTAAAGCAAATCTTCGGTTAGTCGTATCTATTGCCAAAAAATATCTCGGGAGAAGATTATCATTTCTAGATCTTATACAAGAAGGGAATAAGGGATTGATTCGTGGAGTTGAGAAATATGATTGGAGACGCGGCTACAAATTTTCTACCTATGCTACGTGGTGGATACGACAGGCCATAACTAGAGCAATCGCAGATCAGTCACGCACTATCAGAATACCAGTACATATGGTCGATCAGATAAACCGGTTTTACAAAACACAACGGAGGCTTACGCAAAAACTCGGTAAAGAGCCATCAACAAAAGAAATTGCGAAAGAAATGCAGTTGACAGTAGATGACGTTGAGAATCTTATGAAGATATCCCAGCAGCCAAAATCATTATCAACCCCAGTTGGAGATGATAAAGAAGCTACACTAGAGCAATTTGTCGCCGACCAGTCACAACCAACACTATACGACAAAGTATCAAGAGAACTTCTGAAAGATGCGCTGCAGAAAGTACTTGAAACGCTGTCGCCACGAGAACGAAAAGTACTCATGATGCGATTTGGCTTGGAAGACGGGAAGCCAAAGACTCTTGAGGAGGTGGGAAAAGAATTCAAAGTCACCCGCGAGAGAATACGACAGATTGAAGCAAAGGCAATACGAAAGCTCAAGCATCCTACCCGCGCTAGAAAATTGAAAGATTTTTTAGAATAATGTATAGTCTTTATACGGTGTATGAAAGGGTTTATTTTTGATAGACGTCTTGGAGACAGAATTATAGTCGAGAGAAGAAGAAAACGATTATCGCAAGAAGAACTGGCAAGTTTATCCGAGATTGACCGAACATACCTCGCACGCATTGAAGAAGGAAAAGCAAATCCGTCGATAGAAGTGCTAACGAAGATTGCGAAAAATCTGAGAATAAATGTGTCTGAATTATTGCTGGGAGTTTAACACAGATGGCAATGAGAAAAAAACACTCACCCCTCCAGAAAACACTTAATGTATGGGCAATTATTTTAATATTATGGAGCGTGTATCGTATATACTTCAAAACAGATCTGCCCTTATGGTTTGATGAGTTTATTGCAAAGCCACTTGTCTTCATTGTACCAATTTATCATTACATTACGAATGTTGAAAAGAAGAATTTTTTTGCTGGTATAGATCTACACTTCAAAAATCTCGCATCAACAATAACTTTAGGAATATTTATTGGAATATTCTTTTTTGTCAGTGGAGCACTGGGACTTTTTTTGAGATCGAAAGATGTTGTTAGTCTAATTACCACAATACCACTTACTACTATTGGCACCTATTTTGTTATAGCATTTGCGACAAGCGTATCTGAAGAAATTGTCTCTCGAGGATTTCTTCTCAAGCGGTTATATGATAATTCAAAAAATTTCTTTGGGGCCTCTTTTCTTGCAAGCGTACTTTTTTTCTTTCTCCATGTGCCAATATTATTTACCAGCGAGAGAATTGTCGGTATAGTACTTGCACGAGTTATGATTACAGACCTTATTCTTAGTCTTGCTGTTTCTTTTATCTTTCTTGAACGAAAAAACTTGATCCTGCCAATAGTAATTCATACATTCTATAGTTTCAGTATTTACCTCTTTATTTAAGATCCTTCGACTCATAAATCCAAAAGAGCTCGGTGGCATTTTTTGAGATTTTTTTAATAGCGCTTCGGTTGCCTTCAAATTTTGGGGAGTTATCATAATCTTCTGGAGCGCCAATAAGAACATAGTTCCTCTCTTTTGGATGCGAATTAAATGTAAATGTGAACTTATCAAACTCTTCAATTTGTCCAAAACCATATTGATCTGGGGAGCTGAGAGTGGCTTGTTTCTGGTATTTTTCTGGAGGATACCGCAGGTAATACAATAAAAATACATATGGCATTCCGCGTGTTTTTGAAATATAAAACCGGTCGTAGTTATGATAATTATTTTTAACATAGCTTGCCAGCTCGCGGTATCCACATTGCCAGGAATTAATGACGATTGCTCGCTTCGGGTAATGGAATAGATAAAAATCCCAATTATAAAGAAAGAAAAACAAATAAATCATCATTATTGATATAACAGTAAGAATTCTCTTGTTTCCTGGGAGAGAGATAAGAAACTGATACAGTCCATATGAACTAATAATCAGTACTGGTATCAGAAAGAAGAGAGAACGAGTAAGTGATATCCGAGCCCAGGTAAGAGAACTGGTAAACGGCGCAATGATAAATAAGCCAAGCAGAAGATATCTCCAGCGTTCTTTCTTTTTAACGAGGTAATATAATCCGACAAATAAGAATAGGTATTCTATCGGATTGATGAGTGACATACCCGCAAATCCAAAGCGGCTATTTTCGTCGCCATTCGTAATAAGATATTGGGGTGAATAGTATTTGAGATGTTCGAATATTACATCTTTTATTCCTACTGTTAACTCGTTGTAGATACGGGGATAAGCACTTTCCCGTTTCAATTCATCTATCTTGAGACCAAATCCCTCATTGTTAAAGAAGACAAGATTTTTTAAGCGAGTAGGATTGTACTTTACATCGGTAAATGCAAAGAGACCAAGTATTACTATGAATATTCCAATAAAAACGAATCGTTTCTGCTTCCTTCGCAGGAAAAAGATGAATGAAATTACGAAAAAGAAAAGCGCAAATATCCGATTTGATTGATAGCTGAAAAGTGATAATACCAATGTTGTAAAAAAAAGTAATTGATTCAAAACAGTGTTTTTATCGATCACCCTGACAAAAAATAATGCATTAATTGTTATAAGAAAAGCAGAAAGATATGCCTCATGCGCGTGTCGGCTCACAATATGCAAGCCAAGCGAGGTCGACACGAGCAACGAAGCGATGAGAGCAACAGTGGTATGTTTCAATAGCTCTTTCACAAGAAAAAATAGCGCAAAAGGAAACAAAAAAGCAAGAAAGACGTTGAGCATTCGAGTGCTTGTCTCGGTAAGTCCAAAAGCTGCAATAAACGGAACAGAAAGATAGGAATACAATGGCATCTTGTAATCACCAAATGACTTCAAACGTAATGGCAATACATTTCCATATTCATCTTTTCCGGTTGAAAGAATCGAAAAGGCATTGTAACCAAAAGCTGCTTCATCTGCGTTGAAGCAGGGTGGGGATCTTTCTTGTAAAACAACGTTAAAGAAAATAGATACGAACGATATGACAAGGATAAGCAGAACTATTTTTTTACTCATAAAAGCGAGCCAACACTTCTCTATCTGAAAGTTTAAATAACTTCCTGTTTTCTTTTTTTCGCATGATAATTACAGGTAGTCGTATAAAAGCATTCAATAAACCAAGGATAAAACTACGATCCATTTTGAGAGAAAAAAACAATAGGTAAAATGGCAGCATGATAAGATGAGAAAAACAAAGGTGCTTGTCAGTAATATTCTTCCATATGAATATGAGTTGATTGCGATATGATATACATTTTATAGAATAACTTGGGAAATACTTTCCTATGGTTGATTCATGATGATGTTCAACCAGAATGTCTGGATCAAAAAGAATCTCAAATCCGCTCTTCCATGCCCGATAAGACAGATCGATATCCTCCCAATAAAACGGCGCGTATAATTGATCAAATCCGCGAAGCTTTCGGAACTTGTTTCTATCGATCATTGAAGCTCCTCCTTCTGCCCAGCCGTTAGACCCGAATTCCAAGTTTCTGGACTTACCATGAAGGAACATTCCCCGTTTCCAATAATAAGTATTTTTTCCCATAATAGACCCATCTTTTTCCTTCTGTGCAAAACTAACCGCAAACAATGAACTATTGTTTTCAAAATGTTTCAAAGCATTTCGGTAGTGGTTGTTGTATAAGATAACATCGCTGTTGAGAAGAAACACAAAATCGTTCGTTGCTACCTCTACTCCTCTATTTACTGTTGGTCCGAATCCGAGATTTTTCTCACTCTGCAGAATCATCACTTCTTTGAAATGGCTTAGTTTCTCTTGTAAATTTTCCTGCGGATAATCATTTACAACAATAATTTGCATATCCTTTAGGTACGGCAAGTTGTGGCTAAAATTTTTCAGGAACTGGTCGGTATTTCTATATACCGGTATAACAACGGAAATCATAGGATGTTATTGGAAAACAATATTTTTCACTCGGTTTTTGAATACATCGTAACTGAAATTATTTCGAATAAATTCTTTTGCTTGAGACTGTATTTTGTTTCGCTCACTTTTTTGAACAAGCACTCTCTCGGTCTTTTTCCGTAAGTCTTCTTGATTATCAAACAGAAAACCGGTTTCTCCATCATGAATTATCTCTTTTGGGCCGCCGGCGTTGAAACAAAAAACAACGCAGCCACACGCCATCGCTTCCAGTGGTGTTATTCCTAAATGTTCGACCGCTTCCGGATGTTTTCGTTCCTCAACACCATATCCCGCAAAATGCCAGTAGAATAACGACTGTTTATAGAGATCAAAAAGTTCTGCGAACGGCATATTTGGCTTTAATACAATGCTAGAATCGTACCCTATCATGTTTTGCAACTCTTCAAAATACGGTTGATCTTCTTCTTTCAATCCTCCTGCTAAAATAAGGGTGAAATCATTCAGTTGCGGAATCTCTTTTCGCAGCGATTGAAATATTTTTATTGCCTGATCCTGTCTTTTTGCATGAAGGTGTTTGTAAAATCTTCCAACAGTAAGAATGTATTTTTGCTTCACCTGACGAGTGAAATCAAAATTAACAAACTCTCCCTCAAGAAACGGGTAGAGAACTTTAGCGTGAATACCCCACCGCACAAGCCAGCTTTGAGTGTACTTTGAGTTGGCAATGAATTTAAAGTTGTATGTTTTGAGTTTATTGAAAAGAGTCGTTGGGTAAATATTCTTATCCGGATACATGGCAAAAACAAAGTTTTTATCCGCCGCAGAAAAAAAATAACCGCCATCAGGGACATAAAAAAACATATCAAACTGTTTCAGGATCTTGAGTTTCTGAAATACATTGCCTTTTGTTTTGAAGATGTTTGGTAAGTAGGAAATAGGTTGCTGAAACGAGATATTTAGTTTGTTTTTTAATGGTGTCGAAACGTCGGTATCCCAGAATATACTCACCTCATAACCTTCGTCTGCAAGCACTTGTAGAATCGAAAGAATATGTTTTTCGCCACCGCCGTATACATCGAGGTAAGGATCATACAGAGCCACTTTTTTTCTTTTCATAGAGATACAGATAGGTTATTGTCTTTGAAAACGCCTGATAGATACCTTCCATTATACCAATCTTCCCATCAAGATAGCCTGCATGCTTAATGATACGGCGGTAGAGCTCACCAAAGAATTTGCGGAAAAATATTGGAGTTGACACCTTTCTATTCGCCTTGTAAAGCAGCGTCGACTCAATATCTTCAAAAACAATAGTTTTCTCAACCATCGTCTGAAAGTCTCCATGAAAATAGTGAAGAAATGCCGACTGCAACTTTCCTTGCGCTCCTTCAAACTGTGGAGTGGAGTGAATTTCCTTCGGCCAGCTTATCAAAGATGCCTTTTTAAATAACCGTATTTGATGGTCCGGCCACCATCCACCATGGCGAAACCACTGTTTCCGGCCAAAGATGTTCTTTCGGGACACTGTGTAATGAGTGTGGGCGTTTTTGGTAATTTCTTGTTGAATTTCACGAGCTAATTCCGGGGTCATTCGTTCATCAGCATCCAGTATGAAAACCCAGTCTGTCGTAGCCTTTTGAATGCCAAACTCTCGTGCAGGCTCAACATAGGGGGTAAATGGAAACAGATGTACCTGCGCATTGTGTGTGGTGGCCAGGTGGGTTGTACCATCTGTGCTTTCCATATCGATGACTATGATGGTTGGGGTAAGGAGCTTGGACGATTCGATGCACTCGACTATATCACGCTCTGAGTTGTGAGTGTAAATAACAATGGTTATCATAGGGAACTATTATTTATAGTATACTACGGTAAGATTTTAGCACACGAATTATGATATATTTCTTCAGCATCGTTCTTGTCCTTTTTTCAATCTACTCATACTCGC
>CAZAJT010000002.1:41526-66917 GCA_964485585.1 uncultured Gammaproteobacteria bacterium
ATGATATATTTCTTCAGCATCGTTCTTGTCCTTTTTTCAATCTACTCATACTCGCTTATTGATCTCAATCTCACACTTCTCAATTTCCCCCTGTGGGAGCAGTTTCGAGCAGCGATAATACAGATTGGTTATTACCAAAGAGATCTGTCATGGGGATTCTACCTTATTTTTCTGATTCTTTTGTTTGTTTTTCATAACATATTCCTAAGAAGGTATAAACATTATGACCCTGTACGGTTATCAATCCTCATCGGTGCGATCCTTCTTTTCTCTTATCCTTTTCTTTCCCACGACATTTTTAATTATATCTTTGACGCAAAGATAGTGACATACTATCATCAGAATCCTTATATTTTGAAACCGCTGGATTTCCCACAGGATGAATGGCTGCGCTTCATGCACTGGACGCATAGAACCTATCCTTATGGACCTGTTTTTTTGCCGCTTACTTTAATTCCTTCACTGTTTGGGATGGGTAAATTTCTCGTAACCTTCTTTCTGTTTAAGATGATGTTTATAGCTTTTTATATCCTTAGTACCTTCGTGATCGCAAAGCTGAATAAACGGTGGGGAATGCTTTTCGCCACATCACCTTTTGTCCTTATTGAAGGAGTTGTAAATTCTCATAATGATCTCGTTGCTGTTTCTCTGGCTTTGGTAGGAATTTGGTATTTGTTTCAGAACAAATCGGTTGCCGCTCGACTATTCCTGTTTCTGTCGGGAGGTATTAAGTATGTAACGCTACCACTTATTGCTATAACCAAATCAAATAAACAGCTCAACATGTTTCTCGTTATTGCATTCTTATTGGTAATTATCTATTTATCGCTATTCATGGAGATACAGCCGTGGTATTTTTTGTCATTTTTCATTCTTCTACCATGGTATGAAGAGTTTGTAGAGGGCATGCAGATGTTTTTTGCCGGTTTGTTACTGTCATATTATCCATTCATTCGTCTTGGAGAATGGGATACTGAGAAAATTGTTCTGAAACATACTATAATTGTCGTGTTTTTATGTATTAACATCGTGCTTTTCCTTGCTCCACGCATAAGGAGACAAACAAGTTAGTATGAAAATAAAACGAGGTTTCTTCGAAATAGCGTTGTTTCTGCTCACTTTCATCATATTTATTGTCAACGCGATGTATATGGCATATCCCGATGAGTTTGTGAATTTACTCGGAGGTCAGGCGATCAATCAGGGAAAAATACCCTATGTAGATTTTTTTGATCATCACCTGCCGTTTGCATGGTATCTGTCTGCAATACTGCTGAAGTTTGCCGGTCATTCTTTTGTACTTTTTCGTTATTTATGGGCAGGATTTCTATTCGCCGGACTATTGTTGCTGGCATTCTGGATGCGAAAAAACTATAAAGAATTATATCCGTATTATTTAGTTTTCTTTTTCATCTACCCGCTGTTTAGTTTGTATTTCTGGCTGCATCTTTATATTGCCGACAGTCTCGCCGTTTTTTTCTTCTCGCTTACTTTCTGGATCTTGTTTGCTCAAACAATCACAAACAGAGTTCATTTCCCCGCATTAATTGCGTCCTCACTCCTCATATTTTCTCTTATCTTTTCATCGCTTACTTATTTGTACTTAGCGCTTGCACTCTATGCATGGTTAGTAGTTCTTGGAGGATTTAATACAAAGAGATTGGTGCAAATAGGTACATGGATTATTGCTCCCTACGTTCTTTATGGAGCTTACCTTCTCCTGAGTGGATCATTCAAAGATTTCTATTTCTCTAATGTGATTTACAACTCTGATCTTTATATTAGTATTCCGAATTACGTCAAAGGCCGTTTATTCAATCCGCTAAAATTTGGTCTCACGCTTATTTTTAATTTCTTTACCAATTACTTACCACTGCTGACACAAGTGAAATATCTCGATCTTTATTTACCCGTTGGAGTACTCGCGGGAATATCATCTTTTGTATTATTTGGTTTACTTGCATTCAGAAACATATTATTCGGAGGAATTTTTTTCTTCATTCTTTCATTTTCAGCTCCACGCAGTAATATTCAAAAACTCAATGAGACTGATTATCAAATGGGGGTTTTCTTAGCACTAGGCATTATATCGGCACTGTTTGTAATGTATCTGCTTCGTGAAAATAAATTCAAAGATGTACTGATACAAGATATACTACGTATCGCTCATATTATAATTGTTATCCTTTTTATCTTTACTGGGGTATTTTTACTAGCGAATACCTATAACAAATATTACCTGCGATATACACAAAAAATGCCATCGGTGAATAATCTTGCTCATACCGCGAGTCTTGTAGATGCGATCCTTGATAAAGGAGATTATTACTGGGCTGGTCCCTTTGAACCCAGTGAAGAGTTTTTTGTCAGGGAAGCGAAATTGCCAGGGAAGTATCCAACTTTATTGCCGCAGTTTGCAGAGCGTGATTATTTACGGCAATCTTTCATTGGACAGTTTGAAAAGAATAGGCCAAAAATAATAATTTTCAGACATGAAGCTTCCATATTCAATACACCGGCTGATCGGTTTGGTGACTTTTTTCTTGAATGGATGAAAAACAAATATACTGCAATCGAACACATCAAAGGAGTTACTGTCACAAAAAGTCCCTCCACTTTCAATATCAAATCCGACCTTTATCTTCTCAATAGCGAACAATCTTCTCTCATCCAAAAACTGCGGGAAAACGGATTTATTCAATAACAAGCCTATTGTAAAGCCGCAGCCGACGCCGCTACGAAGAGGCCTTTGTGAATATTCGGAAGCCAGCCGCTTACAAACCGGAAGCCCATACTCTAGCAGGTTGTGCGCAAATTACGACACTGATATACTGTTTCCGATGGAAATGACTCCTGTTGCAGAAAATAAAGAAAGGTTTAGTCCGAAGTCTATTGTACTATTTACTCCAACATATTATCAAAATTGGCACCCGGGTGAAAGAGTGATGTCAAATATTGATCTTGTGAGAGGTGATGTATCTTTAAACACATTCCGCTTAGTATTAGAAGCTGGATACCAAGTAGTTGTGGTTGATGGAGGAAGTTCGCAAGAATACTTAGATGAGCTTCGGAAAATCGGTATTACGCCATTTCAACAGGTGGGGAAAAGCATTGCCGCTGCAAAACGAGAAGCACTCCTGCTTGCGCAGCAACTGCAAGGTGCAAAATCGCTCGTCCTCATACAACCAGAAAAAGATTCTGTGATTCGTAGTATACCGGCAATCGTGAGACCGATTTTAGTAGACGACGCAGATATTGTAGTCGCTGAGCGAAATGTAGAGCTTTTTAGAAACACCTCCCCAAGTTTGCAATTTACATCAGAAATGTGGGCAAGTAAATGGTGCAATAAAATTGCACATATTGTTGGTTTACTTCCTTATGAAGAAAATAGGGACTGGTTTTTTGGTGTAAAAGCTCTAAAAAATGATCTTGAAATAGTTGAATTATTCATGAGAAAATATCAAATTCTCGATAAGAATCTACAAGAAATAAAACAGGTTGATCCAGAACGTTACTCTGACTTCGATTACTATCCTACTGTAGAAGCACTGAGAAAAGGAAAAAAAGTATTATTTGTAGAAGTGCCTTACGAATATTCTCAAACTCAAAAAGAAATGGAAGAAGCTTTACAAAAGGAATTTATCGATAAAAGAAAAATGCAAAGGACAAGTATATTGGCAGAATTTGTGCAATACGTCAGATATATGATCGGTAATCCCAAGAGCAAACTTGTTCAAGTTATGGAAGAAGAAGCGAATCTTCTTAATGCATCTGCCAGTGCCGATGTACAACCAGAAAATATAAGATAATGATCGTTTTGACCGAACTCGCTGTATTTAAGATTTTCAAGGGATTCTCCATGTATGGTCATCATCACGCCACCTGCTTCTTTGATGATCGCATACGCAACGGCTAACTCTAAATTCTGTTTTCTCGTACATTCTATTACTGCTTCTACTTTGCCATTTGCTAAATCAACATAATGGATGCAGGATGCAAGGGTATATGAGGTTGAGTAATCTTTCAGTTTTTCTGCAACATGTTTAAAAACGCGAGTACCAAAGTAGTCGTCGAATGCAGTATCAACATACAAACGCGATGAGTTTTTATTCAATTTTTCTCCCTGCTTACAATGTATGGGTATTTTTTGTTTCTGATTAATTAACCAACTCCCTTGTCCTTTCGCGGCGTAGTATAGTTTATTGGCGGCATGCTCCATAATCCCGCCATAGAGATAATCACTATACAAAGGATCGGTTCCGTGATAAATTCCAAACATCGTTCCATACCTACCAATTCCACGAGCCTTTTTATACACCGCGGTTCCATCGATACCATCGAGCATTGCTAAATACCGAGGGTTTTTCCCAACTGTTACAATCCCATGTTCTTCAGATATTACTTGAACTGGCAAGTTATGCTTCTGCAGCACTTTTAAAACTGCTTCTTCTGCTTCGACATCAGCTCTTAATGCCATATCACCATACTGATTCCTCTGAATAATCTCTTCACCTTTCTTCCCTAAAGCATCATGTACTTGATGTGCGTGGCGCAATGCTTCGTTACCAATCTGCATTATGTCTTCTCTATCCATAACAATATATTATAACTGGCTGCCTTCTCGTTCTCCGCAACCTCGTAGGTTGCGAATAGGCCGCTCCGGTGTTGTAATTAATAGCGTTCATCTACGTAATAGATAGTTCTTCAGTAAGTGGAGTTTTGTTCTAAAGGGAGCGTATTTGAGACCAAATTTAATGCGGTTCTTATTTTGATATTCTTGGTGGAGGGATGAACCTGAGCCTTCGGTTGACTGAGCGTTTTTATGCCATAAAACAATTGAGGGATCATAATAGAGCTTAATATTACTTCTCAAAGCTCGTTCACAATAGTCGGCATCTTCAAAATACAAAAAATAGCTCTCATCCCAATATCCAACTTTTTTTACTACGTTTTTACCAAAGATCATGCAGCAACCAGTGACAAATTCAGTTTCTTCAAACGCATCATATTGTCCAGCATCAACTTCATCAACCCCCCGATGATGAGTGTACACATGATTCCAATCATGAAATCCTCCCGTATACCATAATACCATTCCCTTTTCCTTAGCGCTATACCTGTCCTTATGATATTCATACCCGGGAGCATAGTATATTTTTCCTCCAATAATTGATGACGGATGGCCTTTTATTGCATTGAGGGTGTTTTCCACAAAATTTTCTTTTACATAGGTATCGTTGTTTATTACACAGAAATATTGAAATTTTTCATCAATTGCTTTTTTAAGTAATGTGTTTATTCCATAAGCATATCCGCGGTTCTCTATGAGTGTCAGTATAAAAGGAATGTTTGAAATCTCGATCGGTTTTTGATTGGTTGAAGCATCAGCTATAAAAAGATGAAAGTTTTTATTGGTTTGCCTTTCAAGACTTGCTACGAAATCATCAAGCACTTCATAGTTATTGTAAACAACAGTAAGTATTGCCAAGTTATTTTTCATAAAAAAAAGATTTTATTTCGGCTATTATATTAACGTTAAAAACGTACCGTACGACAAGATAGTATATTACAGCCCCAATTCCTATGAGCATCCCTACGTATGCATATGAATAGAAATAAAAGTATCGCTCGAGGAAAAACAGAACAACTCCCATAAGCGCTGCTGCGACAATAAATTTGTAAATTGGCAAAACAAACCGAAATGATACCAACCGCTTTGCTTTCATTACCACGAAAACAAATGTTGAGGAAATTAAAAGATGAGTGAGAGGAAATCCAAGTAATCCGAAATAATTGCTGAGAATTGGTGTCCCGATCCACATAAGCACCGTCCACAATAGCATGAAGCTGAAAGATATTTTAACTTTACCTAGCGCATTAAAGAGATTAATAAATGGGGCCGAATATGACACGAAGAACGATGATAATGAAAATAGGTAAAGAAGTGGTAACGCAACCTCCCACTTCTGGTAGTTAGGAAGAAGCGTAACGAGCTCTCGCATAATGAGCGCTATGCCGAGGAGAGATGGAGCGAGAATTGCAGTCTGATAGTAGAGACTTCTTTCTATTAATTTACTAATTTTTTCCTTATCATCTTGGATTCGCGCAATTACCGGAAATATTACTTTTGTGAGATTGTCCATGATGATTCGGATTGGCGCTTCTGCCCATTTTTTTGCCCATCCGATGTATCCCACTGCCTCAAACCCAAGCATTTTTCCTAAAAACAATATGATAAGGTCATCCTTGAAAAGCGCAAGAAACGAACTTGCTTGAAATGGAAGACCAAATGAAAGCAATGTTTTCAAACTCCGGAAAGATATGCCAATCCGCGGTTTCCAGAAAGAGAGAGAGTAAATGAGTATAAGACCAGTGATTGCCCGCAATAAAACTCCAAAGGTAAAACTGGATAATCCAAATCCAGCCAATGCCAATACAATAACCGCAATATAAAATATTGTATTCTCCACCACCTGCACCAGAACTATTTTTTGAAACTTGATGTGCCGCTCAAGAAATACAGATGGTATTGTTTTCAATGAAGAAAGGAAAAAGGAGATAAGAAGTGCCCAGTATAAAAATTTGCCTGCAACCGGCAGATTATAGAAGTTCATAATGAATGGAGTGGTAAGAAAACCAAGCGTAAGAAGTGAAAGAATAAGTAACTGTTGTATAGTGAATGTTGTTTTTACATCATCGTCATGCAGTTCTTTTTTTTGGATGAGTGATGCAGCGAGTCCAATGTCAGAAAAGTAGTTTAAAAATGCAATAAGTGAAAGTACCGTGATATAAATACCAAATATCGCAGGAGAGAGAATAATCGTGAGAATAAGATTGGCGATGAGTCCAAGCACCGAGCTGTAGCCACTCTGAAAAAAGAGACTAAAGGTGCTCAAAATTGTTCTTCTTTTGATTTGGTCTATGCTTTCATTTTTTTCCATAAGGCCGGAAATTTCAGTAAGGATGTGAGAAATAAGACCGTTGCAATAGTGATTCCGTTTGCGAGTCGTTCGATCGTTGTTTGTTGATAACTAATATCCACGAACGAATCCCTCTCAATCCGAACGATCGGTTGCCCGTTCTCGCCAAACATTTTTGGCACGACTGCCTCATTGTTGATTTTCAGGATCCACGTAGGGAAATAATGTATAGGTAATTTTATCCAATTTCCTGCAGGAACGGTAACTGTTTTATGAAAGGGAGTAAGAGTCGTTATGTCATCGTTGTAGAGCAGCTGCGGCCTATCTTCGAGCTGTTTCCATTCGTCATAATAAGCGGATCGTGGTAAGTATTCAGGGATGCGGTAGGCTGCGACATTTCGAATATACTCTTTCGAGAGATACGTTTGTTCATACTTTTTTTTATCTATTTGTGGCCTATCAAAGTATTTTCCATTGATAATAAGAACACCCAAAATTACACCAAATAACACAATGTTTCGATAGGGAACGTTGAGTTTTTCCCCAGCAAATGCCGCAAAATACGCTATTCCTATGATGCTGAATGATATGAATCTCCAAGGAAACTGTACGAACGCAGATATCGGCAAAGTAAGATCCCAAACAAATTGAGATTGGTACATCGTCAAAAACAAGGAACCGATAGTCAGTGTCAAGAAAAACATTCCGATGGCATTCGTCTTCAACCGATTTCTTATATTGGCAATAAAAAGGAGTGTTCCGAGTGCAAAAAATGTCAGTTGTAGTTTTCCAATCTTAAATGGCATGCCGTCCTGAGCGCATCCCGGTGCAGAACCGCCAAATCCCCAGTTTGACTGCCAGAGTTGATACGGACATAAAAAATGGAGAAAATATTTTGTTTCTCTTGCAACGTCAGCCGCATAGGTGAGTGAAACTTCAAGGATTAGTGGGAGCAGAAAGTAGGAACTTGCCAACAGTGCGAAAACAAGCGCGAGTAGATTACGCTTCTTATTATCAAGAAAAGAGATGTAAACAACAACAATTGGGAGAAAAATGAGAGAAAGCAGATTGTGCATGGTTAAAGCAACAGAGAGAACGAACGCCGTACCAGCGAATGTCATCGGCGATGACTTTTTTGCATTTCTATAAATCACATGAAATACCAGTGGGATAACGCTCAAAAACCATGTTTCGGCTAAATTTCCCCGAATAAATATATCAATGGCAAAATAAAGACTGCTTGCGTAAATAACACTTCCAAAAAGTGAAGGAAAGAATTTAAAGAAGTTTCTTAAAAAGAAGAAACTGAATACGAAGGCTGCTATTATGCTTAATAAAAACGAAAGTTTCAATGATGCAACAATATCAAGACCAACGAGGTGAAAAGCGCTTGTTATCCAATACGAAGCAGGAGCGTAGAAATTAAATATTGGATACCCCATGCCAAATGAAAAATCAGGGGCGACACGAGGTGGAATCTTCAGGTATTGAAGACTCAAAGCAAACTGTTGAATCCGCGCAGCCTGCGTTTCGTCATGAAACTCAAACATGGCATCCGAGAACGGATTCAAGGTTTTACCAAGAAAGATTGCAAGAAAAATCAGCGTTATGAGAAACATCGCTCGCTTCATACTTTTGTATATATAAAAAGCATAGCAATTATGAGTCCTCCATAGAATGAGAAAAATGGGATATCGCTCGAGATATTTTTCTTGAGCCAGAATGCGAATGAGTTATAGAGTGGTCGCTCACCACTGATTTTATAGTTAATATTGCCATCTTTTGTCATATGGAGGAGAAGCCCACCCTGTTTGTTAATGCGTTGTATCGTAAGTTCAAACTGGTAATCTCTTTTTGGATCAATAGAGACTTTTGGGAAACCAAAAGGGAAATATACCGCGTGTTGAATTTTATTAATAGGGTAAACACTAGAAAAAATAGTATTGTTATTTGCTTTTAATTCAAAGAGTAAATTACCCTCCAAAAGACTTTGATTCTTCTCATCGTTGCGATTCACCAAATCAAATCGTACCTCAATGCTCCCGAAATCAGAGGGACTGACGAACTTTTGCTCTACGGTTTTGTTTAACTCCAAGGATTTGTAGAAGTTTGTTTCCCCGCTTTTAGCATATTCTTCGTAGATGGCATAGGATTTTGTTGGTAATACCAACAGTATAATAATCCCTAGTATGATATTAGCGAGCAATTTTAGCTTTTTTCTCATTTGAGAAGATTTGAATAAAAAACCAGGTGATAACAATCAACATTCCCGATAGGATACTTCTTCCTGCATCTGAATACTTCTGGTATTCAATACCTAAATGGTCTAGGGTAATGTACCGAAATGTTGGAGCAAGAGGAAAGGCAACACCAAAACTGGTTGCAGCTCCCCGCAAGGGAATAGCGAGAAATACAATACTGAGTATCCAGTAAAGCAAAAGGAGCTTGCCAACGACAGAAGCATCAGGAATAAAAGTAAGCAACACAATCATAAATGGCAAAAGCCAGATAAAATATTGGGGATGAAAGTAAGAAGTAATAAAGTAACTCGCTAAGATAATAAAAGAGACAAATGCAAAGAGAAAGAGATTGCTCTGAAATAGCTGATATTTTTTGAGGAAAATAACAGTAAGCAGAATTGCTGTTGCGACAAAAAATAAATATACTCCATAATCTTCTAACAGATGGAATTTGGCACCGAAAATATTGAGCAGACTTGTACCGTATGATTCTATCAGCACAATCTTCGTCTTTGCACTGAATACAAATAATGCATAAGAAATTATTGGAATGACGCTGGCTAGCAATTTATTCACCAGTGATCCCCTCAGGAGGAGGATTATCGGAACGAGAAGTAGGTAAAACTCTCTTGTCAATACTGCAGCAGTAAAAAGTAAAGCAACAAACAGAGCTTTTCTCATAGTGGTTAACTCTCTTATAAGGAATAAAGTGTAGAGAATTGCAACGGAAACAAAGAAGTTGTAACTTTCGAATCTACCAAACGTATAGACGCCATACAATATTATCGGGTTGAACAGCAGAAAGAGAAGCAGCTTGGTTTGCAGCTCTTTGGCAACCTTAAGCCTCTGCAATAGTTTAACCATAAGAAAATAGCCGAGATACTCCGCAAGAAGATAAGGAATCTTATAAAGAAATAATATTCTGTTGATAAATGGCATAAAAAATGGATCTTGGGTGACAATCTTATCAAAGTGAGCAGGAAATAATGGTTGGAAAATTGTCACAAAAATAGTATCTATGAAGTGTGAAAGAGGTGAAAAACGAATGGAAAAAAGATTTGAGAAATTCTGAAGAACTGCGTAGGAAGTAGCGTGGGATTCAAAAATGTCTTCCTGATAGGCAAAAAAAGGCATAAGGATTATGCGGAGAAAGAGGGAAAGAACGATGATCTTTTTCATTTTGTTAACTCAAGCAAAAAGATGCGTGATTGATTGCCGGGCTTATCATAGCGCGCGATGAATTTCGCGGGCCACTGTTGTGGATAATCCAGACGATGGGAAACGACGATGAATACATAATTTTTATCGAGCTGCCCCTGGTGATCTCTCAATTGTTTTTCTTCAAGAGGCCAGAATCCTCGGATACTAATAGCATCTCCTGGTTTCAAATGGGTATCCAATACGTCTCCCGATAAGCCAAAATTTCCTTCGGCAAGTACAATTACTGGTTTCTCTTTTGATTTTTCGCGGGCAAAATCAATAATGCTTTTAACACCCCACCCTGCCGGCCACCCTTCAATATACTGACCTCTATCCACCGGAGGGAATGGAATATTTTTATGATCTTTTACTATGGTAAAGTCAAAGTAAGCTATAGAAATAATGAAGAGACACACGAACGCTATAAGAGTTTTCTTATTCTTCAGCCTGCTGTAAAAGTACGATGCGAGAATTAAAAGTAAACTTGCAAAGAAAATCAAGTAGCGGGGAAATATAACCTTTGATAGAAAAATTATTACTATGTAAGGAACCACCAACCAGAGCAGAAAATAGAATGAGAGTTTTTTATCTTTTCTATAAAGAAGTATAAGACCTACCACCCCACAAAAACCAAGGAAAAATGCCATCTCCCACAATACGTACAGTGGTACCAACGGCACGTTTGTAAAGAAAACTGCAAACGGATTTTGAGCAAATTCCTGAAACGTCATAACGAATGTTTTATTTTTTTCAGAAATGTAATGGAAGAATGGTGAGAGGCGTTGAATGTTGTAAATAAGTACCGTAAACATTCCTACTACTATATACAGTGAAAAAAAGTTGGTAAGTTGTCTTAGAAACTTCCTCTTATTCCTTTCCAAAAAAAGGATGAATGCGAGGCTTGACAAACCAATAAATATTCGTACCGAAGATTTTGTGAGCGCTGACATACCCCCCAAAAATCCAAAGAGAAGTGCTACGTCGAGTCGTCGCGATCGCGCGAGCAATACTGAAAAAAATAATATCCAGATAAACGCCGCATTCACACCAGAATCAACAAGCGCCATGCGATCATAGAACATAAAGTACGGCGTAAATACATAGAAAAAAGCCCCAAATAATGCAGATCTCTTACCGAATAAATAGCAGAGAAACGAAAACACACCAGCAAGAGTAACGAAACCGGTTGAGACTGAAAAAAGCCTGCCGGCCAGCAGTGCATTATCGGGAAAGAGTTTTAGGAATGGAATTGTTCCCCATGTCTGGAGTGGTTGCTTGCCGTCAGTTAATGAAATAAATCTCCAGCTGGCATCATGCCAGGCAATCTTCGCCCACCGGATATAAATGCCCTCATCTGAAAATATGGGAAATGCATCAAGATTGATAAGCCGCGTAGCAAAATAGAGGAGAATGATAAGGAGTAGTAATAAACAATCGCGTTTCGTAAAAATCTTCCAAATTCCGCCTAAGAGGTTTACTATGTCAAACATAGAATGATAGAATATAGGTAATTATACCCGAAACTTTCTGGTTTGGCGCATATGATATAATCCTTAGTATCATGATGAAGTACTCCCTGATACTTCCAGTTTTAAATGAACAGGAAACGATTGGCGATTTGTATGATCGAGTCAAGAAAACACTGAATGGACTAACCGGACAGCATGAAATTATTTTCATCAACGACGGATCGACCGATTCCACTTCTCTCCTCCTTCGCAAGCTTCACGATAAGGACAAAACAGTAAAGGTCATTAATTTTTCTCGAAACTTTGGACATCAAGTGGCGGTCACTGCAGGTCTCCATTACTGTAGTGGTGAATATGTAGCGATACTTGACGCTGATCTTCAGGATCCACCTGAAATTCTCCCGAAATTTTTTGCAAAGCTTGATGAGGGATATGATACCGCATATGCAATACGGAAAAAAAGAAAAGAAAGTATAGTAAAAAAAATTGCATACAATTCCTTTTATCGTATTCTTCGATCGATATCCAATACTGGTATTCCCCTCGACAGCGGAGATTTTTGCGTGATGAATAGAAAAGTAGTTGACGCAATTAACTCACTGCCTGAAAGGAATAGATTTATTCGGGGTATTCGTAGTTGGGTAGGATTCAAACAGATAGGCATCGAATATGAACGCGCATCCCGCAAGGCTGGAGAAAGTAAATATACGCTACGAAAATTATTCAAGCTCGCATTTGATGGCATCTTTTCATTTTCCTATGTACCGCTTCAGTTTATGTTTCTTTTAGGATCAATCGCGATAGCTCTTTCGATCATCGGAAGTCTTGCGGCAATCTATTTACGATATTTTACTACGGCATACAACCAGGTTCCTGGCTTTGCAACAACTATTATTCTTGTCATGTTTATTGGAGGATTGCAATTATTTTCAATTGGTATTATGGGTGAGTATCTCCGAAGAGTGTATGATGAGATTAAGCGAAGACCACCCTACATTGTCCATTCACTTCTTGGATTTACCGGTGCCGATAGAGCGCAAGATAATCAAAGCTCTTAAGCGACTCCAAACCAAGAGACTTCAACGGTAAATCCAAATCAGTTTTTTCAACAACCGCGCATTCGCCCTTTTTCATTACTGCTATTCGGTTTTTCATTTCGTTCTTATCATATATAAACATCACCTTTTTGCCGGAGTAATAGACAATGGAAGGATGATTGCCCCACCATTTTGTGGTAGTAATCAACAGTCCCATCGTATCTAAGGTCGCAAATCCTTTTCTGTTCTCTTCACCGAGGAGTACCGTAAGATTTCGGCATTGATTTTTTGCATACTGGGCAAGCTCGTGATGCGGCTCATATTGGGAATAATAAGTAGTAAGTAGTTTTTGTTTTACAAAAGCCTGTTGAAGAACAAATACTACAAAGATGAGAAGGGTAAAGTAATAAATCGTCCCTTTTTTCTTCAGTTGCGTTAAAGGAAAGACCGAAAGAAATGCGAATTGCGGAAGCGATGGATAAATATACCAGAATATTTTTGTTTTCGTAAGATTTAAAAATAGAAACCATGGTAGTAAATATAATCCATGTAAAAGTTGCACGGTATTCCATTTATTTTTCCGTAAGGAAACAACAAAGAAGAATAGACCAATTACCGCGAGAAAAAATAACAATCCATATTGTTCACGAATTAAATCAATATAAAAGGTACGTTGGCCAAAATGAAATTCTATTGACGAAGAAACTCTCCGGAAATGACTCTCAATGATATGCATCTGAAAAAATCTATTGCCAAACGCAATAAACATTCCGACATACCACGCAGCGAGAATTGCAACGTGAGTAAATAACTGCTTGAAGACCTGCCATATCTCCACTGTTTTTACTTTTTTCCTCCACAACTCGTACAGATAGTAGGCAGCGATCAACGCAATCGGGTAAAATCCTATGAGTGATTTACTGAGTACTGCTGAGGCAAGAAATAGTAAACCAAGAATAAAGTTACGGAAAAATAACAAATAGCCCACCCATCCAAGCAATACAAACACATCTGCGTTTACTGTCTGTGCTCGCTGTAAAAAGAGTGGAGCGAATGAGGTAGCGGCAACCGCTAATGTTACGATTAGTCGATCTTTAATGACTCGTAAGGAGAGAATATAAATAAGGAGTAAATTGACAAGAGAGAGTGTCAACGCAGCGAGTCGAGTTGCAATCTCGCTTTGAATAAACGGGATTCTATCAATTAATCCGTAGAAAAGAGATACGAGAGGCGCTTTGTCGAGCCAGAGTTCTTTTTGCCAGACTGGTACATAGAAGATCTTTGCATCAATCATTTCCTTTCCGGTTTGTACATACAGCGATTCATCCCAGTCATAGTAGGGAGTCGGGTGAAAAATGATTTTATATCCAATAATTCCTGCGTAGAAAATAAGAAAAAGAGTAAGTACCCAATGTTTCTTCACAATTCTCATGAAACAATTATATACGAGACATTATTGCTACGAACCACGAACTACAAACTAAAACGAAACAACTTGCTCCAGTGGTTTCCTAACTTTAAAAGCATCGTCTTCAAAAACTTTGCTTTGGAATAGGAAATAAGTTCGCACTTCATAAAGAAATGAAAGGAAAATGAGAACACATAATCCGGCAACAATATATCTTTTATGTGATTTTCGAATGAATATTGATATTGATGAGAGAGTAGTACCGATGAAATATACCACTGATGGAATTACGGTGAAGGTACGAAGCATGTTGGGATTTTCAGATGGTGGTGTAAGCAGAGACGGTATGAGAGAAAGAATGAAATAAAACAGAAAAACTTGATGATAGGTATTTCGAAAATTTTTAATAGCAATGAATAGACCTGCAATAAATAGTAATCCGAGGAGCGGATTTAATGCTGGTTTTCCAGTGTAGTTGTGTCTTCCATTCATATCGCCTTCGACATGAAACATGAGTATAGTTTTTACCAGATTTTGTTTTACAAAATCAACCTTCTGCGAAAAAGTATACTTTTCGTCTTTTAAGAAGAATTTATCTTCAAATCTAAGATCAGGATGTTGATTAAAATACATGAGTAAAGGTATGCTAATAACAAGCACTATACCTATATAGGTGGCGACGTGTCTTTTTAATTGAAACAAGATTAAAAAAATTAACGGGAGAATAAAGAAGATTCGTCCCGGATGATAGGAGTGAAATGAGAGGCCGGCAAATACCGCCGAGATGAATAAATATTTCCAAGATCTCGTTTTATAGAAACTGAGAAAGAAATATAATGATGTTAATTCAAGAAACAATAGAAATGTTACTTCGAATGAATACCGTGCAAAGTTAAAATACCATCGAAGGCTCAAAAAAATAAATGTCGTGAGAAATACTATTAATGTTTTTCGCTCAAATATCAACTCCATTATTTTGTAGAACACAAAAATACCGGCGATGCCGAATAATGCCGAGGGGAGACGAAGCACTGCGGTACTAATGCCAAAAAGTTTAAAGAAACTAAGAATAATGTAAAAGTAAAGCGTCGTATGACCGGTTGCAAGTTCGCTGTATGGTGTATAGGGTTGATTGTTGAGGGCTAGAGCAAGTTTGGCAAACTCGACTTCATCAAAGAATAGGTATTTTGGAATAGAAGGATACTGGTAAAAGATGATTGCGACGGCGACGAGAAGGAGAATGGCAAGTTTTTTAAACGTCATATTTTCTGCGCAGATCGTAATATTTAATTCGCAGAATGTCTTTCAAAGTTTCAAGAGCATCGTGAAAAAAATTGACATTTTTTGTCTCAACATGTCTCCAAACCACAGAAACCTCTTTTATTTTGTAGCCGAGCTTTGTAGCGAGAAACAAAAACTCAAGATCAAATCCGGCAGATACCGAAGGACCGGATGTCTTCCTTGCGGTATGGAATACCTGAATCCTACTTAATAGATTAAGTGCAACGTCCCTTTTAAACATCTTAAATCCACATTGCGTATCTTTAATACCATTAAGCCCGATAAGCATATCGCGGATTATCATATATCCCCGTGCCATTATCTTTCGAGAAAGGGGAGCGCCTCGTCGATCTGGATTTCGTGAACCAATAGCAATATCATAGTTGTTTTCCATCGCCTTATAGAGCTTGTCCACTTCTTCAAGTGGTGTCGCAAGATCAATGTCGGAAAAGATCACGTACTCGCTGGTCGCCTCTTGGATACCGGTAATAATCGCAAACGCTTTGCCTTGATGATTATTTTCAATAAGCGTGAACTTCGGGAACAGTTTTAGATACTTATCTTTGATGATCTTTTTTGTGGAGTCGCTTGAGCCATCATTAATAATAAGCACTTCCCTAAATCGGTCATCATTTTTTGTAAAGTTTCCGATTTTATCGAGTACTCCCTTTTGAATATTTGCTTCTTCGTTATAGCAGGGAATGATGAGAGATACTTTATTGAGCATGCACGAGCTTGTAAATTTTAATTCCCAATGTCTCCCACATGGTTTCTATTGTAGCATTTTTGAATGAGGCGATCTGCCACTGCGGATGCCCTAATATAGGACAATCTTTTTCATAACAGAGAACATACAGTTCTTTTGGCTCAACGGTCGTATCTTCGGGAAGCGGTCTCACACCGAGAATCTCAAGATAATATCGAACATGACCGTCTATCTCGGTAAATGGGATAGCAGTAAGCTGATAAGGAGAGCTCGGACTGCGGGCAAGAATACTTTTTGCGATTGTCTGTGCACGATCAAGCTGACGATTCCCTTCTTTTGCAAAAAACACATATCGTTGAAAATTCAAAACAATGTATGTTCCAATAAAGAAAATCGTCGTAAACTTTAGTATATTGTTTTTACGAACTATTTGAGCGACAAACACACTGAGGATTACAAAGAAACTCAAATATGTAGCGTTATAGTAATGAGGATGACGGGAACTGGTAAGAAAACTAAATAACAAAAGAAAGGACACGATGCTTACTAAGTGTATGCGGACGAACAAGTTCTTTGTGAGAATTCTCTCTTTTGCAAATGCGAGAGCCAATAATAATGCTGCAACAAGAATAAGCGCGATCGTTTTATCAAGTTCGATCCTAAAAATGTGAGAGAGAAATTGCTGATTAGTTTCTAATAAGCGATCGAGGAAAGAACTTTTCGAAACAACATTTTCTGAGCTAAATAATTCCAAAAAATTCTTAGCATTTAAAAAATTATGTTTTAAATCGAAAAGAATCAGAGGTAGAGAGAAGAATAAAAATGCAAATATTGATATGGAAATATTTTTCAGAAGCAGTATTTTTGGTGAAGATTGAATAAGAGCAATTCCTCCAATGATACTTATTGGGACAAACATGAATATTGCGAGATAGTGAAGTTGTAATGATATAGATAGGAGCGAGCCAAAAATACTTGCGTTTATTATTTTTTTATCTTTCAGCATTCGGTAAAAAAAATAGAGTGTGAAAAAAGAAGTAATTGGTAGTAAATTAGGGTTCCATGCAAAGCGTGATTGTTCAATTAGTACTGATGAAAATGATGCAATAGCTGTAAATATTATTGCAGCGTTTTTCCCTATCAAGTTTCTGAGTATTATATAGGCAGCGAGCAGCCCAATGATTGACAGTAAAGCAACGCCAAATGCCATACCAAAAGGATTAAAATTAAACAAAAAAAGAAACGGTGCCATAAGGTAATAAAAAAAGGGTCCTAAAAATACCTGTCCCACCGACATGGATGGACCGATTGCGGGGAAGTGTTCAAAGGTAATAATTCTTTTTACAACAATTGCATCTCTTCCCTGATCACCAAGAAATGTTAAAAATTCTTCCAGCCGGTAAAAGCGTAAGAAAACCGCAGTAGTAACGATTGCAGTAACGAGTTTATTTTCTGATAAAATTGTACTAATGTTTTTGAGAACCCTTTCGAAAAACATATCAGTATATTGTACCGTAATCTCTATTGTTTTAATAAGCACTTTCATCTTATGGTTGCCTTTTATCCTTCATGCGAGCAACTGGTTCGGACTAACCATAGAAAACTCCAATCTGCTTTATGTTTATAGACATTTTGACGGCCCTCTGTATGTTATCGCAGCAAAATCTTTCTATGATCCTGCTAGTATTGAACGTTTAGGATTGGAATTTCCTCTTCCACCACTTTATTTTGCCATACACTTTCCTTTGTATCCATTATTAATACGCTTTTTTAGTTTCTTGGGTTATTTACAGAGTATGCTCGCTGTCTCTGTTGGTATGAGCGTTTTGTTAGGGTTATTATTCTTTTTTTTGATTAAATACTTTAAGCTGTCTTCACACCCGGTGCTTCTTACCGCAATCTTTCTTTTTTTACCGCGGTTTTTAGTAGTACGTTCAGTAGGCGGATCAGAGACTCTCTTTATGGTTTTTCTTCTTCTTTCTCTCTTGTTTTTTGAAAAGAGACAATACCTTTTGGCCGGATTGATTGGCGCACTTGCTGCTGCAACGAGAAGCCCAGGCATATTGCTTTTTGGTGTGTATGGACTTGTTTTTTTAGAAAAGTTTATCAAAGAGAGAAAGATTGAATGGCGAGGTTGGGGGATAGCTTTCATTCCGGTAGGATTACTGCTCGTTTTCTATCTCTTTTTTTTAAAATTTAATGATTTACTTGCTTATTTTCATGCGGTGAATACCGTGCATCTGTCTTCACTGTATGGTGCCTTTAATTATCAAAAATTATGGGTTGGAACAGCGTGGCTCGAGGATGTTCTTTTTTATTTTTTCCTTTATTTATTCACTGTTATCGCACTGAAAAGCAGCAAATACAGAAGTTTTTTTTATTTCAGTTTTGTCTTTACTGTGGCCCTTTTATTTGTTCAGCACCGAGATATAGCCCGCTACGGATTGCCTATTTGGCCCCTCGCCTGTATCGCGTTTGAGAAATTTTTTACTTCGAAAAAGTTTTTGATTGTGTTTATTTTACTGCTCCCGGCAATATATCTTTACGGATGGAACTTTTTACTCTATAATATTATGCCTATTTCCAATTGGTCTCCGTTTTTATGATGAAGTTCTTGAAAAAAAGATGGTTTTTGCTTGCCGGTGTCGTCATTATTGGTGGGGCGTTATTCTATAATAATTCGCGAGTCTCTCAAACACAGCAGAAGAAAGAGAAAACGTATAAAGTCAAGAAGGAGACGCTTACCGAATCGCTTTCATTTTCCGGAAAAATTGACGCGCAGGAGAAAGCAACGCTTCGATTTAAATCATCCGGTCGCATTGCCTGGGTGGGGGTAAAAGAAGGTGATACGGTCAAAAAATATCAGGTTATCGCAACGCAAGATCAACGGGAGATCAAGAAAGATTTACAAAAAGAGCTCAACGATTATGCCAAAGAGCGAGCTGATTTCGATCAGTCAAAAGATGATAACAAGGTAGTAACCTCAGATAAGATAAAAAGAATTCTTGAACAAGCGCAGTACGATCTCAATAATACGGTCATCGACGTTGAGCTCGAAAATCTGAGTCTTGAATACTCAAATCTGGTGAGCCCCATCGATGGTATTGTTACAAAAGTAATGGCGCCCAATGCCGGCGTGCATACCACCCCTACGCAAGCGGAATTTGTTGTAATAAATCCAGCTACGTTATATTTCTCAGCAGTCGCCGATCAGACAGAGGTGGTGAAGTTGAACGAAGGGAAAACTGGCAGCATAACGCTTGACTCCTTTGCTGATAAAACAATCACGGGAACGATTTCATCAATCGCATTTACTCCGAAAGAGGGAGAGTCGGGCACGGTGTACGAAGTGAAATTGCAATTAGAAGATAAAGGTCTTCCCTACCGGATGGGAATGACGGGCGATGTTTCATTCATCTTAAGTGAGCGACCGAACCAGCTCGTGATACCTGAGAATTTTATACACACAGAAGCAGGGAAAAAATACGTATTTCTTAAAAAGAATGATAAGAAAGTGCGGCAAACTATTTCTACTGGCGAAACGATTGACGGGGAGACCGAGGTGAAATCCGGGTTACAAGAGGGAGATGTGGTTTATGATTAAGTTGGAGAATCTCCATAAAGAGTACGTCATTGACCATGATATTACATTTGTCGCTCTAGAAAATATTTCTGTTTCCATTGATCAGGGTGAATTCACTGCGATAACCGGACCTTCTGGATCAGGAAAATCAACGCTTATGCACATCATTGGACTCCTTGATCGTCCCACCAGAGGCACGGTAATGATTGAAAATAATGATATCTCGAAGCTTAATGACGACCAAATTTCAACCTTACGCAATGAATTTGTCGGATTTGTGTTTCAACAATTCAACCTTATTAACAAGTTGACGGTAAGAGAAAATATCCTTCTTCCCACAATCTACGCACGGAAAAAACTTGCGTTTGATCCGTTGGAAAGAGCGCGGTATTTGCTTGATCGTTTCGGGCTCAAAGATAAAGGAGATTCATACCCCAATAAAATATCAGGTGGTCAGCAGCAACGGGTCGCGATAGCTCGGGCATTGATGATGAATCCGAAACTAATCCTTGCCGATGAACCAACCGGCAACCTTGATACTAAAACAGGGAGCGAGATTGTGGGCTTGTTAAAAGAATTAAACAAATCAGAAAGAATCACGGTAGTTGTCGTTACTCATGAATCAAATGTTGCAAAACAAGCGCGAAGAATTATCAAGATTAAAGACGGCACGCTTGTATGAAACGGTATTTTTTGTTCATCATTAAAGGAGCTCTGTTTGATTTTTCCCGGAATAAAGGAAGGACGTTTCTTACTTCGCTGGGCATACTCATTGGAGTTTGTGCAGTAGTTTTATTACTGGCTTTTGGCTTGGGGTTGAAAGTGTTTATTAAGTCTCAATTTGAGGGTTTGGGAACCAATCTCATATTTGTGTTGCCTGGGAGAGTGCTCGGTCAGGGCGGGTTACGACCGGGTGGTGGAACACTTGGCGGAGCCCGATTTGACGAGAAAGATGTACGGCAGATTAAAAAGATTAAGGAAGTGCAACGTGTGGTTCCTTATTTTGTGAAAACAGTGAAAGTACAGACTGAGGGAGCGTCTGAAGTAGCTGATATTCGGGGGACAACCTTTGAAACCTTTGCGATAAGCAATGATGAGGTGGAGACAGGAAGATTGTTTACTAAAAGAGACGCAGACGGAAGGAGTAAGGTGGTAGTTATCGGTTCTGAAATAGCTACTAAATTATTTGGAGATCCTGAGTCGGCACTTGGTAAAACAGTAAGGGTAAACGATTATGGATTTAAGGTGATCGGTGTATTGCAGAAAAAAGGTGATGTAAGTCACAACACCGATACCGCGCTATTTATGTCGCACCAAGTTGCGGAAGTATTTAACGCAGATAAGAAATTCTTTGACATTCACATACAGATAAAGGACTATGAAAATATTGCAGAGGTGAAGGAAAAAATAAAAACAACACTTTTAAAACGGTATAAGGAAGATGATTTCAGTGTTATTGAACAAACAGAGATATTAAATACAGTGTCCACTATTTTGAACGCCGTAGGATTAATACTTGTTGCGATCGGAGCAATATCTCTTGTTGTTGGTGGCGTTGGAATAATGAATATTATGTATGTTTCGGTTACCGAGCGTATAAAAGAGATAGGGATACGAAGAGCAATTGGTGCCCGCAGAGGTGATATTTTATTTCACTTTTTAGCCGAGGCAGTAATACTTTCATTACTTGGTGGTATTGCCGGTCTGCTACTCGCATCAATTATTGTTCTCTTTATCCAGAGAGTTTTTCCGCTCTACATTAGCGTTGAGTCAGTAGTGCTTGCAATTGGTGTTTCGTCACTCATCGGTATTATATTCGGCGTTTTTCCCGCAAAAAAAGCAGCAGATTTATCTCCCATGGAAGCGATACGATACGAGTAGATCTTAGATGTTTGTTTGGAGTTTTGAGGAGATGAATTTTTTGATTTGTTCGGCGAATCTTTTTTCCGAGTACTTTTCTGCTGATTTGCGGGTTTGTTTTGACAACTTCTCGTACTCATTGTTGTTCATTGCTTCAAGCATTTTTACTTTCTCAATGAGGCTTTCTTTTTGTAGATTTTGATAGAGAAAACCATTTACTCCATCCTGAACTGTTTCTTTTAATCCTCCTGAAGCATAGGCGATGACTGGTACTCCGTAGCCCATTGCTTCAACCGGCGCAATCCCGAATTCCTCATCAACTGAGGCAAACAAGAATGCGCGCGCTCCGTCATAGAGTTCATTCAATTCTCTATCGCTTACCGATCCTAAAAGCTCTACGGTTGATCCGGCGATTGAGCGTAAATATTTTTCATCCCGGCCGATGCCGACAATTTTAAGTTGAAACCCGTGATGATTTGCGGCATGAACAAGAAGATCAATGTGTTTTGCGCGGGCGAGGCGGGAAATAGTCAGGTAATAGTGTTTCGTGGTTAGTGGGTAGTGGTTAGTTTTGTTTGGAATCGAGACGGGAGGGTAAATCACTTCGCTCTCGCGACGGTAAAATTTCTGAATCCGCGATGCTGTTTCATGAGAATTTGCAATAAAATAATCAACACGTTGAGATGATAGATAATCCCATTTGCGCAAATCATGGTTGATAATGTTTCCATACACGAGAATCAGCCAGTATTTCTGCCACTCAATTGCTGTTTCATAGTTGTAGAGGTAACGAGGAGGGTGATGAAGATAGCAGACATGCAGTGTTTCCGGCCTTGTAATAACGCCTTTGGACATATACGATCCTGATGAGGAAATCACGAGATCATACGAGCTGAGATTGAGGCTTTCCCAAATGAGAGGAGTAATACAGCGAAGCGGCGAATACAGCTTTTTCAATAACGGTACAGTATCTGCCCATGAAGATTTAATATTCCAGCCTTCAAATGCATGACGGTGAACCCCGAGCGCCTCAGGATTGTAGAACGATGTATAAACGTCAGCGTCAGGATAGATTTTTTTCAAGGCCACTATAACCCGTTCGGCGCCGCCAAATTCCTGCAGTTGGTCGTGTACGATGGCTATTTTCATGTGGTACTATTATACTTGAAAAATGAATTTTCTTCAGGCGATACTACTGGGAATAGTCGAGGGCATTACTGAGTTTCTGCCGATTTCTTCAACATTCCACCTCATCTTCACTGCCAGATTATTGCATCTGCCGAACAATGATTTTATCAAGCTTTTCGAAGTGTTTATTCAGTCAGGAGCGATACTGTCAGTACTTCTTTTGTACGCGAAAGATTTACTCAAAGATCTCGATCTGGTAAAAAAAGTTCTTGTTTCATTTGTCCCTACGGCACTCGTAGGATTCATTCTTTATGCAGTAATTAAAAATATATTCTTTGAAGCCGATATGCTCATGCTAACAGTATTTATGTTCGTAGGATTGCTCTTTATCGTTTCAGAGTGGTTGTTTCAGAAAGAAAAGCTCCAACTCAAACATTCTTTACACAGGCTTTCTTACCGAGACGCAGTAGTAATAGGATTTATTCAATCGCTTGCGGTGATTCCCGGTGTTTCCAGAGCGGGAAGTGTCATTCTGGGAATGATGTTTTTAAGATATCGGCGGGATGAGGCGGCGCGGTATTCTTTTATACTTTCTATTCCAACAATTTTTATGGCTTCAGCTTATGATTTATACAAAATGCGAGAAATAGCATTCGCATACTCCAGCAATGTAATAATTCTATTGGTTGGTTTTGCCACAGCGTTTGTTTCTTCCTATATAGTTATTCAATGGTTTATAGGCTTTTTGAAAAGAAATACGCTTATCCCCTTTGGGTTATACAGGATTGTCCTTGGTATAATATTACTACTGGGAGCGTCCGTAGCTTAATTGGATAGAGCATTGGGTTCCGGACCCAAAGGTTGGAGGTTCAAGTCCTCTCGGACGCGCCACCGGGCCTATAGTTAAACGGCATAACACATCGTTCGCAACGATGTATTCCGAGTTCAATTCTCGGTAGGTCCACACTCCGCTCTTTATTATAACAGGACTTACGCACTCTGCTGTCATTGCGAGGCTACGAAGTAGCCGTGGCAATCTCAAATGGGATTGCTTCGCTTCGCTCGCAATGACAAGCTAAACTAAAATCAACTGCGCAACCTCTGTTAATGAATCGATGTAATCGTTGTTCGGTTTCACAAGCCCTTCGCAATGTCGGTTCGGTATTGCATGCCGTCAAAATAGATTCCGTGGGGACCGATGACAGAGTATGCTCTTTCTCGCGCAGTTGGTAAATCATCTGCCCATGCAGTAATTCCAAGTACGCGACCTCCATTGGTGACGATTTGACCGTTTCTCACTATTGTTCCCGCATGAAATACTTGAATGTTAGGATCTTGTATAGTGTTAAGACCGTGAATGATGGTTCCTCTGTGAGGATTGTCAGGATAACCTTTTTCTGCAAGTACGACACACACTGCAGCGCCGTCTCTAAACGTAACCATTTCAGGTTTCAGCGTTCCTTCAATACATGCGTAAAGAATTGGAGCAAGATCAGAGGACAAAAGCATCATGAGCGGTTGAGTCTCCGGATCTCCAAAACGTGCATTGAACTCTAACGCCATGGGTCCTTTATCAGTAAGCATTAAACCTGCATAAATAACTCCTTTGTACGGATAACCTTCTTTTCTCATCCCGTCAACCATTCTTCTTACTATATTCGTATTAATCTGCTGAAATGTGGCGTTATCAAGGAACGAAGGTGCATATGACCCCATTCCACCAGTATTCCCTCCGGTATCATTGTCACCGATCCGTTTGTAATCTGTGGCAGGTAACAACGGAACGACAGTTTCGCCATCAGTGAATGCAAAGAATGATACTTCTTTTCCTTTGATCCTTTCCTGAAATACAACAGTCTCTCCAGATATTCCGAGTGTTTTCTTTACCATTAGATTATGGAGAATCTCCAATGATTCCTCCTGACCATCAGGGAGAAATACTCCTTTTCCTGCGGCAAGTCCATCTGCTTTGATGACAAATTCTTTCCATCGTGGTGACTTTACAAATACCCATGCCTCGCTAAAATTTCTGGCGATCCTAAAATCAGGCTGCGGAATATTGTGTCTTCGGTTAAACTCTGCTGCCCATGCTTTACTCGACTCAATACGAGCAGCTGCTTCTGAAGGTGCAAAAATAGGGAGGTGGTCCTGTTGAAATCTATCGGCAATACCCAGCGCTACTGGTAAATCGGGTCCAACAACGGTAAGATCGGGCCGACGAAGTTTCGCCCATGCCTTCAGAGCATTAATATCTTCAACATGTTCAATAGTAAGCGGTATGTTTGTTCCCAATTGTGCAGTTCCTGCGTTTCCCGGAGCGAAGAAAAGTCGTGGAGCATCTGACGATTGAGCGAGTTTGTAGCCGAGTGCATGTTCGCGAGCGCCAGAACCTACTACAAGATACATTGGACGTTCCTTATTCATTATAGAAGTATCATATCATGGAATTTTAGATTACTGCGAGGCAAAATTAGGAAAAATTTGATATACTTTTATCTGCATATTGGAGCTGTAGCTCAATGGTAGAGCGGTTGTCTTATACACAACTGGTTGGAGGTT
>CAZAJT010000003.1:0-54408 GCA_964485585.1 uncultured Gammaproteobacteria bacterium
TCAGAGATCCTTCGTCGCTTCACTCCTCAGGATGACAGGAAGTGCGAAATTCGTGACCTACTGAAAGAGAGTATAACGTGCAATTGTAAAGGTGCAATTTACACAGTAAACCAAAATAGAGACAGCATATGCCTTATTTTGTACTTACGTGCAGAAAGCGATTATAGCAGAAATATTTATTTTGTTCTGAGTTCTTTCTGGACTTGCTCAGCCAAAAATATTTTCATGAGAGATTGATATGGGACATCCTTTGAGTTGGCAATCTGCTTTATTCGGGCTAATAAATAAGCAGGTAGTCGCAACGAAATTGTTTCTGTAGATGGTTTAAGATTGGGAAAAATAGCTCTTTCTGCCTCAGACCAATCTATGTACTCTGTTGAATCGTGAGTAGCCCAAAAGGCTCGTTCTTCATCTTCATTTTTAAATGATGGTATTTTTTTATACTTTTTCATAATATTTCTCCTCCTTTCGACTCGCATCTCTTGCTGAAATTATTCTCACTTTGTCTCCCCGTACCGTAAAAGATACAAAGAGAAGTCTTTGCTCATCTGTCTTACCAAGCGCTTGATACCTCTTCTCTTTTTTTGAGTACTTAGTATCTTCAAATAGTAAAAGATTTTTATCAGAAAAAATTTGTTCTACCTCTTTATTCGTTACCTTGTGCTTAAGATAGTTTTTATTTTCATTGCCTTTATCCCACTGAAACGAAACAGGTTCAGGCAAGATCCTCATAATTGAAGTATATTGTTAGAATATACATTTGTCAAGAGTTGAAATTTGGCACCCTAACTAAAAAGGCGCTGGGGATTTCTCCATCACTGTTCCCAACGGGAAACAATAAACTGGCTGTTGATTCAGCCACCAGCGCCTTCAGCTTTATTCATTTGTCGCAGGGATTACTCGCCCCGGGAGGATTACGCCTTCTGCGAGCGCTGAATTTCCCACAGCGTGAGCGCTTGTCGAACCTCGTCCTGGGAAGGCAGGTTCAACAGACTCAGCATACCACCAAGCGCGTGGCAGAGTCTATCCATTTGCCCGACATGCTCCCTGAGCGTACCCTCGAGCTGCGGCGGGATCTCATGGGGTCGCTTATCCCCAACCAGATACTCGAGGTTGCACTGCATCTGGTCGAGCTCTAGCAGCCCTTTGAGGAACGCCGCGCCTTCGTCCTTCGGGAATAGATTTCTGAGTTTCATCTCGCCTCCATTTCTTTTATCCTGTGATTCGCGGGGACAACGCACCGATGATCGCAAGGAACGTCAGGTGCGTACCGGCTACGCTCAGGATGATCCAGCCGGGAACATCGACCACGAGCAGCTTGGGTAAAGTATCGATGCGCCCCAATTCCCCACTGCGCATACTCCTGAACTCAAGCCACATATGTGCAAGAGCCATGAACCATATCGTTACACCGATCATCAGGATAATTGACCAGTATAAGATATGGCCATTGCCAGATACTATGGTGATCGACAAGATCCCCTCTCCGAGCATCGCAAGGAATAATCCAAGCAATTTTCGTTTTGTTGTACTAGCCATAAGGTATCCCAATACCCAGAGCACCACTCCTCCGATTAAGAATTTCATATAAACATCCATGTTCCCATTCCTTCCTTTCTGCAATCTCACCATACAGGTGGCTCACTCAATAGATTTCTTAAGTAAGAAACCTACCGATCGAGCCACCTATTTTCCGCGACAAAGATGTGAAAGTGCAATATACACAGTAAAACAAAATAGAGACAGCATATGCCTTATTTCGTACTTACGTGCAGAAAGCGATTATAGCAGAATTAGGTATAAAAACAAACGATGAGACCTCCGTGCAGCGCATCCTCTGACTCTTGACAGGACTCTTAAGGTATGGTATACATTATATGTATGATCCGTACTCAAGTATACTTACCAAAAAATCTTTATCAAAACATACAACTGGTAGCGGAAAAAGAGCAGAAACCGGCAGCTGAAATAATCCGGGAACTCCTCCATGAGGGAGTAGCAAGAAAATACAGGAACGCAGGGAAAACGTTGCTGCTTATTGCTAAAAAAGCAGTAAAAGGAGCTGACCCCAAACTTTCTCATAAAGTAGACAAATATCTCTATGAAGACGTCTAAGCCGGTTATCATTGATACCAGTGCGCTGGTATCACTAGTTTCTGACGCAGATAGCAATCATCGCAGTGCTGTTGCGATCAGTACACGCATCGCCTCAGACCATCGTCCCGTAGTACTCCCGGGTGAAGTATTTACTGAGACGTTGAACATCGTCGGAAAAAAGATAAGTCGGGAAAAACAGTTGGATCTTGGCTCTGATCTGCTTACTTCTCAGACATTTACCATTATTGAAACCTCATCGGAAATCCGCAGGCTTGCCTTCGAAAAACTCCGTAAACAACCTGCTTCTGTCTCCTACACGGATTGTGTCGTCATGGCATTTGCTGATTATTTTGAAACAACCGACATTTTCGGATTTGATCAAACATTTCGAAAAAACGGTTATACATTGCCAAAATAACCTTTATAATTTGCAGTTCGGTATAAACCAACCTTGGAGGTTGGAACGATTGTAGTATTATCATTTAACTATCTTTCTTATTTCGAATATAGTTTTTCAACTCAACAATACATATATGCAGCTTCTCAAGATCGTATCCTTTCGCCCAGTGTAAAACATTTGCCACCGGTTTTCTTTCTTCGTAAAATATCCTTCGCGTCTCAAAAAATTCATCGCGATCCAACCGATAGGAACGATAAACGGCATCTAAAAACGATTTACCAAACAACCCGAAATACGTAAAATCATATGCCGGGTCCCCTATCTCAATATCACCAAAATCTATGATGCCGTTTAACGTATGCTTTTCGGGATCAACGATAATGTGCTCGGGCATCATATCTGAATGAATCATCCGTGTTTCAAAATCTGCACGTTCGAGCGTCTTTAAAAAATTCCGAAACAGAGCTTCTATCCATTCTTGTTCTTCAGCGACAATAAGAGAATAGACTTTTTCTTGAGTCTTTCTGAAAAGTTTGTGCCATGATTGTTTTATATCAACTTCTCCCACTCCAATTTTCATAGCCTTTTCCTTGGGTATCGAGTGAATCTGCGTCAAAAATCTTCCCAGTTCGTGAGCTAATTCACGTAGTTCGTTTTCGGTAAACGCTTTGCTTACGTCCGGTGTAAATTGAGTGCCGGCAATAAAATCGTATACTGCGTATGGTTTATTATCATTATTGAATAGCTTCAGATGCGGAATACGAATAGAGACGCTTGGTCGAAGCAATGTTAAAAACGCAGCTTCCTTTTTGAGATTGCCGATATTTTCTTTGGCTTGAGGAAATCGAAAGGCTTTTACTCCATCAACGACATAAATCACATGATCCCACCCTTGGGCATATATATCAATAGTATGTTGTTCGAGATTAGAATAGTATTTCTTTAATACTGCTTTGTAATCAATATGCATAGCTGATTGTGTTCAAATCATTCATCACCTGTGTCTTTCCGAAGAACTTGAGAGCAAAATGTACCCAGGATCTCTTCATTATACATTTTGTTAAGGATTAAGAGTCTGGAGATGGATGAGGAGGGCGGGGTCTTTCAGGGAAAGACGTGACCCTCCTCATGAGACAAACTCTGGCTCGCTACGGAGATCTCTGACGCTCACGTCTGACCGCAATGCGTTCGATCTCTCTCAATACGACTATCACATGGTCAGTGCGAAGCACTCCTTCTTCGAGGTCCCATTCGAGAAAATCAGGATTGCGCCGATACCGCTCTAAACGGATCCGAATGCGCTCTGGATCTTTCGGCAAATGGAGTCGTTCTTCCAACGTCGAGTTGAGTTGCTGTTGGGTGATGCCGAGTGAGGATCTTCTCGATGTCTGTTTACCATCGTACATCGTATTCTCCTTACCATATCCGCGATCCTGTGTACTTCCACCACGAAAGGGAGCTCGCCTGTTTTCCCGACCGTTCCGTGGTTGCTTACGGCCACGCTGATTTCTCTGCTGCAATAATATAATCAATGTTGCAAACAGAATCAGCGCACCGATCATGCTGACGATCCACCCGCGAATGAGGTGATGCTGCTCTATTCGATTATCCGTCACGCCGTCCTCCTATACCAGTATGTAGAACTACAACCTATGACCTATCTCCTGCCAAAGTGCAATCACGCACAGTATAGCATATGCACCAACTTCTGAAGCTGAAACTATTTGGGGTCTTGACAATACAATTGTACTATTGTATATTTTAAGTATTACCAATCATTCATGTCTATGAACTGGATAACTACGAATCTTCGCTTGCCTGAGGATATCTATATGGATCTTAAAATGCAGGCTGCCAGAGAACGCAAGAGTGTCGCGGCAGTAATACGAGAAAAATTGTCGAGCAACCAACAGGGAAAGTCACAGGATCTTTTGCAGTCAATAAAAAACTTTGGGAGGAAAATTGCAAAAAAACAGAAGGGGCTCAATCTCACCAAAGCTGTTATAGAAATGAGATACGAACAATGATCGTCATAGATGCATCGGTTGCAACCAAACTGCTCAATACCCAGGAACCAGATAGTGAAAATGCGGCGATACTACTGGCAGCGCATATCGAGGGAAAGGAAAGAATTATTGTTCCCTCATTGTTGTATCTGGAAGTGGCAAACGCATTGGTAACAAAAACCACTCTTTCAGAAGGATTCATAAAGGAGGGATTGCAACTACTCAACGGATTCGGATTCACCATTCACAGCTTCACCAAAGCTGACCTAATACAGGCCTCTCTCCTTGCAAAAAAACATCATACCACCGTATACGATATGCTTTATGCGGTAGTTGCAAAGGAGAATAAATGCAGCTTAATCACCGCAGATGAACAATTTGTGAAGAAAACAAAATTTCCTTTTGTGAAGTTCCTCTCGGCCTAATTGAAATTTGGCAGGGGCGGAGGGAATCGAACCCCCATTGGCGGTTTTGGAGACCGCAGTCCTGCCGTTGAACGACACCCCTAATAAATCTTTCTTGCGTCCTCGAGAGGGCTCGAACCTCCAACCTTTAGGTCCGCAACCTAATGCTCTATCCAATTAAGCTACGAGGACTGAGGAATCCTGACGATTTATTCTACCATTTTCAAACTCGTCTTTCCACCGCTCACCAACTCCCTCCTCCGCCTCCCCCACCGCCGCCACCGGAGGAGCCACCGGAGAATCCTGAAGAAAAACCGGATGATGAAGTAGTTGGTGTCGCGGCGCGCTCAAACTGATTCATTGACGAATCTAAACGATCAACGAACAACGACGAACGAAATGGTACGGACGTATAACTTTGAAACCAATCCGGTTGTTTCAACTCAATATCCTTAAACCGTTCTGCCCAAATCTTTTCTACGCCAAAGGCAACCGCATACGGCAACAATTTTTCAAAAAACATCTGATTTTTTGCCTGAAAGGTAAGCTGCCGTTCCTGACTGGCGAGAAAGTTTTTTAATCCGCGCCCCACCTGCGCCTGCTGCGCACCAAGAAGGGTCTTTCTTGCCATATGAATACCAAACAACAACGATGCAAACGTCAGTGGAATGTTAAGGGTAAAAAAAGCGAGGATCGCCAGACCAAAATAGAGAGTGCGGATCGTGTGGGGATTTTTCGGAAAAAATCCTTCGGCTACGAGTGTAGTATAAATATCTTCCTTTGTTTTATCAACAATGCTATGAATATCGGTGTCTCGAAGCTCTACTTCGTCTGTAGTAGCAAACAATTCATTAAAAAAGAGTTTTTCAAATGCAGTCATATTTGCATCTGCCTCTTTTGTTTTCTCAAGAGTCACGTTTTTTTTATCAATCTCATGTATTTTTAGATAGCCTCTGTGGGCAAGATCTACAATGAGCGCTTGAATGTCACGAAGATTCACTGTTTCGTCAATCAACGCGCCAGTCTCTGAGGGAGTCAACGATCTGCCGCCTTTTGTTTTCGGCGGATCATACCATGCACGCACAACACCGAAAGGGGTTTGCCCTGAGCTTGTCGAAGGGTCACGTCCGTATAAAAACCACGCAATAACTAACCACATCGGATACACCACATACCAGAGAAACGCAATGATGACAAAGAGAATGAAAACAATTTTTCCTATCAATGTTCCGAAAAATTCCTGCTCCTCTTTCGGCTCGAGCACGGCTACGACATTACCGGGAAACCGTACCGCGATCGTTAGTCCTTCACCCGATCCGAGCGGGCGATCACTCGTTATATCCACAGTATTGTTTTCAACGACACTCGCGCAACTGCTCTCAGTGCTCCCGATAACTCCGGTGTAACAAACGGTGGAAACATCTGGCTGAAGTATCGATGGCGGCAGATGCACGGTAGCCTCTGCGGAAGCGATGCGCACCTCCCATTTATTTCCCGTGCTATTCCAGTAAAGCTCGTCATGATCGGAAAAATACGTAAGCGCTCCTGAAACTGAATAGGTAATGACGTAGGTGCGCAAACCTGAAACATATTTATCCTTATCTCCAATCTTGATCCGTAATACACCGTCAGATTCACTGGTAGCATAACGATATTCATTGTTTTGTTCGTCAGTAACGAGACGCACTTTCAAATTCATGCGAAATCGTTTCCCCTCTTTGTTTGTTTTTACTAATGGGATGTCGCGGTAGATACCGTGGCGCTCTGTAGGGAAAAAGTACGCGATGGTTTCATTCACCACAATCGTACCGTCAGTATTGACGATAATGTCTGTTTTGAATGATGGGATATATTCGACTGCGCTTTGTGCGTTAACAGACATCGCGAACGAGAGAAACAAAAACAGAAGAAATATCGCTGTCTTTCTCACGAAAACATGATAGCATATTATGTCTATGGGCGATGGCCGATAGGTTATTAGCCGATAGAAAGACAATAACCATAATAACTATCGCCTATTGCCCATCGGCTATCGGCTAGATTAGCAAAACACATGAAATACGTTCCCGCTCCCGAGATTAAACAACAAATCACCTTCCTTGTACAAAAACTCAACTTCACTCACATTAAAGTAAGCAACGTACACTGCATTCGCAGTCTGGATGCGAAGACGCGTGCGATTGCTCGTATCTGGGGTATGTCACGACTTTTTAAGGAAGTTGCCGGCCTTGAACCGCATTACATAATCGAAGTAAACGGGAAGCGGTTTGATAAACAAAACGAACGTGAAAAAATGAAAACTCTCATCCACGAACTCATGCATATTCCTAAGAACTTTTCGGGCTCTCTCCTCTCTCACCGCACCCACTTCCATCGCATCAACGATCGAGAAATCGAAAAACTCCTTCAGGAATATAAGTTGTAATATTGCAGCAATCCTTGTACAACTTGACATACTATCCATTTTTTATTATACTTAGCTAAGTTAGCTAAGTTTATATAGTAACTATGCAGGTAACCAACATCCATGAAGCAAAAACAAATTTATCTCGACTCATAGAAAAAGCGCTGAAAGGAGAAGAGGTGATAATCGCTAAGGCCGGGAAGCCGGTCGCTCAACTGGTGGCATACAAGCAAAAACTCCAGCCCCGCAAACCTGGAGCATTAAAGGGTAAGATTTTCGTTCCAGATGATTTTGATGAAGAGTCGGAGGAAATTAATAAACTTTTTTACGGTGAGTAATAATTATGCGTTACCTCCTCGACACCCATATTTTTCTCTGGTGGCTGAATGATAACAAACAGTTGAAGGAGTCGCTTCAAATAGTTATAAGCAATCGAGAGAATCAAATCTTTGTCAGTATCGTAAGCGCGTGGGAAATAAGTCTCAAGCATCGAGCAGGGAAACTTCCTCTCAAGACAACTTTGCAACGGTGTTTTGAACTATCTCCGTTTGAAATATTAGCTATTAATTTCGATCATGTATTGAAGTTTGATACGTTACCTTTTCATCATCGTGATCCCTTTGATCGGTTACTGGTTGCTCAAGCGATGACGGAAAAACTTACTCTCATCACCGCGGATGCAAAAATAAAAAGATACCGGGTAAAAGTTTTGGAATGAGGTTGCGCGCGGGCTGTCACAACAATCTTTCACACCCGGGAGGTGTGAAATTTGATATAATCCAGCCGTATGAGCGAGCGGCAGCATCATCACTATGAGGATCTGTTTCCGGGTGATACAACCCATTACGACGACCACCCTCTCCATTCTGATCAATCACCTGAAATTCAGTTGCGTAATTCTATGCTTGGCGACCCAGAAGTAACTGGCCAGGCATACGCATGGGGAAAAACTGCCCGCATCATTTGCGAACCTCATTACCAACGAGCACTGAAAAATACGGACGGCACATTTATCGCCGTTGATCTCTGCTCAGCCTACCCGTGGTTTGCACAAATTCTCCGCGAATCTCATCTGCAGGAATGCTATCATGCATCATTTCAATTGATCGGCAACTGTATCGCAGCCCTTCAGAGTAACTCGCGCAAATTACCGCCAGAGCTGCAATTCCCAACATTTAATCGTCTGAATGATGAACAAAGGAGACAACTGCGCGACACAATCTCACCTCGCAATGGTCGACTCCGCCGGATGCTACAAGCGGTAGTGCAAGAAACACTCCATTCCCCGCCGCAGATCGACACTGCTCATGAGCTGCCCTCTTCTACCGCACAGCTTGCGTGGCACTTCCTTCATGGATTTCATACGACAAAAATAGAATACTACAGACGATTCGAAATGGACGAACTGGTCGGAAAAGGACGCTGGGAGATTATCCTCGCAAGATCACAAGTCCAGACACCCCATGATCGTATTGCAGTAATAATTGGCGATCAGAAGGCTCATGAATTTCTCAAAGATCTTGCCCGATCAGTCAGCACGCAATGTTTACCATTGTTACGGAAAAGAATAATAACAAGTTATGACATTGCTGATCCGGCTGATCTTATCAGAGAAGCGACAACGAGTTTTCCGGCACGGGTCAGAGATACTAACTTTTTCTTTCGCGCCGGTCGACTCGAAGACAAACATCTACGGGGAGATATTCTGGCATTACCATTTACTCCCGATTCAGTCTCATGCTTCACCTGCATTGAAGGATATCCCTATTATTTTTTTGACCTGCTCCCACAAAATCATCTCGCCTTTGCGCAGTCAATTGCAGAATCTCTACAACCGGGCGGATGCGCAGAATTTTTCCCGTGGCATATGCGTCCCGATCGTGAATCAAACCAGGAAATGCTTCGGAAAGTTGAAAACTTTTGGCTATCGCGAGGTATGGAGTTAACATTAAAAACATATGCGATGAATGAGCTTATCATGCAGATGGGTGATCGGGAAACTCTACTAACGATGCACTCTCCGGTTTTCGGAGACCACAGCCGCGATACACTTGACGCCCTGATCGTCGAGAAACCCGTTAGAAATCCGTGAAAATTATATTTCCAAAACAACGACGAGAGGAAAATGATCGGAAATATCTACGTTCGGACAATAATGATCAACTACCGAAATATCTTTGCTCACAAAGATATAATCAACCACTGCAGATGAAAATTTAAGATGTGTTTTCTGACGCATATTGAAAGTGGAAGTCAACTCGTCTTTAAAAATGTTTTGCAAATGTTCTTCTATAGCGTCAATGGTACGAGTATTCGGTGAGACATTAAAATCACCGGCAAGAATCACCTTCTCTTTTCCTTTTATCGCCTCAACGATCATCCTGCTCATTCGCAACCTTCGCTCATTATCCTCACCATCAGTACCCCAGACTCCATGGATAGCATGAATATTGAGTAAACCATTGGGCGTTTCTGCTCGGGTCACAAGCTGTTCATAGGCAATTTTCAAAACATCATCAGGAATTTTCAGGTTGTCGAGGTCAAACTGACCATACTGCTCAACAAAATACTGATGAGATATATATCGCAAAGGGAAACGTGAAATAACAGCATTCCCATACTCAATATTCCGATTATTTCCTGTATCAATGAGCATCGGTACAAAGACATGGTGTTCAAACCCCAATAAGGGCTTCAGCATGGTAAGAGTTCTGAACCGTTTTTCCAGCCGCTCATCTTTTCCGGCATATACTTCTTGCAAGGTAAGAATGTCTGGTTGTTCCTTCTGCAAAAATTCAAGCGCCGCATCAATCAGCATCCCGCCATTCCAGATATTAAGTTGCACGAGCTTTATTTGCATCTTCTTATTATACAAGGATACTGGATCCTGGATGCTAGATCCTAGATGTAAAATTCAAAATCCGAAGCACAAAATCCGAAACAATATTAGATATTTGAATTTGTTACGCTCTTCTTACCTATCTATGACCACGTACACATATTGTGTTCTTATATTCATTCTATGAAACATCATGAGGCGGATTCATTGACTTCTGCAGAAGAAAACATTCTGCTGGATATCGAGCATCTTATCCGTTCACTTCCTGAAATTATCGGAAAAGCTCTTTCAGAAAAGCTGGAGAAAGAGTGGCGGAATCACATTAACTAACACACGACTTTCGCGGTTGTCATCCTGAGGGAGCGTAAGCGATCGAAGGATCTCTCGCGCATGCGAGTACCGTCATACGTCGGAGATTCTTCCCCCGCCCAGAGGCGGGGTCAGAATGACAAGGTGCGAAACTTGTGTAATAATAGGAGTGAACTATACGAGCCTCAGAAGATACTCTTCTATCAAATCAATATCCTTCATAATTTTTTCAGGTTCTTGTTCAGCCTGATGTTGAGAAACGAGAGCGCCCTGGAGAAAATCAGTAATCAATGCATCGATATCCGGCCATAATTGCATTGCATCTTCCACTCGAGTTAAAGATAAGTAGGGACCGGCGTTGTATCCAAGAAGTTTCAGCGTTGCAGCTTCTGCAAACTCACGTAAAATAGCTCGCTTTCTCCCGCTATGTTCTTCAATAAAAAAAGTTCCATTAGGATGCCGCAAGGTTGATGAATAATAGGATATCGGTTCGGCATGCGCCTCTGCGATGCTCGAGAACACATTCATGATAAACCCTTCTCCATCAATGAGCCGTCCATCAGGAAGTCGCACATATCCATTATCAATCATCGTAATGGCGGCTGCTTTCGCATACATATGTACCAGTGTTTCAGCTGCTGCGAGTCGAGCAACTGCAGGGTGGGTCGTCGCCTGATGAGGAATCCGATTGAGTTGCAATACCATCCTGCCTTCGATAGACTCATCTCGCTTGCCGCCGACAATGCCATTGGCATTGGCTTTGTATGGATGAAGAAAAGCAAGTATGAGGGCGGTCGATGATAATGCATGCAATGAATTTTCTGTCATAAGCGGATTGTCAGAGGTGGTAGATACATGGTACCAATACGCTCCTCCCGATTGTATTCTTGAAACCCGGTTGTAATCATGGATATTCTGAGGAAACAGACCTAACAATCTACCGATGTCTGCCATGGCTAACGGAAGAGACGGTGAGTCAGCTACCCGCTTTCGCATCCAATCTTCATCCATCCCGCTACTTTGCTCTAATCTACTATCCAAATGTGCTGTTAAAAATGCATGGCTTTGCATATACCAATCAATTACCGGATGTGAATCAAAGGGATTCGGATTCGACCGCAGTTCTGGAGTAATTATTTTATCAAAGGGTAGATACAATGGATCACCATTTTGTGTTTCTCTACTCATGAGCCTCCTAGTATAACATATTCGTGAAAATCAGATATAATTAAGGTATGACCGAATCGATCTCACGCAGAGCTATCCTGCAGCGCTTAGGCGCCATCGCAGCCGGTGCCGGCGCAGTAGCAATCGCAAACCAATTGCATCTTCCGCCATCTCCAGCTACTGCGGGTAAGTCTGAATTGTCGCTTCGAGAAGTACTTTCCGGCCGAGCAGGTGACATTGCGACTCCGGTTGAATTCCGTCAACCAGTGAAGGCGAGCGAAGTATTAACGTCTGCAGAAATCCAACTTTCTCTCGAGCGTTCACTTCCCCCTGGAACAACGGTTCAACAACGAGAGTCACTGATACTCGTATCACACGGCGGTAAGAAATTTCTCCATAAAATCGAAGGAGATACTACCCGACAACTGCAGGAGGTCGACAGCAGACTCATGATTTACCAGAAATTAAGTCTCGACAGAGACTCGGCTGGAGTATACAATCCGGAGACTAATAAAACAACTCTGTTTGGGATCAATGAATCTACTGGTGAGTTAATTCCTATTACCGGTGATTACCCGGGAAACCTGGTAGATGAGACTTATGAGTTTGGCAACCATCCATTATATCGCGGTACCATGAATACATTACGCGGTAAATTAGCTTCGTCGCAATTTAATCAGACCTATTCTGTTGGTAAGGGAACTCCGCAGGATCAACTAGAAATACAGTTAGGAACGGCAACAAAAATAGAATTTTTCGGATCCGACATTACGCTTCCGCCTATGATTATGAATTTACCAAGCCCTACTATGGTTATGGGGAAGTTAAGAGAAGGTGGGGGCACCCAATTCAGTGAAGTTCTCATGTCTTTTTTGCCGGTAATGACAACATCTGATGATTGGCGACAGATACCGTCTGCGTTTGTAATCAATGCTCCTCCAAGTATTCAACCCTATCATCATCCCTGGACAATGGTGACTGACATTCCAAATGCTTGGATTGCCGCATTTCCTGATAGTGAATCAGTAAACATCCAACACTCCCCAAACTTTCCCCAAAAACTGGTAAAAGGACCATGGGGAGTACTGAATCATTATTTTGGACTGGAGGATCCTACCGGAAAATTAGATAACTCCTTTACTCCCTATTATCTTTTTGCGAATGGAAAATATTTCCGTCTGTATGATATTGGCGATATTCCGGAAAGTATCACCGGAGAATTCGCAGTTCCCGCTATTGTAAAACAAACGGACGAATTGGATGGTCCGGGATATTTTCAGGTGGTTACGATGTATGTAACTCCTACCGGTATCGGCAATCGGATAGCGGCGATCGCGCCGGGACGAAGAATAACGATCAAAGGCGGCACCATCGAGGCAGCGCGATTGCTCGGAAACTCTCAGCAAGGAGGCGAAGTCGCGATAGCTGCCGCAGTACAACCAAAAGTGGGAAAGCGACAGATTGTTACGACCATGCAAGGATTACCCACCGATCCCAATCCTCAAAAACTCTATGACGTCAATCTCCCAAACGTCCGCACATGAACGGCGATCTTAAATCCTGGTTAGATGCTAGATGATGGATGTTGGATTCTAAAAAGCACCAAATTACAAATTCCAATTTCCAAATAAATTCCAAATCTCAATGACCAAAACTGTTTGGAATTTGAACATTGAGATTTATTTGGAACTTGGTGCTTGGTAATTGGAAATTTTCAGTCTGGAATCTAAGATCCAAGATCTAACATCTAGGATCTAATAGTGGTTCGTGGAAATCCTCTTCGAATTGACTTCCACTATATCAAAGAGTATACTTAACACTCTTTAATACCCTTTTTACTTTTCATCGCTAAACTATTTGTATGGTAGAAGACGGAAATGGTAATCGTCAGCGCCCATGGAGTCAATCGATAACAGCACGTCCTGGCACCACCAGAACAATTAGGGTTCTGTTGTGGGAGATTGAAAAACGATCAGAGACACCAGTGAAAGACAAAATTGAAGAAGCAAAAAATACATCCGCGCCTCCGGCCGAACCCCCCAAACCTCCGGAAACTCCTCAAACATTCGAACCAATAATGATGGTGCCATCATCAAACCTTCCATTTTCAGACATGTATCAGAGGAAAGGACTCTCCGACGCAACCCTTGCCGTAAGAGATGCACGGAGAGATGTTGTTGCAGTCAGGGGTCCACTGCTGAAAAGACTGTGGACCGCTCCAAAAGATACAGAACGACCACCGGAAACAACAGAACAAACACTGCAAGCACCATCACGGACACGGGATACTTTTATGAGAGAGCTGGGAAAAACCGGTTACCGCCATCATACTCAATACACTCCTTCTGAACCAGAATCAGAATCACAGCCGCAGGCTCAAGGACCATTGGTTGTACGTTCTTTGCGAGAAATCAGAGGCAGATACGATGGTGCTCGGTTCGAACACGCCGCCCGTGTGGCGATTGCTAGGATTGATCGTGAAACAATGAGCAGGCCAACCAATATGAGTGAATTGAGGAGAAAGGTAGCAGAAAATGTGGTGCTCAATGAACTTCCGTGGGGAGACAAAGCTGAATCGAGACAAACAAGCGCAGAAGTACAATCAAGTTTCTGGCATAGATTATCCGGCGGTATTGCACAAAGACCACTACCGGCAGCCGCACTCGGATTTGGTACCGTAGCTCTTTTACACGGAGCTCAAATTGCTACCGCAGTGGCACCGAGTACTCCCCTTGAGGTTGTGGCAACCGGTGCATTAGCTGTGGCAGCAATTGGGGTGAAAACTGCTGCCGCTACTGTTGGATGGCGCGGTGCCTTTGACGCGGTCAGAAATAAGCTGAAGGGGAGGAAGAAACCGACTGAAGCAGCTCAAAACCTTACCGCCGAACAGAAACTTGCGCAAGCGAGAAAGATTCTTACTGAGCATAGAGCTGAACTACTAATCAACAATGTTAATCCTGACGATGTTGAAACAGCTCTCACATCAGATAGTGCTGTCTATTATAAAGCACTTAATGAAGTCGTGCAACAAGATATAGGAAGTCTGCCTCCACCTTCTCCCCCCACTCAGATGCTCCCAGAAATCGTAGCGAGTCTAAAAAAATGTGATCGGTCAAGTGCAGCGTACGATCGAGCATTAGAACGAGAAGCAAAAGAAAGAAAGTTACGAACCCGTACTGCAGGCGTGTTTGGCATTGCGCTGGTCGGACTGCTTTCAATTTTGCCAATCATTGGTGCTCCATCGGCTGAAGATGTACAGAAAGCGGCAGTGTCAACACCAACACCGATCGTGGCAACAGTAACACCTGAAGCTGCACCAACCGCAACATCGATACCAACAGTAACGCCAATAGCAGCATCCACACCCGCACCCGTAGCAACCCCTACTGCAGTACCAACCGGAACACCGGAAGTCAAACCGACGCCCCAAGCAACGCCGCCACCGGGAGCACCAGCAGCCGCTCCTGAAACGAAGAAATTTTCTGATATGCAACCGTATGTATTTAAAGGACCTGATAAATATTATGCAGCGATGCAGCGATTGGGCTACTATGATCCATTAGCAGTCGACCCGAGAAACATTCCCGGAGAATTCGTTTCCTCAATTCGAGGAAGAGCAGAGTTCTTCTTGCTTAAACACCTGGGAATCCTGCAGAATGAATCCGAGTATGATAATCCGAATTTGCCCGAAGCGACAAGAAAAGCCATGAGTCAAGCGCTCACAAGACCAACCGCACGATTTGCCGTTGATGAGGCGGTCAGATTTATCCAACAAAATAATCCGGAAAAATTCCGCCTTAAGGAAAACAACGAACTCGGTGCTCACGGCGAGTATACCAGTGACGGACACTTCGAATACTTTGTCTGGTCAGAACCGGTCTGGAATACCTTCTATCAGCAATTCCTCACCCCACTCCCTCAACCAATAACTCCTTGATCTTAGTTGGTAAATGATAGATACATGTCATTGCGAGGTCAGACGTAACGTCTGACCGTGGCAATCCCAGAGATTGCTTCGCTACCGCTCGCAATGACATTTTAATCCGTGAGAATCTGTTAGCAATCCGCGTAAGTTCTTTTGTGTATAATAATCAGCGGATATCGGCAAAAGATTTTTATTGCGTACTCTCGCGCTGATATGCACCATCAAAACTCGGTTGTGAAAGGAGACTGTCGTGAAGAAAACGATAGCGGTCTTTGTCGTTGTCTGTCTGGTCATCCTCGTCGTTTACCCGACGAGTGTTCTCCTCGGGTTCAATCCTATCGGCTTAAACGCAAATGATCTCGATAATTCAGCGGTCGCGCTGTTTTTCGTGATGTGGGCCGCTACCAGCATCGGAGAAATATTGTGGCCGAAAACCAAGAACGGCAATTGAGGTGAATCGTTGTGCAAGCGAGGCAGAAACGACGACATAACGATTACAAGAACTGAGGGAGGCGACTCATGGATCTTCAACTCATTGTTTTGAGTGTCATCGTGGCAGTCCTAGTCGTGTCGGCGACTGTTCTCATAGCGATACAGCAAGTCCGCAATGAGGAATTGCGCGAAGAACACCGCAAACACGTGGATCGCATGCGAGAAAGGTGGCCGGACTACAAGGACTAACCCACAACCGAATATACAAACAAGCATCCTCTGCCCGACTCTGTCGCGGCTCCCAAACGATCAGGGATACACGAAGAAGGATGCTTCATATACATCTCAAATCTCAAAACGCAAATCGCAAATGTAGCTAAATTGTCATCACGAACTCGTTTCGGGATCCCTGCCTCGCCCGCCTCTGGCGTGGCCTCGCCGGCTCGCCTCGCTGATGACACTTTGGCAAAGCGGGCAGGCAGGTTCCATGAGAAGATGCTGAACCAAGTTCAGCATGACAATGCTACTAGATTTAAGGTTTACGATGTAACTTTGACATTTGAGATTTGCGATTTGAAATATCAAAAAACGTGAGGTCTCGTGCCATCGTGTGTTTTCTGGAATTCCTTATGGAAAATAACCATGTCCAGCAGAAGATTCATCTTGTATTTCTTAATAAGCTTTTCAAGTAACTTATTCAAATCATCGCGGTAGCGTGGTGATTGAGAGAAATAAAACTTTCGTACAACATCTTTGTCCTCCCCTTTCATCTCATGGAGCAATCGATTTTTAATGTAGGTTGAAAGATTGAGATGCTCCACAAATATATCTTTTGTTCCGACATCCGCAAGTCGAGCAAATATCTTCCCTAGTTCATCACTCTGTGCAACGTAATGGGGTAATACCGGCCCGATAAATGCATACGTATGAATACCGTTCTGATTCAATTCTTTGAGCGCTTTGAAGCGATCGTTCACGAGTGGCGCATATTTTTCAAAATAACGAGAAATGCTATCATCTGTCGATGTAACGGTGAGACCAACAGATGCGCACTTGAAGCGTTTTAAAATATCAATGTCCCTCGTCACCAAGGGAGACTTCGTTAAGATACTCAAGATTCCTTCATAACCATAGTCTGCAAGAACTTCAAGACACTGACGAGTGATTTTGTATTTCGCCTCTGCTCCCTGATAAGGATCAGTCACCGAACTTAAAAGTATTTCTTTGCCTCGCCCCGCACTAGCCTTGCCGCGGAGGCGGGCCCCTAATTTCTTGTGCATTTCTTTTTTCAACAATTCAGGAGCGTTTGTTTTTACGTAAACATATTCACCCCAATCATTGATCGTTTTTCCTTTCAGAAACCGTCCCATGAAACTTGCATAACAATAAGTGCAGCCGAAGCGACAACCCATGTAAGGATTTATCACATAATCTATTCCCGGTATCCCGCAGGGCGTAAGAATTGATTTTGCCTGCATCTCTCTGAAATCCATAGCCTTATTGTATTGTACTGTACGATCGTTCACAAATACAAGAGGAGCGTGTAACATGTAACGTATTAATTTCCAATTACCAAGCACCAAATTACAAATAAGCACCAATGATCAAATTCAAAACAGTTTTATTATTGTGATTTGAGATTTATTTGGAACTTGGAATTTGTGATTTGGTGCTTTTGATTTTTAGACGTTACACGTTATACGCAAAGATGCGGGGCGGAGATTCGAGTGACCGGTTGAGGGTCGAACAGGCTTCTCCACCCCGTAATGGTCAGAAGCAGTGGATCGAACGCCGGAACAGGCTTCGCCAGATGGCGACGATGAGTTCGTATGACAGATACATCACGGTGTAGCCGAGATCGGCAACAATAAACACCGTCCACCAAAGTGGCCATGCGACAGCGGCGAGCGACGCAACAACCTGCCTCCGTTTCTTGCTGCGGGGAAACCTCGCCCGCATCCAAACGAAACGGGTAAGAACACCAATCGCGATGTAGCAGCAGGCAGTCCTCCCTATCGTTTCCTTTCGCCTAGGTACCCTTCGCATGGTTCGGATATCTTAAGCGCGCAGTAGACAGCGAACGCCGTCATGGCGAAGTACGCCAAGATTGCGTAGATGCGAAACTGCTCGCTTAAGACGATCACAAACGGCAGGATCACCCACACGATGACGTAGATCGCCATTCCCAAGCCGATGAGTTGATCGAATGCAGCGTCTTCCTCGCTCGAATTCACCGTACTCCTCCTTTCTTCCAAGGTACCAACAGCGCGAGACTTCATCTGCAGTTGCAAGATTTCCGCAGACAATGGGTCACGCCGATTCTTTCTAAAGAACAAGGGAATTATACACCATTTCCCACCTCGTTTCGCACCTCCTTGGGTGTGAAAGATTGTTGTAATAGTCCATCAACGTTTATAAATCAGGTTGACAGACGAATATGTGTATGTTACTATGTATGTGTATGTTAACCAAACGAACCAATATTCTTTTCGATCATGCTACGTGGAACCAGTTAGCGACGATTGCGCGTGCGCGAAGAACATCTGTTGGGGTATTAGTACGAGATGCGGTAACGGAGCGGTACCTTCATGGTGACTTTGAACGAATCGGACGGATTCAACAAGCGTGTTCATCAATTGAGAAATACAGAAAACAAGTGAAAGGAAAACTCGATTATAAAGAACTAATCAATTATGGAAGAAAGCAGTAGGCGCTCTGTGATCGATGCATCATTTATGCTCAACTATATTTTTCCTGATGAACGAATTGACAAGGTGCAGAAAGTTTTTGATACGTTTAAAACTGGTAAACTCAGATTGCTATCAACTCCGTTACTGCCCTATGAGATGGTAAATGGAATACATGCTGCAGTACGCACCCGACGAATCACGCAACCATTAGCAAAACGCTTCGTGCGAGATTTTCTAGAATTACCGATAGAACTCATTACCGTAGATTTTGTGAAAGTATTTGAATATGCAACGCGCTATAATCTTAGTGTCTACGACGCCTCCTATGTAACGCTTGCTCGCGTTCAACGCCTTTCCCTACTTACTTTGGATGTCCGAATGCAACAACTGGCATAACTGACAGTTCTGCGCTATAATACAACCACATTTTCCCCGAAACCGCCCGCATGGTTTTTTACGGGAAACAGCACTTTTACAATTGGTGAGATTATACCTGTAATAGGATTGTTGTTGAAGATATGTTATTTTCTTCAGCAAGCATCCTATTACAGAAGGAGGTGCGATGAAAAAGGTAATACTAATTCTCAATCCCGACCATGGTATTCCCGATGACGCGATCAACTCGTTCTTTCGGCAATTCGATCACGAAGCCAGCGTCATTATTGAATCGCCGACAGACTATGTTATCCCTCCCCCACCGGCGCGAAATGAAAAATGCACAATCACAAACGCGCATGTCACCAAGAGCGGCCTTGAAAGAGATCTGCTCAGAGGGTATACCCTGCTGCGGATTGATGGGTATGATGGATGGACATTTCGCATCCGTGTCTGGCAGAAAAAGCTCTGGTGTACATTCAGTCCGGGAGGTGTACATCGTTGGTATTATCTTGTCTTCTATGACGACATTGTCACTTTTCTTAATGATCTCGGTCGCATTCATGGACCGCGATCGGCAATCCGTGCAATTCGCACACTGGTGTCACAATCGCCGGTTAACCCGATAAGTCAAGCGGAAGTCGAGCGACGAATGAATTGGGACGGAACATGCCCAAATGAGAAAGGAGTCCACTGATGACAAACATTTCGTCACCGCCACCACCAAAGCCGGGAACTCAGGTGTGGAGGATGCCTGAAGCGACGTCGGTTCTCGAGGCAATTCGAAGAGGAATCACCCTTTTTGTATTTCAGGACTTCTATGGTTTTGGATTCATGAGGGTTCTTGGTAACGAGGTACTGGCTGCGGTTACCGGACAAGTAACCGAAACTACGTACGTTTTCAGAAAGTTTCCCCTCTCCCTCGTCTGTGCCTACCTTGAAGCGAGCGGAATAAACTCGGCAGTGGCCAAGATGCGGCTGCTCATTTTTAGGAGATCACGCAACTACGATCGGTTTACCCTGTTTCAAGTAGAAAAGCTCCTCGGATGGAACGGCGAAGATGTCCGAGAAGACCAACAGCCCGATTTGACCACCGAGTAATCTCACCACACCGAGTAAGACTTCACGGCGAGCCCGCTTCGCCAAGAGCGACAGCGAGGCGAGCCCCTCGTCGTATCAATTTTTTTCGTCCGTGAAGTCTTACCATCACAAAATTATTCAAATTTATCTTTGGATTTTTGCAACAGTCTCCCGTACTCGTGTGGTGTGGTTATAGAAAAGGACACCGTTAGGTTTCAATGAGGCGACAGTCGTCGCACACAAATTACCTTTGGTGTCCTTGCATCCGTGGATCTGATTGGTTGAGTCTCTTAGTTGATTCTCCTAAGAGAACGAGGAAAACGTGACCGAATCGGCCCTGGCTCAGCCTTTTGATCGATGAGCTTTCGCAGACTGACGGTAGATGTGGTGAACCACTCTATATCTTTGCTGAGTCCACCGGTCTCCGGTGCTATCTGCATGACATCCGTTTCCTGAAAAAGTGCGAAATGCACCTTCGAAGACTTCGCCACCATGACCGCCATTTCGTGAGGCTCGAGCCGATCGAAAGCAGTAAGATCGAAGTCTGGCACATCGTGTGTGGCCAAACTATCATACTGTTCCTTCGTCAGATGAACAACTCCACTGATCGGTAGTTCTGCAAACTCGATTCTTCGGGCAGAGTACCATCGAGTGCTCTCCTGTTCGTTCTGCCAGGCATTGACTACCGCGGTGAAAGTCAAACATGCATTGAAGTGCTGTTTCGTGCACATATCGCATTTCCCCGCCAGCACAATCATGCGACCAGACTTCGCCTGGGTTTGTAGAAGGTCTTCGAGCTCCGAACCTGTTGGTAGAGGTATGAGATCGAACTTCTTTTTCCTACTCGCATCCACCTCGATTGGAACCTTCAGATCTACAATCGCACTGAGCTCCTTGGTCCCAACTACCCATGAAATCGTGATATGGCAAGCTTTCGAGCCTTCCTCCAGTACTTGTTGCACCTGCCTTCTCGATAGGACAACAGCTCGACGTATCGCACAGGCGCTAATAAGAACGGTCCTCCCCTGTTTGTGGATTCGGTGAAGTTCCTGAAGACTCGGCTTCCCAGGGAGTGACTCAAGGGCGAGAGAATTGAATAATTCCTCAGCAATTTGAATATGGCCAGACACATTCCCCTCCTGCTAGCGGGTACCAATCCTCGTGAAGGATCCGAACATTTTGTCCGCAAGGTAACCCGCAGCAAAAAATCCATTATCTGCTCTCCGTCATCCTGAGCCTGAGCGAAGGATCTCGCCTGAATAGGCGATTAGCATTAACAGACTTCTTCCTGCGGGTGTACCATAAACTCAATCCAATCTTTCAACGTGCGTTGAAGCCCTCCAAATCCGGAGGGCGGAAACCTCGCCGTAGTCGGATATTGCATTCGACGAAGGCGGGTATAAAATACCAAACAGATTTCTGTCCTTAGTTGCTTATTGCTAGGGAAGAAATATGTTTGGCAGAATCAGATTATAGCTGGTCCCATTGGATAAATCAATATTATAGGATTTCTCAGACATCCGTGTCACATCAGTCTATTCCATATTCCACCCCTGGGGTGGCGGAGACCGTCAAGAAGATCCGTATGGAATCCGTGAGTAATCTGTGTCCATCGTATATACTAATCATATGGAACAGCTCTCCCGAAGAGATTTTTCCATTGGCGCCGCCGCTACTCTTGTTCGCGCCTATATTGCTCCCGGCATTCCTGAGTGGTTGAGTTCTCCAGAAATAAAACGTACGTTTGAGCTTTTTGGTCTTCATGGCGCGCCGGTCCCCGGAGGAGGAATAAATAGAGATATAACACTGCAGGATTTTCAAAGGCTTGGCGTACGCTCTACTGTACTCATCGCCCCTGACCGTGACTTTCTCCAAGCGCTCACTAATGCAGACATTGCTGTTATCTCACGCGCATATCAGCAGAATAATAGATTTGATCGAGAGTATTTAGATAAAATGCTCACGACCGTAAGCTCTGTGGTAAAACAACCAATCATTGTTCCCTACAACGAAGTGAATCTCAGGCGAGAGACCGGCGGAGAAAGAATCTCGCCACAAGATCATATGATGAAAGATTTTTTACCGGCAACGAGGATGATAGCTGAAGCTGGAGGCATTAGCCTTTTAACTCCACTTGCGAAGCGTGCGCCAGAAAACGAAGATCAGTATCTCGATACCATGCTTAATGTGGCAAAGCAAATAATCTCGAAAGAACCGCATCTTATACCTCATCTTGGTATTGCTATCCATCCTTACATCTTTAATCCCGGAGAAAATCCATGGCTTTATGCATCTGCCGTTCATCGCATGGCACAAAAAAAACTTGGTTTTCCATTGCCGATTTATGCTACCGAATCAGAACTCCATCAAAGCAGATACCGAAGATTTTCTGATGAGGTGGTAGCAACTGAAACTCGACGGCTGATTCATTTACCGATACCGCAAGAGCTCAGAAACATTGTCAAAACATTCGATGTCTGGCTGCATGCCAATGGTGCGGTACGTGAGAAAGCTCCTAATCATAAGCCCACTGAAGATGTGTGGGATGATTTCGAACTTTCAGCCTTCCGCGCCTCCCGCGACAGCGTAAAACCCGTGTTCACTACCGTTGAAAACTATCACCTGCAATTTAATAAACTCTCCCTTAACCCTTAACTCTCAATCCTCACAAAGATCCGTGGAAATCCCTGTTGCAAATGATCAAAAAACTCACTACATTTAGTAGTAATGGTACCGGAGGATTTGGTAAAAAAAGTTGAAACACAATACCTGAAAATCATTATCGCCAATCTAAAAAGCGGGAGCATGGCCATGGTACTCGCCAAAGAAACCGCACAACTTTTCCTTACCTATCTTCCGTTTACCTCAATTGAAGATATGAGGGCAAAACTGAACTCCTTCTGGTCAAAGTACCCGGTGTTTCAGACGCTCGAGTTAATCGTGGCTACGCATGAGGAATCAAAAAAAACTGAGGAAACGCTCGAAAAAATGCGAACCCTTATGAACAACAACCAGATCGATGAAGCCCTTAATTTAGCAAAATAACTATGGTAAGAGAAGGAGGATTATCCACGCCACTACAAGACCGCGTAATATTTGATCCAAACAATCCCCCCTTTGTGCGGCCGGATACAAAAGCACCGGTTCCGACAACGCTTCAAACAAAACCGGTTGCAGAACAAAGTCGAACAGGACTCTTAAAAGGAGTCAAGCAAACGAAGACTGAAACATCCCAATCCGCGAATGAACAGCAGGATATTTCAGCAAAGCCCACGACAGAACAACCTGCAGCAGAATCTCTCACACCTGTAGAAAGTAAATTGGTTACTGCGCTGGAGCAACAAGTTCAGGAAGGCGATCCAGAACCAGGAATACGCCAAGTTGCAGATTATAAAGTCTCCGAGTCGGCAACCGCAGTAAATGGAACATCTGCTCCAACCGCTGCCGAATCCCCTGCTCAACCTGCTGACACTGCCATAGCCGAAGCAGCTCCATCTGTATCGACTTCAGTTGATGCAGAACAAAACAGAAATGAAGTACAACCTCGCGATCAACAATATAGGTTAGAAGTGGATCAAAATGGACAGTTGCAAATGAAGCGCGTATATATTGTAGACGGCAAAGAGGTAGTAGACGACCAAGGAGCTACACCATGGGGCGAAGCCACCCAAGAACACATTGATCAACTTATAAAGTTTTACGATTACTATCGGAATGACCTTCATAGAAGATTTCCAGATGAACAAAATCGTGGCCCGAGGGTAATAGATACTATAAGGTCATATGAAACTTTCCTAACACAATTGCAAACAATTAAGGCTGCACGATTTGGCGCTCCTCAAGCTGAAGTAACTTCAACTGTAGAAGAACCACCGGAAGACTATCTCCCCTATGATGACCTCACTCCAGAAGACCATCAAGCAATGGCTGATGCTACTCGTAGAGATCAGGAGCATGGCATTGATTCTGCAACAAGACTTGCCCAAGCTACAGAAAGCAACCGGAGAACTCAAGAAGTATTACGGGGATTGCCGCGCCCGTGGGTAGTAAGCGGCGCTGAACCCGGCGGTATCAGAAATGCAAATCCTGATTATCCAGTTGATGTCGCTCGAGACGCGATCGGACAACAAACTGAAGCTCGTGCAGGATCTAAAGCGCAACCATCTGCCGAAAGCTCAATACCTACTCCAGAACGAGCAAGAAGATTAAGCTTAATGGAAAAAATAAAAACATGGCTTGATCCGCCGGAAGCCCGCATGAAAAAAGCGATGAGCAAAACGATGAAGGAATGGGAACGACAAAATCCCGACATTTACCCAAAAGACAGTCAAAATCATCTTAATTGGCTTGAACGCTATGTTACCCATTATAAATCGAGGGAGCCAGTACTTCGACAACAAGAAGAACAAATAAAAATTCAATATGAACTAAGAAGAGTTTCACGACTCTATGATAAATTGAATAAACCGCCGGATCCGAAACGCGCCACAGAATATCAAACGTGGGCGAGCAAAAAATTAGAATTCATGAAGCAGTATAAAACAGAACTCACGAGAGACATTGCTACTTTAGAATCACAACCTGCCGAAGCTACAACCGAAACTTCCTCCATGGATATCGACCCAGAAATCGAGATTATGGACGCGTATGATCGAGAGCACCTCGTTGGTCCCGATGAGGCAAGTGAAGAACAATTCAATGCGTACATTATTGCCCGTCGAAGATATAAAGAACAGATGAAGCCGGAGATTGAGAGACGAAAAAAGATCAGAGAATGGAAAAGACAATATCCCATAACTAATCTGAATCGTGAGCAGTTAGAAGACTGGAAAAATAAGTATGCTGAGTTTTTAGAAACACTGAGTCAACCACCAGCTCCGGAGGCAGCGCAACCGGCAGAAGCACCACCGCAACCGACAGTAGATGATGAACTCCTGCAAGGATTCAACTCTTCTGCGCCGGAAGGCTCAATGCAATGGTTTACCGAAAGAGCTGCTTATATAGAAAAAAATAGACCTGCGTATGAGAGAAATAAATTTTTTGAAAAATATCAGAAAGAAAATCCTCGAAAGGAAGGTGAAACCGAAGTGGAATATACCCTGAGAGTCGCGCAAGCAATACGTGAACACGGTCAACGAACTACCGCTACTACTCCGGAACAAAAAGCTCCGGCAACAACTCCCGAGCAGGAGAGGACCGAGATGATACGGAGCGTAATCGAAGTATTGACATCGATGGGATACCAACTGAGACAACCGGAGGCTGCACCAACGCAACCTACCCCATCTAGTGAAACACAGTTAAGTCAGGTAGTCGAAGCCGCGGGCTTGGATAAAAAACAAAAAGAATCGCTCATAAAACTCGTCGCTCTCATCATCCCAATTCTTGCCGGATCTATGATAAATACCGCGGCAAAAGAGACTGAAACCGCGCCACTCGCCCAGGCTGCTTAATAAATATGGCCGGGTACGGTGAAACTGACATCACTGTCAGGATTGGCCATTGGCCAAAAATTACTCACCGCCCCAGCCGGTTAGACAAGCTTGTGCAGCTTTCTCTCGCATTGCGAGACAGGCAACTGCTACCTGGATTTGTTTACGTCAGTTTACTCTGTCGGGACCGGATTGAGCTCGAGGACGATCTTGCGGGTTCGCCATCGCAAGAATTCCTGCAGAATCTGCCGGTTAGGTAGATCGTCAGGATTCTCGTTCCGCTCCCATCCCTCCAAGGCCTCGCAGAATGGCTTGATCTCCTCGATAATCTCAAAGAGGAGCGAGAACCGATCCTCCCTACCCTCGATGAGCGACTGATCCAGCTGGACGACCTCGCAGTCCCACCCTCCTCCGAAGAAGTGGTGGAAAACGAGGGTGACGACCTTTCTCGGTGCGGTCTCGGGACCAGCCCAGATTGTCAGTGTAACACTGTCTGGCGCTCCACTGTGGTCCTCAACCACCTCAACTTCGAGTCGTCCCGTCCCCGTGCGGTAAACCATGGTCGTCTGTGGCCAGTCCTGCTGGAGGAACCAGTAGGCTCGGGGTGACGCCCAGTCCGTGCCCTGCTCCACGTTCCTTCGCGTCTCGTCATTGAAACGCGTGTGGAACGCGACCCACAGATCGGCAATCCGATCCGGGACAACCTCGCCTTTGGGGATCGCGCACGCGTGCTTGAGCACGCTGGCGATTTTGTCGACGGCCTGCGTAAGAGTAAACACGATAGTCTCCTTTTGCCCTGCTTGCCCTGAACGAAGGGTCAAGTCTTACAGGCGGTGCCGGGTGGAAGCGCGACTTCCCACTAACGCTTTCCGGCGTTTCAGTAGCTTAGCAAAAAACTTGCAGCAGCCATTCTGAAGTAATGCGTGGAGCAATTGAACAATTGAACAATCGAGCAATTTCATCGCTTCAAAAAGGCTACCACAAGTACAGCTGATTTTTCAATGTGCTTGTCTAAGATCTTTGCAGCTGCTTCTCCTGCAGGATGCTTAATTCCCGTAGGTTTGACCGCCGCAAATAGCTAGTAGTATACCATACTATGGGCTATTAAACAATCTTATCTCGACACTGCGGGAGTGGAGGAGGCTGATGTGACAGCCTACCCGCAACCTACGAGGTTGCGGGTACTCCGATTATGCGAGGAAGTTATTCTTCGCTATCTCTATCTTCCGGGAGTGGCGCAATAGTAGTACGGTAGATTTCATCGGATAGTTTTTCATATGCCGTTATAAATATCTTCTGCAGCATCCACGGACGTAGCTCCCGATTATCTTGCAGAAAAGTAAGAAACAAATATCGTTCATCTTCCTCCATTGCATCGAGAATATCATATCGGTAAGTAGATATCCAAATCGCTCTGGAAATATGATCAATAAGTGATGAATCGGTTACTCGCCTGCCCCTAATCGCTTCAGTATACTGATCTTCGAGCACCTCAAGGAGCGTTTCCTCAACGTGCTGAGCGAGCCATCCAAGTTGTTGAGTAAGCTCCTTCGGTGGTTGCGCAAAAAGATCCCCAATAGTTCGCATACCCTTTCGGAGAAGAACTCTTCGAACTGCGGGAAATATCGCCAATCTTTCAATACTAAATGGTGGTTGATCTGATTTCCTCATCGGTTTGACCTGATAGTATGGTTCCTCGAAAGTTCTCCCAAACCGTGTATCTCTGCCTTCCTGCGGTGCAAGGACGCGGGGAACATCATCACCAAGAAAATAATGTTGCTTGAGACCGATAGCAATGCTCGGATGATGTAGTTTTAGCTCTGCTCTCGATTGTAACTGTGAAACCATGGTCAAAGAAATGTTTAATTTTTTTGCTATATCGGACTGAGTCAACTCTTCTTCATTGGTAAGTCCAAAACCTAATTCAACAATATTCCGTTGTTGTACAGAAAGTACATCAAGCGCAGTATGCACGGTTTGCTGTATATCATCGCGCCGGCCGACCTCTCGCCATATCACATCAAAATCCATACTGAGCTCATCTGCTCGAAGCCGATATGTAGTGATCTGTCTTATAAAATACTCTCTCAAACGTGATACTGGTATCCCGGTCTCTTGTGAAAGGTCTTCTGCAAGTTGCGTAACATCAGCGTTGGTAACCGATGCAGGATCTGCCAGTAAATAGGCTGCATTCTCCCATACTCTATGGAGATTCCAGTGATCGCGCGTACCAATAAGCATGCTCTCTCGGAACATAAAATACTCAGCAACCCCTTTTTTCGCATACTCATACATACGTGTTGACATTGGCGCACGCTGCTCATCAATAGATTCCTTCCCGCAATAACTTATCACTGCGGCAATAACCGTATGTATTAGTTCTTCTTGTTCGTTGGGTACATCAGCAAGAACGCGCATATAGGGAGCAGTAACCGTAAGCAGTGTTTTCATGTTTAACAGTAATAGCACCTCTTTCCCATAATCACTCCCGAGCGCCTGCACCGCAGCTCGGTGAGCTTTTTGTGGTACTCTTTCTGGCACAATTTGTGCAAGTATACAAGCGTACTCATAGGTATTCATTGCAGGATTCTGCTCTGCAATTATCGAAACTGCTTTATGATAAACAGTTCCCATTGCCCGTATTGAAGCTTCGGCGCTCTCTCCTTTTAACAATTCTTTTATTGACGCTCGTGCTTCCTGCAGAAATTCTGGTAGCTCTGTTTTTTCAGCTATCGGTTTTTTTCGATCAGGAATTCCACCCCTTTCAGCCCTAGACATAGTCCTATAGCTTATCATTTCCTTCCCCAAACGGCAACCGTAACCTCGGGAGTTACCAGTTTTGTATAATCGTTTTATGCAAAAACATGTCATCTTGCATTTTCAGAAACATGATCCACTCCTCTTTACGATCTTCCAGAAACTTCCTCCCCTTGAACCACTGACAGTGCGCAAACCAGAAGAACTCTTTGAGAGTTTGTGCAGAGAGATTATCAATCAGCAACTCGCCTCGAAAGCAGCGCACGCGATTTATCAGCGCTTTCTCCAGTTGTTTCCCAATCGACACCCTCGCCTCGCCCGCCTCTGGCGTGGCCTCGCCGAAGCCCAATCATTGGCGGGCGAAGGCGGGCCTACCCCTCACGCCCTCCTGCAAATTCCTGACGAAACTATCAGAGCGGTTGGTCTTTCATGGGCAAAAGTAAAATACGTAAAAGATCTTGCGAGAAAAGTAGTTGATCGTGATGTGTTACTGGAAAAACTTCATGCGCTCGATGACGAATCAGTGATCACTGAGTTAACGAAGATAAAGGGTATTGGGCGATGGACTGCTGAGATGTTTTTGATGTTTTCGCTCGGACGTGAGGATGTATTCTCACATGGAGACTTGGGTCTGCGAAAAGCGATAATAAAGCTTTATCGTCTCAAAGAAAAATCGGAAAAAGAAAAAATAGAAGCGATCGTACAAAAATGGATTCCTTATCGCACTCATGCATGTCGCATTCTCTGGCAGAGTCTTTTGCTGTGATATAATGAAAAGATAGCTAGCCGGAGTGGTGAAATTGGCAGACACGCAGCGTTCAGGGCGCTGTCCCAGCAATGGGGTGGGGGTTCAAATCCCTTCTCCGGCACCCGGCACCAAGAAATTTTGGAGAGGTGGCTGAGTGGTCCATAGCGAAAGGTTGCTAACCTTTTGAGCCCAATAAGCTCACGTGGGTTCGAATCCCACCCTCTCCGCCAGTTTGAAGAAATATTCCTTGAACCGCTTCATCCCCTCTATCACATCTTCCTCTTTTCTCCCGAAACAGAAGCGCGCATGTCCTTCTCCGCCATCGCCAAATCCGGATCCCGGCACAATTGCTACTTTTGCCTTCTTCAATACATCCATGCAAAACGCCTCAGAATTCTGCAACCCGTGAATTTTTGGAAAGAAATAATAAGTTCCTTCCGGCCAAGTGAAGCTTAAAAATTCCTTGAGTTCTCCCAATGTATTTCCCACGATTTCGCGCCTTTTCTTATACGCCGCATGCTGTTCTGTTTTAATTATCTTCTGATGCTGCAAACCGGCAAGCGCTGCATACTGTGAGATCACCGGCGGGCAGTTGATCAGATTTTCGTGTACTGGTAAAATACGTCTAACGATAGATCTGTCGCTATGAAGATATCCGATCCTCCATCCTGTGAGCGCATAATCTTTTGAGAAACTATAGATTCGCACGATATGGTTCCGGAACTCCTCATTCTGAGCCAATGTAAAAAAAGAATCATTGCCAAAATACAAACCCTCATATACTTCATCACTTACGATCGTGAAATTATGCTTAACAGCGAGTTTTCCTAGTTGAAGCAAGTCTTCTTTTGCATACACTGATCCGGTTGGATTATTTGGATTACATATCACGCACACTTTCGTCTTTGGACTTATTTTGGTTTTGACGTCTTCGATATTGAGTTTCCAACCCTGTTCTTCTTGGAGAGGCGTAACTATGGCCTTTGCACCAATCATACCGGAGATTCGCTCATATGCTACATAACTGGGGGTTGGGATGATAATCTCATCTCCCGTTTTAGCCAACGTTAGCAACGTTGCCGACAATGCTTCCATACTTCCACCTGTAACCAGAATCTCTCCTTCTGGATCATAGCGCATTGATCGCAGGGCCAGATCATAGGCAATTGCCTCGCGAAACGTCAAAATCCCAGCAACAGAGGAATAAGCGTCAACTTTATTTTCGCTCAGCGCCCGCATCACCGATTCACGTATTATTGGATGTGAGACGAATGAAGGAATCCCCTGAGCAAGAGATACTACATCGGGATGCGTTTTTGCGTAATGCTCGATTTCTTTAATGATTGACACCGACATATAAGAGGTTTTAATATCATACCATAACCTTTTTCTCAAAATCATCCGGATGAAACCAGAGCTGTGTTTGAGTGATTAACTCAGTGGTACGATGCTTTGTGATCCAGTACATCTGCACTTTTTTCAGCATCTTTTCAACAATATCCCCAATGAACCCTTTAACCCTCAGGGCTTCACAATTAACGCTTTTTTTTCTATCTCTAACTCTATCAATAGAATTCGGAAATAGATCAAACACCCACCTGTTTTTTTGTATAAATTGTTCATAGGTTTGATTTTTGTTCACCAACGGCTTCATCTGCAAGACTTCGTGAGCAACATAGGTGCTCCGCTTCGATGGAGGAATAACAACGTCGTTCGCGTCAAAGAAAAGATTCAAGCAAATCTTATCCGGCGCACGCTTGATTCCCCTTTTACGTCTCAGACCAAGAAACTGCGCCATTGCGACTGCAATAAATCTGCCAGTCCATAATCTCTTCCGTTCGGTAATAATAAATAGATCAATATCGTCCGTGAATTTTGCGTTCATCATCGCCAGTGAACCAGAAAGACCTATAAGCTTTATCTGTGGAAACCATGATAGCGTGCTAATAAATCTCTGTATTAACTGTAGCTTACTTTTTGTATTTCTCGTCCTGGCAGTATATTTCTTAAAAAGAATACTATACCCCTCTAGGGTATATCTGTTTTCTCCTCCAATTTTTCGAGTAATGATTTTATTCTTTTTTTCAAATCCTATAAGTTTTTCCTTAAGCGAATCCTTTGTTATTTTTTTTGGAAAGAAGAGGTGAATATCTTCAAGGCTGGGTGGATAAAAGAATTGTAAAAAATAACGTACAGTGGAGATTAAATCCTTTTCCATTGTCCACCTATTTTCTCACGCCGTTTTTGATTTAACAATAGGAATCTCGAAGTCATCTTAATACCTAAGTGTATGTCATTGCGAGGATCAGCCATTAGCTGAGACGCGGCAATCCCATTTATTTATGAGATTGCTTCGCTATAGTATGTTTGGCTCGCAATGACAATCTATAATCTAAACTTCTGCTTCATCACTAACCATACAAACTTCAGAAGTCGCAATTGCCTTCTCCATCGCCACGGTTGCCGTAAGAGACGATATAGCCACTCCAATCCTAGTCGCCGTACCAGTATCGGCGCCCGCGCAACATTCCCGCTTAAAAAATCAAATGCCCCGCCAACCCCCATGCATACAACTCCTTGTAATAACGCTCTATTCTTCCACAGCCATTTTTCTTGCGTTGGAGATCCAAATGCCACAAAAAGTAAACGGGGCTTGTGAACAGCAACTATAGAAAGGAGAGCCGCTTCTTCATCCGTATTGGGATTTTTGGCATCTTTGAATCCTTCACTCCCGACAATCTCGATTTGGCTATATTTGTCGCGATAGCACTTAGCAAGCTTCGTTGCTAAATTTTGCTCACCACCAATAAGTACCACTGACAGGCTACCATCATGTGCCATTGCTATAAGCTTTTCCATAATGTCCACCCCCGTGAATCGTTCTCCAACTGGTACGTTAAGCATGTGGCCTGCTAGAACAACCCCAATGCCATCAACAATCCTAATTTGGCTCATCTCAACAATCTTCTTAAACTCTTCGTCTTCGTGACAGAGTACAAGATTTTCGGGATTCAATGACACAATGTGTACGAACTCCTGACCCATGGATAGGTACTTTTTAATATACTCTAGGACTTCTTTTTTTGACTCTGTTGGTATCGGTACTCCTAGTAATTTTTTTTGTTCCATATTGTCATAAAACTATTAGGATAAAAATATCTTAACGCTTAACCCTTAACGCTTAACCCTTTGTACAACAATTTTGATCTCAGTAAATGTTTATGTTAAAATCTAATCCTTCTAACCCTTCTTTTTTTATCAGAAAAACAGTGATTGTTACTATAAGTTATTGACAATCCCCTTAGTCCATCTACAACTCCAACTATTTCAATCTATCCTTTATACTAAATAATAACTATAGGATTCGCTATCATGCCTTTTCCCTTCCTGAAGCTCCCTTAACGCTTGACCCTTTCCCCTCGCCTCGCCGAAGCCAGCGGGCGAAGGCGGGCCTTACCCCTATCTTATTGCCTCCTTATACGTATCCAAATTTTCAAGCGCCATACCGACTCCTCGAATCACGCAAAAGAGCGGCTCATCAACGACAAATGATGGCACGCCCGTATAGTAGGTGATATACCGATCAATGCTTGTTAAAAGCGCGGTGCCCCCGGACAACACAATGCCTCGATCAACAATATCAGCAGCCAGCTCTGGCGGACAAAGCGATAAAACTTCTTTTATTCCTTCCATCACCTGCTTGAGCGGTTTCTGAAGAGCTTCAGACACGCTTCGTTCCCCCAGTGGTAATATTTTCGGCAGTCCGGTCTGAAAATCTCTCCCCTTCACTTCCATCATGCGTTCTTTATAATCCTCATGTTCTATCACTAATGCATTCCCGATTTTTCTTTTAACATCCTCTGCGGTTCGCTCACCGATAATAAGATTGTGTTTCTTGCGCAGATGCTGGATAATCGCATCGTCCAATCGGGTACCGGCGACCCGTATAGTTCGGTAGACCACAAGCTGTCCAAGCGAAAGAATACCGATCTCCGCAGTGCCACCCCCAAGATTAACAATCATATGGCCTGATGGCTGAGAGATGGGGATTTTTGCGCCGATTGCAGCCGCAAGCGGTTCTTCTATTAAATACACGTCCGAAGCTCCCGCTTGTTTGCACGCTGCTACCACTGCGCGCTTTTCGACTTGCGAAGCTCCTCCAGGGATCGCAATCATTACCTCAGGCCACAGCGTTCTTCCCTTTATAGCTTTTTTGAGAAAATAGGTAATCATAGCAGAAGTGCTAGTATAATCGGCAATCACGCCTTCTCGCATGGGACGGGCAGCGATAATAGATCCGGGGGTTCGCCCAAGCATCTCTTTCGCTTCCTCTCCGACCGCAAGAATTCGTTTGTCTTCCAGAGAATAAGCCACCACCGTTGGTTCATTCAGCACAATACCCTGCCCTGCCAGATACACGAGCGTATTTGCCGTACCGAGATCAATCCCCACCTTCTTGCGTAAAAACATACTACATAGTATACTATCTACCAGCAAAGAGAGAAAGACACGAGTTTCGCAGTTGTCATTCTGATCCCGCGTAGCGGGAGAAGAATCTCTCGCGAATGCGAGGCTGAAACAAGTTCAGAGATCCTTCGTCGCTTCACTCCTCAGGATGACAGGAAGTGCGAAACTCGTGAAAGACTGAACGCAGATTGAGATTGATGTTTTTAGTATATAATTTGATCTACTTTCACAACAGATTTTCCGAGATACGATATGTTGAATATTGACCTTCGTCAATTATGGCAAAAGTAAAATCTAAATACAAATTCAAACTACTGAAAAGCATGCTGCTTCGCTTACTACTTCTCGTCTCATTTATAGCAGTGCTTCTCTCTGTCATCGCCTATGCCCGCGGCTATCGACCCGACTTTCAATCCGGCAGACTCACCTCAACCGGCATCCTCGCTACTTCCTCATCCCCAAAAGCAGCAAAAGTATTTATTAATGGGGTACTGAAAGGAGTCACCGACCTCAATCTTACACTCCCACCTGAAGACTATACCATAGAATTCAAAAAAGAAGGCTATACCGACTGGAAAAAACAGATTAAATTGAAAGGAGAGATCGTGATGAGCGTTGACGGGCTACTCTTTCCGAAAAATCCTTCGCTCTCACCCGTCACCAGCTTGGGCATTGTGAAAGCATTACCGGTAGACCAAACCGATCGCATCATTCTCGTATCACACAATAACGACATAGAAAAAGATGGTTTATATATTTTTGATATGAATCGACGCCCGCTTTCGTTGCTCCCACCTTTAAAATCGCTGCTTTTGAAAAAATACCTGCCGGAAACGGCCATACTCGATAAAGTGACCGTTTTTTTCTCAAACGACTATCGCCAGGGAATATTTGAGTTTCCGCTTGAGCTGGGTGGTTCTGTCTCGTATCTGCTTTCTCTGGATGAGGAAAATACCCAGCTTTTTGATATCACAGCTTCCAGAGATGCTCTCATGACGGCGTGGAAGGAAGAAACAAATAAAGAGCTCCTGCGTATTCTGGAAACATTTCCCCGTCAGATCGATCGGATCGCCAGCGACTCATTTCGGCTCATATCATTTTCTCCGGACGAAACAAAACTGCTATATCAGGCAAAAAAATCTGCATCGCTCCCCCGGATTATTAACCCGCCTTTGATCGGCACCAGTCAAGCGCCGGAAGTGCGCGACCTTGAAGCAAACGCAGTATACGTCTACGATAAAAAAGAGGATAAGAACTTCAAAGTCGAAGACGTTGCGCTGCCAAAAGAAACCACACCGTCTCCAACATCTAACATCTTTACATCACCAACACCTCGACCGCTCCTTGATATAGTCACTGCTGACAAAATCCACTGGTATCCCGACTCCCGCCACTTTGTCCTCATGGATAAAAAAGAAATTATTGTAAAAGATTATGATGATGGAGGGAATAAACGAATTGTCTATTCAGGACCCATTGAAGAAAACTTCTTCCATATCACCAATGAAGGAAAGCTCTTAGTTATTACCAATCTGAATCCACAGTACAACAAATCTCCTGATTTGTATGAAGTGGGCATTCGCTAGTTCTAAATTACTCCGCTACTCTCGTTGCAAAAACGAGAAGTCGCTGAAACGCAGTGCCGGGGGGCCAACAGGTCTGCAATGTGAGGAATTCCCGATTTGTCTTTCTGGTGAGAAACTCTACCTGATCAGGATTCACAATTTTTTTATCAAGTACCCGGTACACATACCGTTGTCCTTTGTAGAATAAATTAATCTCCTGTCCCTTCTCGAGCTTATACAACAGGTAAAACACAGCGTTGTACGTACCAACATTCCAAATATAATCAGTGGAGTGGGCAAACAGGAAAATATGTCCACCCTCACCGGGAAATGCAGTGCCCTGCGCGTGCGCAACTCCTTTTTGGAGCGCGCTCAAATATTCATTCTCCTTTGCAGCGTTCACGTTCGACAAAATTTTCGCATTTGCGCCGATTTCCGGCACCACGATGCTAAAATTCGGGTCTTCCGGCGTTAGTACCTCAAGCTGTTTGATGTTAAACGTTTTTGCCAACGCATTTTTTGGCGGCGGCTCCACGGTAAGTGTCTGAACGACTTTACCTTCTTTGGGTCCTGCAACAATATATTTCTTATGCACTTGTTTGTTCACAAAATACCGCACTTCTTCCCGCAATGGTTGATAGAATGTCTTTCCGATCATAGAGAGAGAGACAAAAATAAGGAAGTTTCCGATGGTCCGTAGAATCAGAATCTTCAGATATTCTCCCGTCCGGAATTTTTTTAGATGATTCTCAATATGTTCTTTCACTTGTCCATAACCATGTCATCCCGAACTTGCTTCGGGATCTTCCTTGGAACCTGCCTCGCCGGCAGGCAGGGATGCTGAACCAAGTTCAGCATGACAAAGTTGTGGCGTCCCTGGTAGGAATCGAACCCACATTTAACCCTTAGGACGGGCTTGTTCTCTCCATTGAACTACAGGGACAAATACCAGTAACATTATAGCATGTAGCATGTAACATGTAGCAAATGGGTGTCCGAGTGGAGGAGGTGTGAACCATGAATTATTACCGCATGACTTTTTCTTCCACCCTCTCGTAAGAGATGATTTCGTGGGGCTTAAACCAGAGTTCAATCTCAAATTTTGCTTCTTCCTGACTGCCGGAAGCGTGTACAAGATTTTTGATCGCTCGCTTGCGGGTATTGGCGAGGAATGAAGAATCAAACGCAAGATCGCCGCGTATGGTGCCGGGAGCCGCGAGAAACGGCAAAGTATGACCAGCCAGTTTTCGAACCAGCTCAACCGCATGGGGCCCCTCCAAAACAAGTGCAAGAACCGGACCAGGGGTAATGTAATCAACGAGCCAGCTTCTGATCATCTTCCCAATCTCAATCGGATCTTCTGTACCCATTTCTTTCAACACATCAATCCCCAGATCTCTATAGTTTTCCAGAGACTTCATCCCCATGCCTCTTATGAATTCTTCCCGTTCAATTGGATAATGTTTCTCGGCGAGCTCTTTCGTCACCTGCATCATCTTTGAAGCGACAATCTTTAATCCTACCTTCTCAAATCTGACAATAATTTCTCCCACCAATCCCCGTGCGATGGTATCCGGTTTTAAAACAACGAGCGTTTGCTCCATATTTCAAAATAATAACAGATTTGGGTACGTTTGCAATTGAATTTTTTAGACTTGTTATAATTTGATCATGAGTTTCCGTAATCAAAAAGAAAACTTGTCGGTGGGTCCGGAGAATGAAATAAGGAGAAAACAATTGGGGCGCACCGGACTTGACGTGACAATCGTTGGTTTAGGTAGCGCGTTCTTAGGTTGCGCCACCAGAGAGCAGGCTAATTTACTGTATGTACAACCGGAACTGGTAACCATAGATAATCGTTTAGCAATTCATACAGTACATACCGCATTAGAAGAAGGATGCGGTCTTATTGATACCGCTCCTCTCTATATTAAAGGAACGAGTGAGGAGATAATAGCAGAAGCTCTTCGGGAACGTCCAGATTTAGCAGAAAAGTGCATCGTTACTACAAAAGTAGGTCATTATCCCGGTGAGATATATGATTTTTCTTATGATGCTACCGTGCAGAGCGTTGAGCGCAGCCTAAAAAGACTAGGAAGGAATTATTTTGAAATTGTCTACATCCATGACCCGATGGGTGCAAATATGGAGCAGGTACTGGGTAAACAGGGAGCATTTGGAGCACTTAACAATCTCAAACAGCATGGTTTTGTGAGAAATATTGGCATAGCGGCGAATGATCCAATCGTGAATGCCCGTTATATAGAAACAGGGCAATTTGATGCCGCGGTTGTCCCCGGTGGTCTGAGTTTGCTTAATCAGCTTGCTCTTCAAAGCATTGTGCCCGCTGCAAAGAAACATAATACTGGCTTAGTTATTGCGACACCGATTGAAAGAGGTCTTTTGATAACCGGGTATCAAACGAATACAGAATATTTAGAGCGTAATTTCAGTAAAAGAACTATTGAACGATTACAAGAAATTCAAGCGCTGTGTGCCCAACATGGAGTATCGCTCGCCTCAGTAGCTTTACAATGGTGTGTGAGACACGAGCCGGTTGCGACAACAATCCCAGGCGCTGCAACTCCTGATGAGGCTGCCATCAATATGCGCGCAGCAAAAGAACATGTTCCTGATACGTTATGGGAAGAGCTTGATGCATTAATTACCACCGACCCCCTTGATCCCCGGCGCGACCTCGGGCTACTTTATTCCAACTAGTTTCTTTCACACCCCGGGAGTGCGGAAGATTGCTGTAGAGATCCGCGTAAATCCGTTAGCAATCCGTAGAAATCCAAAAATACAAATGAATATTGACATCTTTGATAATGTTTGTTACCATTTGGTTATGTTTAATCAAGTTACCAATACGAAAGTCTATACTCCGGAACAGGTTGCGACCATATTGCAACTAAGTAAAAATACTGTTTACGAGCTTATCGGGAGAGGCGAAATTATTGCAAAAAGAATTGGTAAAGTGTACCGAATACCGGCAAGTTCCATCGCGTTTGTGTTCATCGGCCTAGACCATGATCTCTACCTTGCTGAAAAAGAAGATAGAAAGAATGTGACATCCATCCAGAAAGAGCTTGCAAAAGCGAGAAGAAAGTTGTAATCAATTGAGATGAATATCTTTTTAGATTCAGATGTGGTGATATCATCACTGCTTTCGGACCGGGGAGCAGCATATCTTCTTTTGAAACAGCGAGGTATAAAATTGTTCGTATCTGATCTTTCCATAAAAGAAATTGAAGTTGTAGCAAAAAGACTTTCTATTGACCGCAACAAGCTGCATAATGTAATTGAGAGCAAACTCCACGTTGTATTACTCAAGCAAACAAGCCAACAAATACAAACATCCTTCATACCGTATGTAATCGACAAATATGACGCACATATCGTCGCCGGAGCACACGAAGCACAATCAAAGTTTCTCATCTCCTACAACCTGAGACATTTCAAGACTGAACAGATAAAACGGAACCTTGGTATAATAGTTCTCACTCCCGGAACGTTTATCCAGTATCTGAGGAGTTTGTGATTCTTATTACTCTGAAGTTACACTCCATACATCCCCTTTACTGCTCTCACCAACTCCTCACCATAAAACATCATGACTACTAAACCAATAACAAGAAACGGGCCGAAGGCGATGGTTTGCTTTAATTTCTTTCTATGAAGCGCAATTAATAACAATCCCACAACCGCACCGGTGATAAAACCCATGTATAACACAAGAAATCCTTTTAATACTCCCATAAAAAATCCGATCGTAAAGGAAAGCTTCACATCACCAAATCCCATGCCATTTCCTTTCGTGAAGAGATAGAGCACAAGAATGGGAGCCATGATTGCAAAACCGGAAAGAATTTGAACAAAAAACTGTGGCACAGAAAAACCGAGAAGGAGAAACAGAACAAAAATACTCAGAAACAAAACGAGCTGTATTGAATCGGGAATAATCTGATACTTCGCGTCAGTGAAGAAGATTGCGACCAAACAGGAAGAAATTACCAGATAAACTATTTTAATAGTGTCATCCTGAACTTGGTTCAGGATCTTCCAGGGAAGATGCTGAAATAAATTCAGCATGACAGGAGACACAGACAAGTAATTCCAGACGGCAACAAACATCACGCCCGTCAACAACTCAACAAAAAAATACACCAGAGGAATTGGCTTCTTGCACGTTCTGCATTTTCCTTGCAGAAAAAGAAACGAGAACAACGGAATGAGCTCAAACCATCTGAGCGTCCGCCTACAATGATTACAGTGCGAACGTCCGTGAATAGATTCTTCATTCGGCAAACGATCAATGAGAACGTTTAAGAAAGATCCAACCGCTGTGCCGAGGAGGAAAAGAAATAAGAACATAGAGTAAGTATACTGTATTAGAATTCCCCAAATGCCTCTTCAATCTCACTCTCCTTCTCCACCGGCCCCACCATCACAAAATTTAAATTCTTAGGACGCAATATCTCTTGCGCAAGAGAAAACACATCCTCAAAGGTCACCGCACGGATTCTCTCTACGGTCTGTGCTGGAGTAGTAACCTGATTTTGAAGAATCTTTCTACTTCCTAAAAATGAAGCAATTTGATGAGAATCCTCCATTGACAATAGAAGTCTTCCCTTCAAAAGCTCTTTTGCATTCTCAAGCTCTTCTTTCCGGACATCGCCGTGTACTATTTTTTTGTGCTCGGCAAGAATCACCCGTATCGATTCTTTAATTTTCTCAACATTGTTTGTCACTCCAGCCTGCGTTACGAGATTGCCGACATCGTGGTATAATTCCCGTCCGGTTGAAATGTAATAACATAATCCTCTCTTTTCGCGTACCTCGGTAAAAAGACGTGATGACATACCACCGCCAAGAATTGCGGTCAAGACTGATAGCGCATATTTGCGCTCATCAAAAAAAGAAAATGCCCGGAAACCGAGACAGAAATGTGCCTGCTCAGTTTTTTTGTAAACAACCTGTATCTGTGGCTTATCTTGATGTTCGGTGACCCGCTGAAATTCTGGAGTGCCGCCATTCGGTTTCCAGCGACCAAACTTCTCTTCAACCAGCGCTAATATGCGGTGGAATTGGGGATCAAATAACTTGGAATGTTGAAAACCGCCGGCGACAACGAGCACTGCATTTTGTGGATGATATAACTGTGATATGTAATCGGTAAAAGTGATACGGGTAAACGAACGGACGCTGTCTTTTGTACCGGTTATCTCATAACCGAGCGGGTTTCCCTTATAGAGAAGCTCTTCATATAATTCTCCAACTTTTCTATATGGTGTGTCTTCGTATAAATTGATTTCTTCAACGATCACGCCTTTCTCTCTTTCAATCTCATCTTCGAGCAGCAATGGATGAATGATCATGTCGGACAACACATCTAAAACGGTTTCAAAATGATCGGTCGTAGCTTTTATCCAGTAGCCGGTGCTATCTTTTGAAGTAAATGCGTTGAAAACTCCACCGAGTCCTTCAATGATCGAAGAGATCAGCAGTGAATTGGGATATTTATGCGAGCCCTTAAACGCCATGTGCTCAAAAAAGTGAGCGATACCGTTATTTTCGGTAGTCTCATACCGTGAGCCGGCACCAACAAGAAGAAGCGTCGTCAACGTAGGAAATGCTTTTGTGTCAACAAGAATAACCGTCAGTCCATTTTTGAGAGTGTAGACTTGTGGTTCCATTATTCTATTATACCTGATCTTTCGATTCTAGGTTGCATTGCCTGCTGGTTGTTGATACAATGATGCTTTCCATGGGCCGTTAGCTCAACTGGTAGAGCAGCAGCCTTTTAAGCTGTTGGTTCTGGGTTCGAGTCCCAGACGGCTCACAAAAATATAACTATTTACAACGAAAATGCCTCGAGGATCTGACCGGCCAATGTTTTTTGCTCCCTCACTACTTCTCCTGTCCATGCTGACGCCGTTATGATGGTGGGAATAGCAATCGGTTGAAATCCCAGAAGCATTTTTCGCCTCACTCCTTCTATAAGATACGTAGGAATTCCTCTGAACTCTTCTAAGGACACTACATTTCTAATACCAAGGTTTTCACGATAGCTCGAAGTCGAATGTGGTTCGGCAGGATAGAGATGATCAATCACATTCATGAATAGCAAAGAATCAACAATACTCTCCGGATTAAAGATGATTTCCTTATCGCCTGCAAAGGTCGTTACTAGGATAGCATTTTTAGAGAGATCAACAGAAAGAGGAAAGTTTGTCCGAGCGCCAAACTGTCCTTTCGCTATAATTACTTGATCATTCTTTTCCATAAGGATCGTTATGGGAGCTTTTGTCGTACGATCTTCTACTACAAAACTATTCTGCTCACCAAGCTCAAATACATGACCTTGACTATCCTGCGCCTTAATAACGAGCTTTCCATTTCTTTTTTCTAAAAGTGCCCGCGCCATATTGGTGTAGACTGAGGCGATTGCCGGCTCAGATTGCTTATTGTTTACCGCAACGATCGTCGGCGCTGGTAACGGAATGCTTGTTGGCGATGGTGTTGGAGTTTGGGTCGGTTGTGGTCCGGGTGTAGCGGTTGGATGGTTCACCGGAGAAGACAAGCTTGGTGTCGGGGTAAAAGTGGGTTGTATCGTGGATGTTGGAGGTGGACTGGTGGGAGAAGATGGTATAGGAGTGTTGGTAACGCTTAGTATTACCGTAGATGCGACTAATGGTGTTGGAGTATTGGTAGGAGTTGGAATAACATCAGGTATGGCTGTTGGAATCGGCGTATTAGTTGCGGTAGGTGACGGAAATAGTGTTGCGGTAGGTGGTATCGGTGTGGGAGTCGCGGTTTCAACGATAGTTGGAGCAACCGTTGGTATATCAGTAGCTGCAACAGCGGCATCCGCAGCAGTTACTTCAGGTGCTGGTGTTGCGGTCGGAGCAACTTCATGATCTTTCTTATCCTCCTTATCTTTCTTATCCTTCTCTTTCTCATCACTCACTCCCAACACATTCTGCGGGGAAACATAAACAAGCCGCCCAAGATAATCCACCTTCCAATCAGCATAAACATCACTCCGGAAGAGTAAAAAACATACAGTAAATATCAGTAAGGTAGTTATTTTTGTCATAATTTCATCTTTCAATTACTACAAGTTTAAGATTGCACTGAAACTATTACAAGCTCCATTTCTTACCTATTTATCGGAAAGTTCTTACACAATGTTCATGATCGTTCGTTAGCATGGGACCATGTGGCACAGACTCGCAAACTCAGAATTAGCATCCATGGTCATCATTGCGTTGTTTGTTTTCCTGATAAGTTATAGCGTTTTTAGCTCATTTCAGATGACAAAACATTCCAATAAATCAATTTATCAAGAAACAACACAGGATGGCTCGCTCAATCATCCTCCCTTGTATGGCATACAACCCGGAGTTGGCGGTGGGCCGTAGGATATGGTATGATGGAAAAATACCATGCTTTCACTTCTTTCGTATAACATATTTTACGGAAGGAAACTCGACCTCATCGCACAATGGTTGACAAATCACAAACCGTTTGACATCATGTGTTTTCAAGAGTTTCCCAAAGATGCTATTCCGGTATTTACACAACAATGGAGGGGTAGAAAACTACAGTATAATTATGCCGAGTCATTTAGTAAAAGAGGCAAATCGTACGGCGAACTTACTCTCTTTGACAGCAGTAAATTACAACTCAAAACGTCACATATTGTTCCGCTCGGCGGTAGCAAGTTTGAAGACCGGATATTCGCCGTGAAAACGGCACGCACCGCCCTCATCACAACCTTTTCCTACAACAATACTCCTATCACTCTTGTAAACACCCACCTTATCTGCGTACATTTCAACAGCGTGAAGCGGAAGCAGTTACAGATGATACTCAACCATATGAATGATCATATTCCATCTTCATCCCACTCACAACTTATCCTTGGTGACTTTAACTATAGCTCGCTCATTCGTCAGAAGAAGTTTATGCGCTTTATGGAAGGATATGGATTTACGAGTGCGTATCGCGGCAAAACACATCGTTTCTACTATATTCCCCATCAGGTAGACTATATCTTTTCCAAACACTGCAACGTCGCAGACGTCGTCATCGAAACCGCCATCCGCTTCTCCGACCACCTCCCGGTCCGCTGCAATGTTAACCCCCGGAGTTGAAAATATTGATACAACAGTCTACGTAGTAATTTTTACCATTTTTCAGCGTGTTTAACATACTCTAGCTTTTTCTGATAATCTGCATTCATGTATACGAACTTTTTATACCTCGCCCTATTGTAAAAAAATAGTGATAAAACCTCGTCGTCGTTACTTAACTTTTCTCCTCTCTTGCGAGAGATACTCTGGAAAAGACGACCACTGATAGTTTGGCAACTTGTCTCTATCTCGCACAAGACCTGATGAATAAGGGTTCAAGTGAATGTAGCGGGATACATGCATAAGCTGTTCGTCACTTTCTATTTTTACCGACTTAAAGTTGGGAAGAAACACGGGCCCTTTCCTCTCATGTTGAAGATTGTAATAGCGGGTAAATGAATTAACAACATTGGAAACAAACCGCGGTATTCCATCTGTGACAAATTGTTTAATCAAAAGATGGAAATGATTCGGCATTAAACAATAGGCTAAAATTTCAATGCGGAAATATTTTTTATAAGCAATTTCTCTAAATATTTTTAAGTTTTCCTCTGGGGAAAGCAACTTCAACCGAGAGTGGCTCACAACAGACTTAATTGATCGGTAGTATTCGAGAATCTCTAGAAAGAAAACACTGTAGCAATCTATGGTAAATGTCTGTCTTTTATCAATGGTCTTATTGAACACATGATATATTCCACCGTTGATAAATGGTTCTGGACGAAGCGGCATATATCTCATCGTAGTAACTGTGTTCACAGAAGACAATGGACTATATGCCACAATTGTGCTTGAAATATGAACAATCATGTTTTTGGCTTATTAGAATAAGCTGTCCAACTCCGGGGGTTGTCAATTGTTATGATTCTTACTGTATAATACCATCATGGTATATGATCGGGAAAAGTATGTGGACGCGGTAAGAAATCAACTCGAGCCAAATATTTTCAAACACTCCTTAGCGCTTGAGGCGTGCATGGGTGGACTGTATGATTATCTGCAATCACAGGGACAGTTGGACACCGATGAACCAGCGCGTGAAGATTGGCTTTTGGCAGGACTCATTCATGATATTGACTTTAGCGGTGAGTTTAAGGAGCAGCATCCTGCAAAAACGAGAGAAGCATTAGCAAAATACGGTCTGGAGATTGACGATACTGTTGACGGCATTGTAAAAGCACATGCCTCACATTTGGGTTTGTTACATCCTCAATTAAAGTCTCACTGGGCTATTTTTTGTGCCGATAGTCTTACGGGGCTCATCACGGCAGTCGCACTAGTACTCCCTTCAAAAAAATTAGCCGATGTGAAGCTCTCCTCTGTTGTAAAACGATTTCTCAAAAACCCCAATTTTGCCGCAGGTACCAGACGCGCTGAGGTTGCGATGTGTAATAAAAGTGAAGGGCTCAATTTGCCGCTTGAGAAATTTATCGAGATCTGCCTCATCTCGATGCAAAAAATTTCTCCAGAGCTTGGGTTATAAAAAGTTTCGGTGTTAATACAATGACAGATTTTATACCTGAAAACGGTGGGAGGAAACCAGAACATTCGCAGGATTACGACGCAGTGGCTGCATTGTATGATGAGCGCGTAAGATCGGGACAAATGCAACGGCAATCTGAAGATCCGCTTCTTCAGGAAGCTGGAAAACGCACTCTCGACCTATTGGAAAGAGAGCTATATAAGCCAGACAAAAAAAGTATTCGTCTCGTGGAACTCGGCTCGGGTAGAGGCGCTCTTACTCGGCGTTTACTCGCCTCCGATCCTTACTTTCAAGATACAAGCAGACACATAGATATTACCGCAGTTGATGTTTCGGGAATCTCACTTGAAGAATATTCACGCGAAGTGCCAGCCGCAAGAGCAAATACGAAGGTTCAAGCTATCCAATCAACGATAGGCCATGCAGTAGGCCAGATCGAAGATGAAATTGACAATGTTGTCTCAACCGGTGTGGCTCAAATAACTCCACCAGAGGTAAGCGAAGCGTTATCTGCGCTTCTCCCCCGCTTAGTTGAAGGAGGTGCATTTATTTTTCAGTATTATCCTCCTCAGAGTGGAGAACGAGATGAGGGTGTACCAATTCAGACGAGAGGACTCGGTAAGTATTTTTCTTACAGATATCCAAGAAGCTATCTGGATGCAATGATAAAAGATATAGCGCAAGCGCAAGGGTTAGCGCTTGAAGTAAAGTTTATTGATATGCCGCCTGTTGTTATGAGAAATCCCCTCAATCTACAGCAGATGATGCCTCCCCATAGAGCCGATTTCTTAGTGATACATCGTAAGTGAATCGCTATCCTAAGTTCGTAAAATGAGTTCTAAACTTGAGTTCTAAAACGAAGTACAACACTTATTGGTAAAATAACCAAATGAGAAACCGTACGTTTCTATCGCTGTTCCTCTTCTTTTCCTCATTCCTATGGTTTTACTCGTTTAGTAATAGCATCCTTCCGCTCCATATTTACCAACAAGGCATTACTTTTCAGGATCAGATTTTTGGCCAGATTGTCCGCTTTATAGCAGAACTTATTATTTTAGCGGTCGTGGTTTCCTTAAGCAGCCGCATCTCTTGGCGTATTGCCCTCATTCTTTTCCTGACGTACTTTTTACTCTCCATAAAAATTATCTCACCGCTGCAATTTTATCTTGCGAGCGCCCTGAATGGGATCGGGGTATTTTTCTTCTACATTTTTTACAACACTGCGCATTTTGAGAATACTCCAAAGGAAAACACTGGTCACAGCTCTGCGCTCATGTATAGTTTGCCAACATTTATTGGCGTTGCCGCTCCCCTTGCTGCAGGTATTACAAAAACAGTCGTGCCCGATGCATTATGGTTATTATCAGGTGTATTCTTCATCGTTTCATTTTTACTCATAAATAAGCAGAAGAATTTCCGCATAGATTTTTCTTTCCTCAAAGCACTGCAAGAAATCAAGGCAACGAGACGATTTGTTTTCATCGAGGGAGTTTGGGAATCGCTTATCTTTGGATTTATTCCAGTCTATACGCTATTTTTCATCAAAACTCCCCTCCAGTACGGGCTCTATCTGTCTTATCTCTCGCTCGTGGGAGCAGGCGCGAATTTAGTCTTTGGAAGAATGACGGATAAAATACAGAAGCGCGCGGTTTTTTTGTATCCGATAACAATTCTTATGGCGATCGTTACATTTCTTTTTGCCGGAGCGGTGCAAAATATTACGTTGTGGATTGTAGTAACGGGCATTATTCAGATGATGCTTCCCCTCTTCTGGAATGCGACGACTACTCTGGTTGTTGACGCACACGCAAATCTGCGGTTGGCGATACCGGGAAGAGAGATCTGTCTCGCTGCAGGGAAGACAATCGGGATGATGATTATTTTCTTGAGCTTCACATTTGAAAAAACACCACATCTGCTTTTCTTTATATTAGGAGGAGTCATGCTACTTTTTCCGCTGCACCTCTATTGGAGAACTCTGGTGCGAAAATCCCACCGGTATTATTAAAAGAACTATGGAATATTGCCTCCGCAACCTACGAGGTTGCGCGCAGGCTGGTACAACAATTCATTGGTACACCCCTTGGCGGTGGCCTATGCGGATTACAAGGATCACTTTTTTGCGCGTATCAAGTTCGTAAATAATGCGGTATGGCCAGACGCGTAGTGAAAATGTTCCTTCAAACTCACCCTTCAGCTTTTTTCCTTTGTATGGATCACTCTGTAAAAGAATCAGACTTTGCAGGAGTCGCACCCTGAAGTTTTTATCTATCTTATCGAGATCTTTTTTTGCTTTTGGTGCGAGTACGAGCTGGTACTTCATATTGAGCTAAAACTTCTTCAAGTCTCGTATATCGACCTTTATCATAGCTTCGTCTCGCCTGTTTTATATCCTGTAAAAGATGAGGAAACTGCTCTGCTATCTCAAACGTTTCGATCCATGAAGCAAATTCTTCAGCAGAGATGATCACTGCTTTTGGTCGGCCATTCTCGGTAAGAATATAACGAGCTCCTGATCGCTCTACATCGTCAGCGATAGTGAAAATATTCTTCCTCGCAGTAGAAATTGGTATAGTCGTTTTCACATCCATACGTACATGGTAATGTACACTATAATAAATGTCAAGTTTCATTTACTACATTTTGCCTCCGCAACCTACGAGGTTGCGCGCAGGCTGGTACAACAATCTTTCGAACCCGGGAGGTGTGTAAAGCGGGATCGTAAACGAGTAACGATTACGGAAATATATTGGGGGAGAATTCCGGCGATACACGGGGAGTCTGAAGAGCAGGAAGGGACAACGCCGACTCAAACGATCGGTAAAACTGCGACTCCGATGTAGTCCCAAAATCTAACTGTTTTACCGCAGCGATAACAGACCGCAGCTCGGTCCCCTGTTCTAAATTTTGATACGCCTCGGTGTTTTCTAATGCTTTCAACGCAAGTGAAGCAGCAGCGTTATCGAGTACGACCGCAAATCTTCCTTTTTGTTTATTGAAGCGATAAAGAGCTTCACTAAGGAATTCCGTCTGAGTTTGTCTGCCGTTTTGAATTGCGGCTACCTCGGTAGGCAATCCGTATTCCTTCAATTTCTTTGCCGTTTCTTGCAGCCAGATGTTTTGGAGCGCAATCATAAGCGCTCCTTTTACCCATACATATGTCTCGAGACTTTCAGTTAACGCGTCGGAAAGCTGATTTGGTGTTCGTATGATACGAATGGCATAGGATATTCCTTCAAAGTACGTCTGATAGTTTTTTCCAGACACATCTTTTTCTTTCATTTCAGTTAAAATAACCGGTGTCCCGTCAGGATGCAAAGAGAATCCGCTCGGGACGCGTTGTTTTTCTTCTGCGCGCATCAAACTAATATAGGGTATTACAACCTCAGTATCACGCTGAACAAAATAAGGAAGTGGTGCGTTTACTGCATTACCTCTATATCCATAGATGCCGGGAAATCGGGCTGCTTTATCAGGAGCGGGTATATTGAGATACTCAATCCCAACATCTGAACCGGTATGTTTGAAAACTACACCGCCCAGCAAAATTGATCCCGGATATGGATCAGTATAGAGAGGGATAGTATATCGCTCTATCACAGCTTTCGTGGGAGATTCAGGGAGATTCTGAATCGCTTCGAAAAACAACTGCCGTGCCCGGGGAGAGTCTATCTCATTAAAACGTTCGGGAGGCTGCGGAGACGGTGCTTTTTTCTCTATAGACTTCGGTCTCGGTGGAGTCTGAGGAGCACATGCAGCCAAACTAAGCGCGACCAAACCTTCGGTCGCATATGCGGCCCGATTCAAAAACTCTCTTCGTGAAGCTAACCGTTTTTCCATAAACTATTACCTTATTAATCTAACCGGTTTATCCAAAACCTCTTCCTTAATACCTGGGTAAAAAGTCGCCAGTTCAAGAAGATTTGCGGAGTTAAAAATTCTCATTATCCTCAATCCGTCTACTAAGGCCTTATCGTCATTTGCAACAACCTTTTTCATCCTTTGAGATATTCTTCCTAATTCCAGAGCAAAACCAGACACGTCTGAACCTCTATGCATGGCTAAATAATCATCTGAGGAAAACTGAATCCAATCAAGGGTATCACGTAGGTATGAGGCGCGCGGATAAACCATTACTACAGGTAAACCTTCACGTGATGCAACGTAAGAGGAAACGACATCTGTAGCCATCTGGTCAAACCTGCCAAAGTATACCGAATAACTTTCATCGGGATTTATTTCAGTAAAAGTAAACCCATTGAAAACAAGAAGATCTGGATATTTGAGTCTCGGAGTAACAATACTATTATCATTTATCACCTTCCCTAAAGCTCTATCCTCTCTCATGGCAGTATCAAAGTTACCAAGTTCATGAGTAAAACCACTTCTTAAATAAACAATGCCAGGAACTTTCTCATCAACCTCAACTTCCGGATGTCTTATTATTTGATTACTCCCAAAAGCTCCAAAATTAAACTCTACTTTCCCGACTGTTCTTTTTACCGGATTTATAGGCACTTTCCCAGGTGTTTGTTCCTGCGCTTTCCTTTGTGAAATATCATAGGAAAGCATTACATTTTGCATGATATGCTCAGGAGTTAAACCAGATCCTGCAAATTGCACATATGCCCGAACCCAGAGAGGAGCAACATAATTTACAGCTACTTCTTTGTTCAGAGGCGTTGTTGAATAAAGCTGATCTACTCTTCTTAGCTGTTCGGATAAGGGAAGGCTCCGAATCTCTTCGAAAAATAGGGACTCATTGTCTTTTCTCGGCCCACATGCAGCAAACAATGCGGTTGCGAGGAGACTCGATCCTGCTGCTGCGCTTTTTACCAAAACATCTCGCCGTGAATACGTTTCTGACATGTTAATATTATACTATAAGATAACGAATAATGCGCTATTCCCTACTCCACAGATTGTTCTGACAAGCTACCTGTAGCAGACGCCGCTGCGGAGAGACGACTATATAATTAAGAGTCTACTGGATAAGGGTTCCCGTCAAATTTATACATCCTGAATTTTCCCCCTTCATTATATATTCTAAACTCTCCAGCTATTATTTCTCCTTTGGATACACCCGCATACATGACTCCATCACGCGCTGCATCAGCGCTTGATTTATCATCACCATATTCTTTAACGAAAACAGCTACATCACTTGAGATTTTCCCAGAAAATCTCGCCGTCCCCAAACAATCTTCTATGGTCCCATTTATGCCGTCGTCTCCTAAGTAAACTTCAAAAAGGCCTCGCGCCGGCACTTGCATATCCCAAGTACCAATATAATCTGGTGTTGTCCCTTCCATTACTCTCCCTTCGGTAACCGCCCGATATTGCCTTTCCAAAAGCTCTCTTTCAAGTAACAGTGTTTTGTCCGGCTCAAGCCCACAGACGATGTCAGCTCGTTCATATCTTCTTTCAGGAGTATCCTAGTGCCACGGCGGTATAAAAACTTCTTCAGCCCTATATTCTCCAATAGATACCCCTCTCTGGTTGAACGGATCCAGATTCAGCAATAACGCATCAGTATGCCCTCTTCCTAAAATAACGATGGCTGGCTGCGTTGCTTGAATCTGATCAAATATTGCTTTTTCACGTTCAAACACGAAGATGTATTCGGCCTCAACCTGCGCCCTATGCATCCTTTGCATAACTCTTTCAGGAAAGCCGCCTTCTTTCATTTCTCGCTCTAAGACATCAATGAGCGATATTGCCTCTAAATGCTTTTCAAGATATTTTTTGTATGTCTCAAAATCTTCAAGATAGACCACATTCAAACCCCTTCTTTTGCAAAGTCTTCGAATCCTACCCCAGTAGAACTTAGTTGATTCGGTAAAATCTATGATCCGTCCTCGCATCTCATACGGCTGTTGTAACTCCGGACAATCCTCAATACCAACTGAGGTGCCGGGCGGAAGCGTGAGCAGATCTCTCATTAGTTCTCTGCTGGGAGCAATAAGAATGTCAGAAGTCGTTATTCCAGCTATCTCTGTTCTGCTCCCGTGCATTACTCCATACACTCGTTCTGCCATGATTGGGATTATAGCATAGATCTTAGATCTTAGATGTTAGATGATAGATGTTATGGAGCATGTATCATGTAGCAAGTAGTGGGTATTTTTACATTTTACTTTTTCATTTTGATTTTTAATATTTGATCTTTGATTTATTTCTAAGATCTAAGATCTAATAGTCATCCGTAGGAATCCGTTATAAGTCCGTGTCAATCTCTCAAAACGAAGTTTAAAATCTTCCCCTTCACGTAGATCGCTTGGTAATCTTTACTCGCAAGGTAGCGCTGAACCTTTTCATCTTCTTTTGCTTTCTGTACGACCGTAACTTCATCTACTTGGTCTGCGGGAACAACAACAACCGATCGGACTTTTCCATTCACTTGAACCGGAATACTTACTTCTGCTTCCTGCAACAGCGAGGCGTCAACTGCCGGCCATTGTGAAAGATGAATCGAAGTTTTCTCGCCAAGTACATCTCGCCATAACTCTTCGGTGATAAACGGCGCAAACGGAGCTAAAATCTGCAGAAACTTCTTTACATTTTCTTTTGAAAGGTTCCCCCTCTTTTCCCATTCATTCACAAACTCCATCATTGCGGCAATCGCAGTGTTAAATTTTACTGCTTGAATGTCATTTGATACTTTTTGTATCGTTTTATGGAGCTTTTGTACCAGTTTCTTATCCTCGATTAGTTCTGGGTTCTGAGTTCTGGGTTCTGGGTTGTACGCAGAACGCATAACGCCAGACTCATAACTCATAACTAATTTCCACACCCTACTCACAAACCGATATGCCCCTTGGAGCGCAGTGGTAGACCAGGAAATCTCCTGATTGAAAGGCGCCATAAACATTTCATATATTCTCATGGCATCCGCTCCGAATTCTGCAACAACATCATCCGGATTAATGACGTTCCCAAATGATTTACTCATCTTCCGACGATCAATCGCTAAGACAATGCCAACATTCCGCAACCTGATAAACGGTTCAGTAAAATCCACGAGCTTTAAATCGTACATCGCCTTTATCCAGAAGCGGGAATAAAGTAAATGAAGGACAGCATGCTCGGCACCACCGATGTACCAATCCGTTGGAAGCCAGGAGCTTCTGGAATTTTTAATTTTCAATTTCCAATTTTCAATTGATGGAGGTTTTTTGTTCTGAGTTCTGAGTTCTGAGCTCTGAGTTTGCGCGAAGCGAATAAAATACCAACACGACCCTGCCCAATTTGGCATCGTATCGGTTTCTCGGCGCGCCGGTCCGCTACACTGCGGACAGGTTGTTTGTACGAACGAATCAATCTGCGCCAGCGGAGAATCGCCTGTTTCCGACGGTTCATAACTTTTCACATACGGCAATTCTAATGGTAAATTTTTTTCATCAATCGGAAACCAACCATACAGGCTTTCCTGCACCTCTTTGGTCACTTTTGATATATTATGATCATACTTTCGAATTTCCTTGGTATTCCACCATGAAATCTTTTTATCAGCACAGCTCTGACAGAATATCATCGGAATCGGTTCTCCCCAATAGCGCTGACGGGAAAATATCCAGTCACGCAGGTGATAACTAACCACCCGCTTTCCCCACCCTTTCTCTTCAAGAAAGTCCATAATCTTAGGTATCGCATCATGAATGTCTAAACCATTCAAGAAATCTGAATTAATCATGGTTCCTTTCTCTTCCTGCACCTGTTCTTTTTGGGTGATCGCCGAAGTGTCGCCATCGTTCCCAACAACAACTCTCACAATCTCTATGCCAAACTCTTTTGCAAACTCAAAATCCCGCATGTCATGCCCGGGCACGCCAACGACAGCGCCGGTACCAAATCCTGACAATACGAAATCTGAAACCCAGATAGGGAGTGGTTTACCGTTTAAGTCGTTCACCGCATAATATCCCGTGAAAACGCCGGTCTTTTTCCGTCCTTCTGCGATGCGTTCAAGATCGGTCTTTGAGGCCGCTGCGTCAACATATTTTTTCAACGGTATACTATACTGCGGTGTGGTATTTTTGTCCGCCAAAATCTTTTTTACAAACTCATGTTCGGGCGCAAGCACGATAAACGTCGCGCCAAAGTTCGTATCAGGCCGGGTAGTGAAGCATGTTAGCTTGCCAATTGTTTTGGATGTTGGATTCTTACCTGTTGGCTCTAAGATCTGAGATCTAAAATCTAAGATCTTGTATGTGATATTGATTCCTTCTTTTCTCCCAATCCAATTCTTCTGCATGTCTAAGATACCAGACGGCCAATCCAATCCATTTAAATCTTCTAGTAACCGATCTGCATAGGCGGTAATGCGAAATATCCACTGTGGAAGGGAACGCCGCGAAATCGGCTTGCCGCACCGTTCATGCATGCCATTCGGCAACACTTCTTCCTCAGCCAGCCCCGTTTTACAAAATTCACAGTAGTAAACATCAATGTCTGATTTATAGAGCAAACCCATTGTAAAAAACTGGATAAAGAGCCATTGAGTCCATTGGTAGTATTCAGGATCAGTGGTAGCAAACTCACGACTCCAATCATAGGATAATCCAACCATTTTCATCTGCCGTTTGAAGTTGGCAATATTCTGCGGCACCAGATCCATCGGGTTTTTCTTTGCTTTAATCGCAGCATTCTCAGCCGGCAGACCAAATGCATCCCATCCCATCGGATGCAAAACACTATAGCCTTTCATACGGAAGTAACGGGCGATGATATCCGTACCGGTGTACACCCGAACATGACCGACATGGAGACCGGCGCCGGAAGGATAGGGAAACATGACCAAAATATATTGTTTCTTCTGTTTTTCCGCAGGCTCAAGAGCCTGATATATCTGCTCCTGTTCCCACTGCTCTATCCACTTCTGCTCAAACTCTTTCGGCTGATACTTTTTCATGCTGACATTATACACAATCGATTAACACGGATTTCTAACGAATTCTCATGGACGACTATTAGATCCTAGATCTTGGATCTTAGAGCATGTAGCAAGTGAATAATTATTGTTTTTCAAAAACGTTTTTTGTTACATGTTACATGCTTCATGCTACATGACATCTATCATCTAAATAGGGATAGGCCAATGGCCTATCCCTATTCGTTTATTGACAATGAATGGTATTATCTATCTCCACCATAGCCACCACCACCATAGCCACCTCTGCGAGGACCGCGTCGGTCGCCACCACCTCCAAAAGAATTGCGAGGTCGGGGTGGTCGAGCTTCTGAAACAACAAGCTTACGACCTTGATTATCTTGACCATTGAGCATGTCAATTGCCGCCTGCGCTTCTTCAGGTGTAGCCATCTCAACAAATCCGAAACCCTTTGATCTACCGCTATCCTGGAAGCGAATTACGCTTGCCGACACTACATTTCCTGCTGGGGAAAAGAGCTCTTTTAGATTGTCGTCACTTATCTCGTAAAGAAGATTTCCTACGTATAATTTTGTGCCCATTTATCTGATCTCACCCCCTTCCATGAAAGAATTGGAATACAATTCCTGCGAAGTAGCTTTGTAAATAATGAAGTCTAACTGTAAGCTGAAATCTGATACCTGATCGCTGATTCTCACAACCCTTAAAACCTTTTGCCTTAATCCCTTAGTACGAAACTAAAGACGAAATCAATAATTGTTTCTATTATAAACCACTCGCAGAGGAAATGCAACTGTCTA
>CAZAJT010000004.1:0-9399 GCA_964485585.1 uncultured Gammaproteobacteria bacterium
CTGTATCTGGGATTCTTAAAAATGTCCATCATAGAAAGTTTCTTGTTCATATAATAAGTATACTCCAATTCATGGTTGCTGTAAAGATTTTGTGAACCTTCACCATAGGTCTCCGTCTCCATTTGTGTGTACTCATTTCGTAAAAATTAGGACTGATTTTAAATTCAACCGTTAACGCTGATGCTCCGTTTGTAAGTGTAGAAAACTATCCGAACCGAGCTTCGCTCTGGTTCTGGGGCTATTTTTTGCGCCACTGTCAAACGTGGTTGGAACGTTTGACGTCCCGCGCGCGATTTTTGCTCAGCTCCGCCGAGCATTTTTACCTTTCAAATAACCTGATCGTTTTTATAATTCTATTTCTTGACGCAATGTCTTGAGAGTTAGTTGTTCCAAAACCACCCCTAGTGCACAACTCTTGCCAAAATTCTACAGGATTAAATTGCCACTGTTGTGGTATTTTATCTGGTTTTTCTATATAACACTGTCCGGCAAACACAACTTCCAACTCTCTTAATCTTCTTAAGCTAGACCATACAGCTTTTTCTCTATCCCCAGTAATACCGTTTTTCTTCATGTATGATTTTAGTTTATCCGAATTAAATTTTTCCCAGAAAATACTCGAATTAATATTCATTACTGTGTCGCTAAAATATTGCCCGCCATCAGAACCGATAATAAAATTTCCCTCGCTATCATCAACACTTAGAGGAATACCCAATGATTTACAAGTTCTTTCTACTTCACTAAATGGATACTTTATCGTTTTTGTGCCTCCCGAATGAATTCTTTCTCTTACTGTAAAAGGTTCTTCTCCTCCAAATGAAGCATAGAAACGAGGAAAATTATGTGGGAAAAGTGTATTGAAAAATTTGTGAAAGTGATAGATTTCTAACGCTTGCAGTGGATGTCCAAACGTTTTCGTGTATTTATAAGCAACAACTTTTTCATCATTTCCAGGGTGACCAACAACAATACATTCTGCACCTTTTCCAATAAATTCTGTTTCTGGATAAAGTGGGGCAATTTGTTCTTTTATATACCGTTCAGAGACATACGGTGCATTAGGTTCGCGATCTAAAAGTAACTTTTTAGCATGTCTAATTAAGTGTGGTTCTGGAAATAGACCTTCAGGCATATTGAGTCTAATTTTAAAATATTTGTATGTTATAATGTGGTTAAACTAGCTTTAGAATTTTTTAATGGCCTCTTTGGATAATTTGGAGCAATCCGAGTTGAGTACAACCAGAGCGGCCATTTGAGATTAAAAGTTCTTTCCTCCAGAGGCGGACAGGTAAAATTTTTGCGTTTTTTCTTTTAGTCGTTTTCTTCTTTTTACTGGCTGCGGGCCTTGGACCAAGTTAGAACTCAATTAATGCAGAATTACATGTCCTTTTAGATTACCGGGATTCATGTAGTTTATTTAATTTACCGGGATTCCCGGTATAATTTGCAAATATCCTACAATCCTGGTAAAATACCATGTATGAAGATACACATACCCAATAGTGCTTTTTTAGGTAATATTGACCCATTTTTGAGAAATTTTGATACCTCAAACCCTGATACGCTTGAGATCACTGCAAATAAACAATGGATTTCAATACATCCAATGGTCATTGCCATGATTGCTGCCTTAGGACTCTCGCTTAAACCTAAACAGGTATATTGTGAAACTATGGAGGCAAGATCTAAGCATTATCTTAAGAGAATGGGATTGTTTGATTTTTTGAAGATCGACTCTGGAATTGAAATTACAGAACATGAATCTGCAGGAAGGTTTATCCCACTAAAGCAAATCACTAATAGTGAAAACTTAACTGAGTTTATTACCGAGGTAGTTCCATTATTGCACTTATCCCCAAAACACGCAGAACCTATCAGGTATATATTAAGTGAATTAATGAGGAATGTATTTGAGCATGCAGTGTCTAAAATTGGTGTCATAATGTGTGCTCAATATTATAAAAAAAGTAATACCATAAGAATTGGCATTGTTGATAGAGGAGTAGGCATGCTAAATACAATTTCACCACTACATAAGGCCAGGACTGATCTTGAGGCAATTAGACTTGCTTTAACACCAGGTATAACCGGAACTACAAAAAGAATAGGCGGTACCGACTATAATGCCGGCGCTGGACTGTTTTTCATTAAGTCCATTGCCACAGTAAACAAGGATTTTTTTGTAATCTATAGCGGAAATGGTGTGTATAAATTATTAAAAGCCGACAATAAGAAAAGTGTACGTTTGCACGCAGACCCTTTTAAAGATAAGCATTCTAAGGGAGAGGATTTTCCATATTGGCAGGGTACATCTGTCGGTATTGATATAAACTTAGATAGTACGGAAGAATTTTCTCTTCTCCTGGATTTGATTAGAAAAAGCTATTCTAAGGCTGTCAAAGAACAGAGGAAAGCGTACTATAAAGCAAAGTTTATATGAAAATAATAAAGTTATTACCTAAAACTGGTATATTCGCCGAAAATAAAGATATCGCAAGAGATATACGAATTAAGTATATAACACCAGTTTTAGAAAAAAATGAAGAAATTACCCTAGATTTTGAAGGTGTAGAATCAGCAACTCAATCTTTCGTTCATGCCTTAATAAGCGAGTTAATAAGGAATTTTGGGAATGAAGTATTAGACAATATATATTTTAAAAAATGCAACAAAAGCGTTCAGGAAATTATTAACATAGTCGTAGATTATATGCAAGCAGCTACATAAGCGGCCTGTTGTTTTTCACCCCATAGGAATATTGTTTAGGTTATTATGACAAGCTAAATTTCACTACTGCTGGCGGTTTACAAAAAATGTCGAACTTCATTTGATTAGCTCGGCCTTCGGCCTCGCTTGCTCCAGCGCGGCGCCCCCACCCGCCGCGCTTCCGCTATTTTTTATGCGCGATTTTCTCGCCTTTCGGGCGAGTAGGAAAGTAATTTATAGTTTTCTTTGCCCCACCCGCCCATACGCAGAAATTTCTCCTACGCGAAACTCTATAAGACCGCTCTAATCCGCAATAGAAATTTCAAAACTAATCAAATAATTCAGATTCCCTTCTTTTTGTAGCTTCTCTTAGCTCATGTTCATTTATAAGCTGAGAGTATTTCTCTGCTGACTTTAGAATATCTAAAATCCAAACATCTGGCTTGAATGTATATGCAGTATCATTAGTTCTTGGGGAGTAACAACTAAGCACTTCTTTCTTGTTGTAATATCCTTCTATACGCCATTCTTTTTCATCCCCATATGTGTCGTCATAACCATGGTATTCTTCTATGGTTAGGTAAAACTCTTTATTAAAAATAATTTCATATTTATTTCCTACTTTCTTTAATGTTCCACCTGTAGAATCCTTCAATAATTTTTTGTATTCAACCCATCCACTTCCATCCATAACATAGTTAATACCCTTAGTAAGGGTGTTTATTGCTTTGTTCAAACCTGTCATTGCATAGAACGCATTTGAAACTCTTCCTGATGGAGCATTTGAAGAAAGAAGCTCTTTTCTTTGTTCTGGTGTTTCGGATTCAAATACTCTTTTTAGTATTTCATAATACGCTTTTATAGCTTCTTTTAAGTCCTCTTCTGGAGTTTCTGGGTGAATTGTTTCTTCTTCACCAATGCCTAGTATTTTGAGGACAGGATGTAATAACCCCTTGGCTTTATTATCGCTTGAACTGGAGGAGCCAAAAATAGCACCGATTAAGGCCAAAGCTCCCATACCCAAAAAAATGAGGAACCCTGCAACGATAATAAAAGATGCAATACTTATTGCAAATCCGACCATATTTATTTCTCTTGTTTTTTAATTAAACTCTCAATATCTTCTTTCCTGTAACGCCTATCTCCTCTTTTACCAAACCTTACGGCTTTTAAAATTCCATTTTCATCCCACTGCCGCAACGTATTAGGATGGACTTTTAAAATCCCACAGGCCTCCCTGAGCGTCAATAATTCTGGAATTTTATGATCTTTTGGCATTGTAAATTAACTTAACATTTGTTACTATTATTGTACAAGCTTTTTGTCGAAAAACAAGTTCTATTATGGCAAAAAATAAGAGTGCTAGACATCACTTTATTCCTCAATTTTATCTTCACGGATTTGTCGATCTAAAAAATAGCCCCTATGTGTGGGTTTATAGAAAGGATAACGGTGCAATTATTAAATCTTCGGTCAAAGATACTGCTGTTCATAGGCACTATTATTCTTTTACTACCAAAACCGGAACTCGGGATAGTCAAACTCTAGAAAAGTGGTTTTCTGAAGTTGAAGCGAGTGTTGCCGAAATCTATAAAAAGATTCTAAACAAAAAACTCTTAAATAACGAGGAAAGATCAAGATTTGCCACTTTTTTAGCCCTAACTTTAACTCGTGTACCCAACTATAGAGAAAACATGATTAACAAACCAACTGCACAGCTAATGAAAAGAATGCAAATTATAATGGCTTCTCATAAGCAACATTTTGAGGCTCATATCAAAAAGTATGAAAAGGATACTGGAGAAAAAATCTCAATTCCCATCGAACAACTTAGAGAATATCTCCTCAAAGGAGATTATGATATCAAAGTGGGCAACCCTGATTATAGCTTGAGCTTCATATTTAGTTCTGCTCAAGAAGTTGCGCAGATTTTTCATGGAATGAAATGGGTATTTCTCGAAACTACCGATAATGAATACTTTCTTACCTCGGATAACCCGCTTTATTACATGGATCCTACTTACAAACCAGGATCATTTTATGGTGTTGGTCTGATGAATAAAAAATTAGAAGTAACTTTTCCACTATCAAAAAATTTGGCGTTGTTTGCCACATGGGAAGGCTTAACTGGCTATCATCGAGCTAATTCAAGCATCAGAAAAACAATAAATTGGAGAACAATTATTTCGGCTCAAAACTTTGTATTTGCTCCTGAAAAATCCCTAGCATTAAGTAAATTGGTTCAGAAGTATATAAATAGCTCGCCGAAAATTAAAGTAAGCTAGTTATTAAAAAGTTCATTAAAATTTTGCGTTTTTTCATTTAGTCGCTTTCAACGACTTTTACGAGCCGACAGTCTTGGAGGCGCGATTTTCTTCTTACTGGCTGCGGGACTAGGATTCGAACCTAGATTCACAGGTTCAGAGCCTGTTTGCCTACCATTAGCAGATCCCGCAACAACAGAGCTTTCTAACGTAGTATTATATCTTCTTTCCACCTCAAAATCTATTCTATTGACATTTATACGTTGATCTGCAACACTGAAAATAACCCACATGAGAAAGGAGGTGAGATTTAGAGAATGAACGCAAAATGGTTACACATGGCAGCTTTCCTACTTGTTGTTGTCGGCGCGCTCAATTGGGGTCTGGTTGGACTCCTCGGTTATAATCTTGTTGATTCGCTTCTTGGCGCAGGTTCTGGTCTTACAAAGCTCGTATACGTACTTGTTGGTGTAGGAGGAGTATGGTTACTCTTGAATCACGGGAAAGATTGCAAGGTTTGTAAGTAGCAATTATCCATCGGAGGAGAGGATGCCAAACACAACAGGAATGAGGAGAAAATTCTGCTGGAGAGTCAGCCAGTAATGATCAAATAGTCCGGTAAAAGCAATAACTGCCACTAAAAAAATGGCAGCTCTATTTTTTTTCATAATTTTCAAATATTTACCGACTACAAGAAACAGAAATCCGCCCAATATGATTCCCGCCTCAGCCATCAATAATGCGAAAATATTATGGACAGGCTGGAGAAAGAAATACGGATATTTGATAGCAAACTCATGCTGCGCAGCAAGATAACTGCCCAAGCCTACTCCGAAAAGAGGAGTGGTGATAATAATAGCTCCTGCATTCTGCAGAAGCAGTATTCTTTTTTCGGCGCTTAAGAAATCTCCCTGCGCTGCAAATATTATTCCCGTAAGGACAGTGAGGATAAGAATTCGAGCAGTGAAGCAGAGGATACATTTGCGGTAAAACGTATTACCAATAAGATATACCACTGTACCGATGAGATAGATGAGGATTGCTACCTTTGAGAAAGATAGAAAGATGATGAATGATGAAAGAAAAAGCGTAGTATATTTTAAGATCAAATGTTTCTGAAATCTTTTAGACAGAAGCACAAAGAAGTAGGGGAGTAGGTAAAAGCCGGCGAGGGAATTGGGGTGGGAGAAGGTGCCATAAGGACGTAAGATCTCCACACCAAAGAGGGAAGCTTTGGCAATATCAGGGGTTGAAAGGGTAAAATACCGCTCGCCAAAAAAGTAGAGAAGACCTTGGAGCGAATGCTTGGTTACAAACTGGGAAAGAGCAATGCTCCCCTCCACTCCCCCACCGATCGCAAAAGCGGCTAGGAGCAATTTCGGTGAAATTACTGATTGGGCATAGATTGCAAAAAGTGCTAAAAATTCGAGTAATTTCAAAAATTTATAAAAAGAAATCGCCGGAATGAGCGAAAAAAAAATATTGAGAGAAATCAATGCTAAAAAGATCATTGTGAAGCGCGATCTGAAAAAGCGGAGCACTGTTTGTACGTTGCTAACAATCAAAAGCAGAGCAATGATATCGGTGAAATAAAGAGTGGGCGCGAGATAGTCGATCCTGACGCCTGAAAGATAGGAAAAGGGAAAAAAGAAATGTCTTCCCAGCTGAGTGGGAAGGAAGAGGACGAAGAGGAACAATAATATTTTGTTAAAAGAGAGTCGGTTGTTTTTCTGTTGTTTCATTGGTTGCTTCTGTTTCATGAGGCTTCACCTCTGTTTCATGAGTAATTTTTACTACGCCAAATACCCCATCATATCCGGGATCAACAAATACTTTCCGCTCCCGCACCGTTTGTACCGCTTTGCGAAGCAATGCCCCGCCCGCCTTCTCGATCTCTTCATATGATTTGCGAAGTAAAATATCAAATTCTGTACCGAGCTCTGTGATGAGTCTTTCATATTCCCTCTGGGCTTTTACCTGTGATTTGTTGTTGGTTTCAAGAAGAATTTCAAGAAGCGGTACCAGAGAAACGAAGGGTTTTCGTTTTTTTTCTTTATCATATACAAATGTCACGCCTGTTTTACTCTGAAGAAACAAGAGGTCGTCGGGGTGAAGTGTCCGACTTGACAAATCAAGCACCCTGTTTTCTACTCCAATAGTGAGCGATTGTTTACATGCCGGACACGTTGTTCCTTTTTCTTTCACCTCTTTCGCGTTGTAGCGGATGCCACAGGTGCGATGGCCAGACCAGTGATATTTTCCCTCTTCCGGAAAAAACTCTATAGTATAGCCAATCTTCAGTTTATTTTCAGGTTTCTGTTTAATTGCGTCAGCGATATCATGATAGGAATAGTTCTGAGTTATGGGTTCTGCGTTCTGGGTGGAAACAAACACGGTGGCTTCGCGGCCGAGCTTAGGGCCTGAGTGAGCATCGGAAAATGATACAATTGACCGGTTGTCCAGATCGGCAATCTGCCAGTTCATGATGGGATCAGAAGATAAGCCCGTCTCAATTGCATAAATGTGGGAGCTGAGTTCTTCAAAACATTCTCTGATAGAATCGTACCCTGATTTTGAACCAAAGATGGAAAACCATGGTGTCCAGGCGTGCGCAGGGATGAATAAAACATTTTTATCTATATTCAACACCATATCGAGCAGTTCTTTTGAGGAGAGTCCGACAATCGGTCTTCCATCAGACATCAGATTTGCGCCTCGTTTCTGCAGTTCTTTTATAATCTTTTCACAGGTTGAGATTGAGGGAGAAAAGATAAGATTATGCACTCTCCTTTGCTTTCCTCCATGCGTATAGATACTCGATATTTCGGTTGAAAGTAAAAAGAACACATCATGCACCTGCTCAAACGGTTTATTTTTTAGCTCGTAGATACCGGGGTTCACTTCTCTGAGATTAGCCGTTATCTCTCTAAAATACAAAGGATGCTGCCAGTCGCCGGTCGCCATGAGGTCAAGTCCTTTTTTTGAAGCCCAGATCGCAATTTCACTCAGATCCATTTTTTGCGAGACAGCCCGGGAGTATTTCGAATGCAGCTGCAGATCGGCAATGATTTGCATACAGTGTTATTGTAACATGAAGGATTTTATTTCCGCGCAATAAGGTAAAATGGCGTACGTATTACCGTTGTAGGAGTGTGGGTAAGATTATGAAAAAATTGAGAGCGGTCAATATAAGTGTCTTTAAATCCATTCTCTCTGAGTAGTCGCGATAACGTATAAGTGCTTGTAGGTTGGTCTATCCCGGATCGTAATTTCCAGAAAGGTCCTTCTATCGGAAGCATTGACCACACGAACGCGCCATTTTCTTTTAGAGTGCGATACACTTCACTCATAAAAATAGGAAGCCCTTCTTTTGTAATGTATCTATTACCCCCAAACGTGGTTATGCCGTCAAATTGACCCGTATCAAAAGGAAAAGGATTATTGAAATCAGTTTCTACGGCATGAATATCAGGATGAAGTTGTCGTAATAATTCCAGCATTGATGGATTAATGTCAGCAGCTATTACATCATAGCCTTGTTTTGCTAATTCGGTAGAAATTATGCCGGTTCCTGCTGCTAGATCTAACAAGCGTGGTCTAGAAGCATTGGCGGGGTCGATCGGAATGTACTTTGTGCATAGTTCTGCAATTTGCATTGCCAGTGTTTCTCGACCGTACTTCTTGGCAAACTCGTGATATCTGACTGGATCGCGATACTTATCGCTGAACATAGTATGCACAGCTGTTCTTACTTCATCAGTTAGTTTTTGTACAGTTCCGTTTGCTTTTTCCAATACCGTATTATAACATCCGCTGGGTGTTATAATTATTCCAGCCCGTTATGCACCAACAACCAGAATCTGCATCACAATCTCCTCTTACACGCCCACGAGTTACGATCGTGGCACTACTGGGAGTTGTCATTGTTCTTCTTTTTCTCGGTGCTGTTTTCTTAAATAAAACTCCCCCGCTCAAAGACCTTTCCCGAAAGATATTTCAAAAAACTGAGGTAGTAAAAGAATTCAAACTCATTGAAAGCTCGCCAGAAGATCAAAACGACGAATTTGATGTCATTGGAGAACCAACGCTTGTCTTTTCTAAAAAGCTTGCTATCGCAGAGGGAGAAATTGGTAAATATCTCACGATGAGTCCGTCAATTCCCGGGGTATGGCGCTTAGAGAAGAACAAACAGGTTGTCTACTTTTCACCAAGCGAAAAGAAGGTCGACGGCTTTCCGGCGCTTTTTTCCTACGATACTTCTTATACCATAGCGATACGTCAGTCACTTCGTTCAACCGATGGAAAAACATTACCAGAAGATATATCTATTACCTTCAAGACCAAAAAACATCCGCAGTTTGCTCTCCAGCCTCAATCACGCCTCGTATCTGCTTTTGTCCAGAAATCAACCGCTATTGATTTTTAT
>CAZAJT010000004.1:9409-43311 GCA_964485585.1 uncultured Gammaproteobacteria bacterium
CATCGTATGAAGTCACCGTATCAAAAACTTCACTTGAGGTGCTTATGCAGCATTTATCCTACAAAAAATCAAAAGAACCGCTATACGTTAATACTCCCAATACCGCAGAACAATCTACCATGACATTTCAGTGGCAGCCGAATACGGACCCGAATAGCTCGATACGTACGTTGGAGATTCCTGCTATCAACGAACCAGGATTGTACCGGGTAGTTGTGAAAAATGAGTTTGGCGCAGAGCAATTATTTCTTTCCGTTTCTCAACACATTGCTCAGGTATTTGTCGAACCGGGAAGGCTGCGGGTCTGGACTACCGATAGTCAGGAAGGCCGCAATTTACCTGCAGCCTCAGTTACATTCTATACTCTGCAAGATAAACCGCATCAGATTGCCAGCGCAATAACTGATGATAATGGTGTTGCGATACTTGATAGACAAGCAGACGCAGTCGATATTGTGATGACAAAACAAGATCATGATATCGCTGTTACAAAAACGTCAACCTATGCGTACAAAAGCGGTGAAAGCACACTACGGGATCCCTACAAAATATTCTCATATACGGACCGTCCGGTATACCGACCCGGAGACACTGTCCATTACAAAGCAGTTATACGGAAACGGGAAAACGGTTCGTTTACCATTCCTGCCGGTACGCAACTCTCTTACAAACTCAGTCCGTATTACACGTATTCCTTTGACGAAGATACTGAAAAATATCCAGCAGTTACGGTCGATGAAAACGGTACGGTTGCTTTTGACCTTACGCTTCCCGGATCAACTGATGCAAATCCCGTGGTAAACTTGCTTGAAAAAAGAGATGGTAAATATGAGACTATTGATTCGCTGAGTCTTGTTGTTGAGTCCTACCGGAAACCCGATCTTGATATTGGGGTGACCACTATCGAAAAAGAATATATAAGCGGTGATGCTGCGCATTTCACCGTAGTTGCAAAAACACTCTACGGCACGCCGTTTGCGAATATCGCGTTTACCTACCGGGTGCTCGTCAATGATTACAGTGAGGTAAAAGATCGATCGCTCGAACAACTGGAAAGTTACGCGTCTAGTTACTATGGCGGTGGGAAGGAATTAGTAAGCGGTTCCGGAGCTTTTGATAAAAAGGGGAAAGCAACAATCGAATTTTCGACAAAGCTATTTTCTTCTCTTGAGGACAGTCAGATTGCGATGCTTGAGATTACTCCCCGCATCGGCGCCGCGCCATCGATTGGCAAGATTGCGCGATTAATTCACCGAGGCGAATTCGCGATCTTCATAGAAGATGTTAAGGGGACAACCGATCAAGGAATACAGGGTTCGATTACCACACTCGATCACAGCAATCCGCGCCGTCCAATTGAAGCACGGGAGACAATCGTATCTGTCTCCAGAGTCGTGGGTTATGAGCAAAAAGAGCTGGTTGCGAGTCAGACTGAATCAGCGAGCGCTGAGACGCTGCAGTTTTCCTTCCCTGAAATAAAACAGGAAGGAAGTTATGAAATTGTTACAAAGGCAATAGACCGCCGAGACAATCCGGTTACCGCAAAATATACCGTATATGTTGGAAAGGCCTATACCGACACGGTAGAAAAGAAACAATTTACGCTTCAGATAAAAACCGATAAGAAAAAATATCAACCGGGTGATACTGCTACCGTCACCGTTTCATCCAACTTTCCGCTTCGCGATGTGGTGGTTGCTACTACGGTATATAAAAGCGGTGGATATTTTAGTGGCGCTTATCCAATTACTACTTTTACTTCCAAACCGATGGACGGAGAACAGCAGTTTACCCATGCGGTGCAGATTCCAAAAAACATCCATCAGCCGATCGGGATTCATGTTCGCGCTGTGTATCAAGGCGGGGTGCAGAGAGCTGAAGAGGAGCTTGCCTTTGACGGCGAGAGCAAACATCTTGCGACAAATGTTACGTTTAGCAAACAGAAAGTGAAGCCGGGAGAAACCGTTACCGCAGAAATTACTACCAAAGACGCGCAGGGCAAACCGGTTGCCGCAGATACTTCGCTCTCCATCATGGACGCGGCGATTCTCCAGATTGGAAAAGTAGTGGGGACTATTTATGACGCTTTTTACGGGTATGCAGAACGACCCAGTCTTGAAAGTTATAACTCTACCCAAGGAATTCCGGTGATTGGAGGTGGCGGCGGCGGGTGTTTTCTTGCGGGGACTGCGATTCGTATGACTGATGGAACACTGAAGCCTATTGAGAATGTGCGGATCGGTGACACCATTCTTACCCGCGCATCAGATGTTTCAGCGCGGCTTGTACCAGATAAAGTAATAAAGACCTTCCGCCATGTTGTGGGTGAATATTGGGAGATAAATGGATTTTTGCGCGTTACCCCAATTCACCGCATTTTTCTCAACAATCGGTGGCAGGAAGCAAAAGAGGTGCGACTTGGTGACAGCCTGCTTGATGAATCTGGAAATATCGTAAAGATCACCGCGATCAAACGGGTTGACGGTGAGTTTATAGTGTACAACCTGAGCACTGAGACACAACACACCTTTTTTGCCGATGGTATTTATGTGCATAATGATAAAGGACCGGATGCTCGCAAGAATTTTGTCGATACTGCTTACTGGAAAGCAAACATCGAGACGAATGAGCAAGGAAAAGCTACCGTATCTTTCAAGGTGCCGGACAACATCACAACATTCAGCGCAGCGGTGGTGGCAAACACCAAAGATTCATCCTTCGGTCAGAGCACCGGAGAATTTGTTTCAACCCGAGATGTTGTTATCACTCCGACCATTCCAAACTTTTTTTACCAGGGAGATAAGCCGATCGTTACCGCTTTGATTACCAATGGGCTCGATCACACCCTTGATGGAACGATCATCGTTTCCATTAAAGAATTAAATAACATCAAGACCGAGCGTCTCCAGATTGCCGCCGGCGATTTTGATTCAGTTGCAGTGCCCGCGGAGATTGGTAATATGATAAATGCGCTCACCTTCCGATTTGAAGTAAGACAAGGTGACGCAGTTGTTGATGTGGTAGAGATCAAGCGCCCAGTACTCCCCAGAGGATCGATTGAATCTTCCTGGTATTCGTTTGAAGGCGCTAAAACGTTCGAGTTTACACCGCAGTATAAAAATCTTGAATTCAACTCGATTCATCTTACGGTGCACCCGCATATTGCGGCATATATTAGTAACAATTCCTCATCCGACTATGTATATGCAGGAACGAGTTTTATTTCCGACATGGTGAAACTCTATAAAAATGCATACCTTATCGGTAGAACCGGAGATGGCACCATAGGTCCATACCTCTATTCCTATGCAAAATTGAAAAATAATCTTCGATTCAATATTCAATCTCTTCTAGAAAGGCGGGTGGCCGGTTTATGGGTACCGGATGAGCGAGAAACTGATTCTTCCCCAGCGCTCATAAGCGCATGGATACTACAGGTATTGAAAGAGTCGCAAAAAGCCGGATTACTGAATGAAATATCCAATGGTAATAGCATTGTTCAAGATTCTCTTGCGGGGTTGAAAGATACAGCGGGAATGGACGGCTTTGAGGAAAAAATTATGATACAGTGGGTTTTGGGATCCGGCAATTTTTGCTCAGAGCAGGATAATGAATGCATAGCGGTGCAAGGGCTCAATGGAGACGGTGCAGCACTTTCCCGACTCGGTAAGGTATCTTCGGCGCAAGACCGCTTTATCTTTACTGGAATTTCAGAACGGTTGAAAATACTTCCCTATCTTGCGATGATTGAAAAAGGCAGTCAACGCGACGCAGATCGAGCTTTCCGAGGACTTTCAGCAATGTATGCTGAAAATGGTTATGTGAATGATGATCTGGTAATGCTTGCCGCAATCAAGCACGCGCTTCGCAGCGGCTACCAAATAGATAAGCAGAAGGTGACAGTGCTGGTAAATGGGGAACCGGTTGTGATGAGTACCAATAGCTATCTCTCCGAAACCTATCTTCCCAAATTCGCAAAAGATCAAAAGCTTACAATACGCGTTGAAGACACCGGGACACTCCCGGTTTATTCGACTATTGCGCAGACTGAATATCGCGATAGCCCAGCTCCTCAATCGCACGCTGTGATCGCAAAACAAAAACTATCACGCCAACTGAGAGCAGTTGATACCGGGTACACGATAGACAAAATTACTGAGGGCAGCGTCGGTGTTGTTGAGCTGAATTTTGATAACGCTTTTGCCACCGATAAGAACGCAACAAGTCTCATCCTCTCCGATGCGCTTTCTCCCGCATATCTCTTTCTGAATCAGTCAAGCGATAATAGCCCGCAGTACCAGAGCGCTTTAGATAAGATTTATCCTTCTGTCGATCAGTATCACAAACCGTATTTATTCTACCGTACCTATTCTGATGAGTTAGTATCGTTTTCAGGTGCGATTGAAAACCCGCAGGCAATTCTTCCCTATGTAGTGTATAAAGTATCGCCCGGTGAATATTATCAACCCAAAACCAGCGCCGTATTAACGACGCTGGGAATAATACTGAAGGAAAAATAGTGCGCTTGACACAAGCAAAATAAAAGTGTACTCTCTTTTTAAGAGAAATAATATGAGGCATAAATCTATCACACCGCTTTCCTTTTTTCTCATCCTCGTTGTTTTAATAGGTGTTTTCGCAATTGTATCGAAAGCAGAAAAGCCAAACGCCAATGGAGAAAAAAAGCGCGTCTTTGCCCTTCCCGATAAGGCAGTACGAGTGGAAGACAATCTTTACTATTTAGGAAAAGCAAAAGATAAAGATGGGAAAGAGGTTGAGGGGTATGCGATTATTCATTATAAAGACGAAAAAGCCAAAGGCGGCGGTTCAACAAGAAATAAATCGACACAGTGCTATGGCTTTTTGGCAGATGGTGCAAAATGGAAAGCAGTTGAGCCGTGGGTAGTGAACCCACTCAATAGCCGAGGGCTTCTCGACAGCTTCATTTTTGATAACGTAACGAGCGATATTGCCAAATGGGAAGACGCGGCAGACGGCACGGTGGGAAACGGCGGAGGAATTGACATTCTAGGCAATGGCGTTGTTACGCAAGACGTCTTGGTTGCTGATACAGTGTCGCCAGACAATGTGAACGAAGTGTATTTTGCGGATGTGACAGATTCCAATGCCATTGCGGTGACTATCGTTTGGGGAATTTTTAGCGGTCCGCCATTCCAAAGATCTCTCGTTGAATGGGATCAGGTGTATGATGACGTCGATTACGATTGGTCATCATCCGGTGAGGTAGCAAAAATGGACTTTGAAAATATCGCTACCCATGAGTTGGGTCATAGTGTCGGTATGAAAGACCTCTACACGACAAGCTGCTCACAGGAAACCATGTACGGCTATGCCAGCAACGGTGAAACCATCAAGCGCGATCTGAATGCCGGTGATGTAAAAGGAATAAACTCTCTTTACTGAATCGATTTCCACCAGATAGATTACATTATTTTCTAAAAAGCAGGAGGCGCGTGTTGTCTTCGATATTGATAAAGTCATCAGCCATTTCGATGAGCTCTTTGTTAGCGCTTCTTCTGAAGGCAACAACTTCCACCAAGCAACCAAGTGCCTGTTGTAAATAATTCACTACCGGTTGATAATCGCCATCTCCGGAGACGAGGATGATCGAATCAACTTTGTTACCAAGACGAATGGCGTCCATTGCAATCCCGATATCCCAATCGCCTTTTTTTGCGCCGCCATAAAAAACTTGCAGCGGTTTTTCTTTGATTTCAAAACCAGCGGCGTGAAGCGCTTCGAAAAACTCTTCCTCTTTCTCTTCTCCGGCCTTGATCACATACGCAATCGCTCTGGTGAGCGTCCTTCCGGCAACCACGAGCTTCAGCAGATTCTTAAAACTAACTCTTGATTGATATAAATTTCTGGCTGAATAGTAGAGATTTTGCACATCAACCAGTACCACCACCCGCTGATCCGGATTTTTTACTATCATATTTGTAATTATACCAATCTTTACCAATTACCAACCTCCAAGGTTGGATAGCGTATTTTTTTAGATTAGATATGTTTTATATAAGGTTCTGAAGGCTCTTTCTTTATTTAGATAATAAGAGTCAAGTATCAAAAAATAGTGGTCGAAAATGCTATCAAGGGAAGAAAAAATATCCTTTTTGCTATTTATGAAGAAACCGCACGCGGCTAAGGAGATTGTGATAGTTAATCCTTTTATAAGAAAAGAATTATTAGCCATCCTCCCTATGATAGATTGAATCAGCTCTAAATGCTTTATTTGATCGTTACTATTCATCTTTAGCTTGATTTCAAAATATCCCTTGACTTTCGGGTTATGTTCGGTTTATGATATAGTAACTTATGCAAAATGTCAATACTTTTCTCACACCTAAGCAGAAAAAAGTACTCGACTTTATTGCTTTATACGCTCAAAAAAAGGGGTACGCCCCTTCTCTTGAGGAAATAAAAAAACATCTCCATCTCAAAGCTATATCAACAATTCACGAGCATATTAAGGCTTTAAATGATAAGGGTTTTCTTAGAAAAGAAGACAATCAAGCTCGAGGAGTTTTACCTATTCAAAAAGATGCAGATATAGTAGAAATTCCACTTGTTGGAACTATTGCGGCTGGTGAACCAATAGAAGCATTAGAAGTAGCAGGTGAAACTGTTAGGGTAACAAGAGGGCTAATTGGCGATTTTAAGGATTATTATGCGCTGAGTGTTAGAGGAAATAGTATGATTGACGAGGGAATCTTTGACGGAGATACTGTAGTTATTCGCAAACAACAAACAGCAGATAACGGTCAAACCGTTGTTGCCATAATCGATCAGAATCAAGCAACTCTAAAAAAGCTGTACAGAGAAAAAGATAGATTTAGACTTCAGCCAGCCAACCCAACTCTCTTTCCAATATATACAGATGAATTAGAGATAAGGGGTGTAGTTGTTGAAATAATAAGAAAACTTGATTTTCCTTCTGAAAAAACTACAGAAGAAACTAAATACAAAAGACGTATTGATTTCTCATGGGACTATCGAGGAGAAAAAACAAAGTCATATACTCATGGTTTTCATACTTATCCTGCAATGTTTATACCCCAAGTTGCCAGAAGATTAATCGAAAGTTATAGTCAAAAAGGTGAAACGGTCTGTGATATTTTTTGTGGCTCTGGAACAGCTTTGGTTGAAAGCCGGTTGCTAGGAAGAAATGTTTATGGCATTGATTTGAATCCTCTGGCAATATTTCTAGCTAAGGTGAAAACCACGGAAATAGACCCATCAATATTGACTAAAAGGTATTTTAACCTTCTAGATAGAATAAGAAAAATTAAAGATTCTGAAATAGAACGACCTAATTTTCTAAATATCGATTTTTGGTTTAAAGATAGTGTGATCGTTCAATTAGCAAAGATTAAAAAGGCCATAAAAGAAATAATTGAAAAAGATATACGAAATTTCTTTATGGTTGCTTTTAGTGAAACAGTGCGCCTATCTTCAAATACAAAGAATGGTGAATTTAAACTAGTGAGAATTAAGGAAGAAAAATTAAATAACTATGATCCGAATGTTTTTGAAATATTCGCAAAAAGGGCTGATATTTGCGTTGGTGGGATGAGAAGCTTTTATAATGACGTAGATAAAAATACATGGGCTAAGGTAATTTATGGCGATTCATCAAAAGATAATGACATACCAGAGGATAGTATTGATTGTATTGTTACATCACCCCCTTACGGTGATAGTAGGACAACCGTAGCATATGGCCAGTTCTCGAGACTTTCAGCTCAATGGATAGATACATTTGAAGATCCAAATAAGGCTGCGGGCGTTGATAATGAGCTACTTGGCGGCAGGCCAACTAAAGATCTACTGCATGAATTAAACTCAGACCATTTAAAAGAAGCTCTAAAAGAGATAAGTCATAGGGATGAAAAAAGAGCAAAGGATGTTTTAAGTTTCTATATTGGACTCAATAATTGTCTCCGTCGAGCATTTAAGATATTAAAAACAAATAGGCATTTTTGTATTGTGATAGGAAATAGACTCGTTAAACAAGTAAGAATACCAACAGATTTTATAATAGCTGAATTAAGTGAAAATATCGGTTTTCAATACGAGGATATTATAGTAAGAAATATACCGGGTAAAAGAATGCCTATGAAAAATTCACCCACAAATAAAGTAGGAGCATTAGAGGAAACAATGATAAAAGAAAGCATTGTTGTTTTAAGAAAGTCTAAATAAGTTGCTTGTAGTTATCAAATAAGTGCAGAAAATCCCTCTTGTTAATTCTAAATCCAGTGCCATGATCATGGTATCGTCCTTGAAATTTACCGGTTCTGTAAACTCCTATTCTAATGTCTATCTTTAATTTATCTCCTAAGATCGCTTTCTTAAACTTCTTTATATTTAGATCTGATAATAAATAAGCTTCCACAAAATGGAATTTTTCTGATGGTGTTTTTCGTTCACCTTTTGTATCAGCAAAAACCAATAAGATTTGGTTTGATTTTGACTTTAGTACTTCATCGAAGGTTGTTATTGGCCAATATGCATCAACTCCATTCTTGTTCTCCAGCTTCAACATTGTAGCTGTTGGAATAATTTTTAGACCTTGAGGATTAAAGCGAGATCCATATACAGTTGAGTGTAAGTTGAATTGTCCCTCTTTATCTATATATTTATAGTTTTCAAAAAGTATTCTATTTGCCCCTTTGGGCATGGGAGACTTTGTTGCAAGGGTAAGCATACTACCTGAATCTAACCGCTTAGCTTTAAGTTCTATTATTCCTACATCTGGCAACCGCAAGTTATTCTCCTTAATTTTAAGTAAATCTTCCAACGTTTTACCAATACCGGTATCATTTGCACGATGAGTAGTTACAAAGCCTAGGGCTTTTATCTTTTTTAATTTCTGTATTAGTTTTTGTAGATCCATCTCTCGAAAATTATAGATGTTATGTAGCATATAGTCCACATTATCAATGATTTGCGAAAAACCTTGAGGCGAGTTAAGAAGAAGTCGGTAGTGTTCTTTTGAGGGCTTCTTTGAGTTGGCGGCGGACGAAGCCTGATTTTAAGAATCTTTCGCGTGCCAAGTCTAACTTGGCTACCTCGCAAACTCTGCTTTGCCGTTGGCGCAGCCGAGTTTGACTTGGTGGAGATGGCGGGAGTTGAACCCGCATCCGAAGAAGCTCAATTAAAAATGTTTAGCTAGGGCTAGAGTATCTTTACTTCCTGCTTACTAAGGAAAATGCTCAAACCTATTGTAAGCTGCCGATGCATGGGTATATCGATCTTCTTGTCCATCGGGAGTCCAAGAACATCTTACCTAGATTGGTTTATCCCTTTATAGGCAGGTACCTAGGGAAGCCTAAAAGAGAGCTCACTTAGGCTGCGTATGCATAAGCAGGTTGATACTGCCTGTACATCGCGGCTTCGTAAGCTTCAGCAAGTTCATTCTTTGCTGCTATTGGTTTTCTATTTATCGCATAGATGCGCCCTAACCATTTTTAAAAGTGCAGTTCCTCGTCGATACCCATCATCCCCGCGTATATTCTTTAGCTTCTTTTTCCTGTGCGCGCTTGACATCTCGCGCCTTCTCCCGTTTGCGTTTCTCCAAGTCTTTGCGGCCTCGGGAAAGCGCGATCTCAAGCTTGAGCAACCTACCCTTATTATAACATGCTATAGGTACGATCGTCAAACTCGGCGCAGAGGCGATTTTGCTTCTCAGGCGTTCCAGTTCTTCCTGATGGAGGAGGACTCTCCGGCTCCTTTTCGGGTCATATTCTTTATCTCGAGCATACTGGTAGGGAGGAATCTCTGCGTTCAACAGATACGCTCCGTCATCTCGTAGCTTTACAAACGACCCCTCAAGCTTGATGCCACCTTGCTGCACCACCTTTACCTCACCGCCTGTAAGCGCTATTCCCGCCTCATACTTCTCAATCTCCTCATACTCTCGATTGTAGCTGCGATTAACGATCTTCATAGAAGTATTGTAGCAGATTCCCATACTCCTCAAATCCGGGAGGTTGAAAAAATCATTTCTGCTACACTGAATAGTGTGAGTAAAACTTCAAAGTTAGTGACCGCTGTTTTAGGATGTGAATTGGTTGGTATTTTAAGCATTCCTTTTACTTTCGTTGCTATTCCAACCTGGTACGTAACGCTGAACAAGCCGGCATTTTCACCACCAAACTGGATATTTGGGCCGGTATGGACAGCGTTGTATTTTATGATGGGGGTTGCGGCATATCTGGTGTGGCAGAAGGGATTGAAGAATAAAAAAGTCCGGAGAGCATTAGTCTATTTTCTTCTACAACTCGGATTTAATTTTTTTTGGTCAATCATCTTCTTTGGTCTTCGTCAGCCACTGCTTGCGTTTGTAGATATCGTACTTCTCTGGGGAGCAATCTTTATAACAATCATGCAGTTCTCCAAACTCTCAAAACCCGCAGCATATCTGATGATTCCCTATCTTCTCTGGGTAAGCTTCGCTATGGTGTTAAACTTATCTATCGTTTCCCTGAATAGGTGAGTAATCCTCCCGGGAGTGAAAATTTTCCTATAGCAATCTTGAAACTGATACGATCGTTCCAACCTTGGAGGTTGAGGAGCGGAATTTGTATGGGAGACATCTCACGACGCATGAGAATATCGCCCTACCATTTCTTCACTCATCTACAATATAATAATAAACTATGAAACAAGATGCGGAAGTGAGGAAACAGTTGGTTGCGCTTTTACAGGGTGGGCAGGCGCATATGACGTTTGAGGAGGCGGTTGCAGATTTTCCGATGGAGAAGATTAACACGAAACCTCCTAACAGTGATTATACGCCATGGCGGCTCCTCGAGCATATTAGAATCAGTCAGTGGGATATTCTCGATTTCATCCAAAATTCTAACTACAAAGAATTATCTTGGCCTGATGAATACTGGCCACCAAAAGATAAAATAGCAACGCAGGCAGACTGGAAAAAAACGATTGCATCAATTCAAGCAAATCTGAAAGCGCTCATAGCTATTGTGAAAGACCCTGCAACCGATTTATATCGTCGTATTCCCCACGGCAGTGGGCAAACGATTCTTCGAGAAATATTACTGGTAGCCGATCACAACGCCTACCATATCGGAGAGTTTGCAATTCTGCGCACAGTTATGCAGACATGGCCTCAGAGAGCATCATGATTGTCTTTTTCTCAGTTTATACAGGAAGTAAGAATCGTTGATGTCCCAACTCTGGACTACCGTTGAAGGGCCAAAAGAAGTATATTCCCACATCTTAAGATTGGTAATAGGTTCATTTTTCTTAACCAAAAAGTAAAGTATTTCACTTGATGCGTAATCTTCATAGCTTTCTGGTTTCTCAGAGAGTAATGTAAGGGTATACCGGAGGGGCATTGCCCGATTATCTCCCTGTGCATGCATACCAACATTATAGTTGCTTTTAGTATCTTTCTGTATGAGCCGGGCAGCGGTTTTAAAGTCTCGTATCGAGAGCCCATCCTGCAGCGGGTGCATACGGTTATTGATGTTCCATGCCGGAATATTCACGAAAAGAAGGATAGTACCTACGAGGATGAGAAAAAGTATTTTACCCTTCAGAACAGTGTAGGCAGTGAGGGATACCAATATAATGATTGGTATATGAAATGAGATTATATAGTGAGATTGCATGATCCTCCCGTAGATTACTCCAATTGCAAAAACAAGAGCAAAAAGTGTCAACAATACACTCATGGTTTGTTTATTCGCTTTCCCATGCTTGTAAAGATAGCCAGTGGTACAAGCAGTAAGTACCATTATCACAATGCCTATTGAGAAGTTTCCGGCAAACAGCAGCTGTCCAGCTACTCTTGGCCACACTTCCAAGCTATAGATAAGTGACCGCATTGATTCTTGAGAGGACATCATATAGTTGAGAAATAGTTGCGTATTCAAAAATTGATGCCGTAGCTCAAACATCAGAAACGGTGTGAGACCTGTGATAACTCCCAGAAGGAGGATGCCATAGTATTGATGAGAGCGTAAGCGGTTACGAAACAAGAGAGGGTAGAGAAGGGTAAGCAAGAGTAAAGACAGCGTAAAGTAATGCATCTGAATGATAAAACCGATAAAAATCCCTAAGATGAGCGTATTTCGGAGGGAAAACCGTTCAAGCAGCGAAATAAAAATTAAGAGAATCAGAACAGAAAAAAATATGGCAGGATATGAGTTGAATGCTGCCCGGCCGTAGTCAATCATCAGGGGAGAAATAGCAAATAAAAACGCCGCAAAGAGCCCAGCCGTAGTATTCATTACCTTTTTCCCCAGAAAGTATACGAGTGGTATAGTTGCAACAGAAAGTGTTGTCTGAAACACCGTTCCGGCAATCGGGTCTCCCCGGAACATCCAGTAAAACGGCAGCATCAGGTAGTATACAATCGGACCATTATAGAAACCGCCGATTGAGGTAATGGGTCCAAGTAAGGTGAGCTTACCGTGCAAAATATTCAGAACTGCAGTAGAGTCGGAAGCCTGGTCAGCTAAAAAAACGGCGAGATCATTGATGCGATGCAATCGTGCAAAAATCCCCAGCGCGAGGATGAGGATGATCATATATTGGATTGTACTAGCAACAAAGAAAAAGTACAATGGGCAATATGCTTTGGGTACTATTCGTACTGGGATTATTGGTGAGGCTCTCCGTGCTTTTCCTCGATTATAGCTTTGACGTCAACAATCATATTGTGTGGGCAAAAGATGTGATAGAACGGGGACTACAGAATTTTTATGAAACTCAATCCTCAGAAGTCTATGCGGTCCATTATCCCAACTATCCGCCGTTGGCCATTTTCTTGTTTACCGCTTTGTATCCCTTGCAATCGCTTGTTTTTAAATTCATATGGTGGATAAATCTTCATGTTCCTCTGTTCCCTTCACCGTTGGTGTTTTTTACCGAAAGCCGCATGTTTCTTGCGGGATTGATGAAACTTCCTGCAATCGCTGCCGATATCGGGATCACGTGGCTTACTATTGCATATGCCCGAAAACTGATTCCAAAAGATCATCGCTTTCATGCAATTGCAGCATCTCTGATTTTGTTTAACCCTGCATTTTTTTACAACAGCGCCTACTGGGGTCAAATCGATGTGATTCCTCTATTTTTTACACTGCTCTCATTTTATTTTCTTTCCTTTACCCAACGATATCTGCTGAGTTCGCTTTTTTTAATAGTTGCATTTTTAGTAAAACCAACGGTGCTCGTATTTTTGCCAATATACACAATATTTTTCATTAAGAAGTTTAAGTTATTGCAAAGCTTGAAAGTATTGCTTCTTTCGCAAGTAATCTTCCTTCTTGCATTCATACCGTTTAACGGCACTGGTTGGAACATTTTTACTCCTTATTTGATTTACTTTAGGAATATTCTTGAAGCGCAAAGTTTACCGTTTGTCACGAATGGTGCATTGAACGCGTGGATATTTATTACCGGCTTTGAAGGAATACGCGACACCGCAATTTTTTTTAATGGCCTATCTTATCGTATGGTAGGATATCTTCTTACTGCGTTGTTTTTTACAGTGATCGTCTATTTTTTTACACGAAAAAAAGACACGAAGACAGCATTAATGTATGCAGCCGGTCTATGCGCATTAGCTGGATTTCTGTTTCTTACCAAGATGCATGAACGGTATCTTTTACTGCCGTTGCCGTTTTTACTTTTGGCTACTTTCAAAGATCGTAGGATCCTTCCGTGGTTTCTTGTCCTCTCAGTAACCAGTTTCCTAAATCTCTATCACAGTTGGCCTGTTCCCCGGATTAACCTGCTGTTCTCTTCTTTGCAATACTCATTCATTTATTCATCCCTTGCATTAATCAACGTCGTGGTTTTTGTAGTTTGTTTACTTCGTTTATCCACATTCTCACTCTCTTCTAAGAATAAAGTCAACGATCTTCTGGAAGAATGATTTTTCCGGCTTATTTTCTGTAAATTCGCCTCGCACTGCCGGAGTATTTTGTGGCGATGTCGGAGCGATAGTAGCTTTCTGTTCTTCCTTTTGCATCTTTTCGACCGTTTTCGTATCGGTTACCACCTCTGCTTTTTTGGCAAGGTAAGAAGGGGTGTATGTTCCATATCCTGCAATGAGCATATAATATCCCTTTACATATGAGAGCGCTGCGACTGTTTTATTGGTTTGATCAATAACGCTTGTGGGAAGAACTTTCCATGTTTTTCCCTGATCGGTAGAGAATGCAATTTTTAATGATTTTTCCGGTAGTTTCCCCAGCTGTGACAGATTGTATTTAATTGCAATGATTGTGGGTTTGAGCGGTGAAAGTATTTTAGCATCGTTGAAAAATGACCGGAACCAAAGGTCATATGCATCAGATATCTGCCAGTAGCCGTTGAGATGATAGGGATTTTTTTTACCATACGTTGTTGTTGAAAGATAACTGTCCCAGAGAAGCGTTTTAGGCTCTACAATAGCAATTACCTGATCTCCACTTTTCAAAACTCCTCCGTTTCCTGCTAAAAGATGAGGAGACGAACTGCTTGAGGATGATGATGATGAACTACTTGAAGAAGAAGTGGTTGTTGTTGATGTGGTAGTAGTGGAGGTGATACTCTTTTTGCCGGCGGCGAACGGCGCAAAATCAGTAAAGTGGTTAATGGTAACTGTAATAGTATTATTATCCGTATCAATAGAAACATTATCTGCCGATTTCCAAGAGTTAGTAGTGGTGTCCCAGTAGCCGGCAAGCAGATCGTTTTCCGTTATGCCCAAAGCAGTAAGGTCAGATTCAGAGTAGGGCATTACGATTGTCACGTTAGAATTAAAGGTTGAGGTGATTTCTGATCCATTACTGTCAAGCGCTTTGATGGTGTAGCCGATGTTTACTGGCGTTGCCAAACTCTGTGTGGGAAGTTGAGCTTTACCAGTCACCGTAACCGTAACCGTACCAGAGGAAGCAAGAGCGCCGGCGGGGATACTGATTGTCGTACCATCGGAAAGCGTAATAGTTTTTTGATTGGTAGCAGTATAGGTAGTTGTTGTTGATTCGGGCATGGAGCCGCTATTGGAAAGACTTAGGTTAAGCGTGTTGCTTCCTGAAGAAGGGCTCACCACGCTTTCGTTACTTCTTACAAACGATGTTTTATTTTGTTCATACATCGCCTTCACATGCCAATTCGTGCCAGTCGAAACAGAGAGGCTATAGTTACCATTACTATCAGCAGTCGTGCTCGAAAATCCTCCTGCCTCACTCCAGCCAGCCACAAACGCAGATCGTGCGGTAGTACCCTCAGTAACCGTGCCGGTAAGCGTGGCATCAGCGCTGCTAAAGTTAAGGTTAACGGTTGAGGTGCCATTGCTCGTTGGTGTGACAGAGACGCGACTCGGGTTAATATATGAATAGGAAGGCGGAACAAATGCTTCAACATAGTATGTATTTCCTGAAGGCACCTTAATAGAATAAGTGCCATCAGAACTCGTCGTAGTGCCTTGTGAAAACATTGATCCGCGACTGAATGATCCGGCAGTATCGTTTGATCGTGTATCAATCATCACCCATACACCGGCAAAACCGGTGCCATCAGGGTCTTTTACCGTACCGCTTATTGTCGCGTCATTTTTCTTCACGATAATATTTTTGGTCTGAGTCAGAGCGCCAGCAGTAACTGAAACTTTATTATTTGATGGCGGTTGCCGCAGATACGTATTACTTTCACCATCTGTTAAGCTGGGATCAATCCAATAGCCAATATACCAGTCACCCGGACACACCTGCATAGAGTAGGATCCATCAGTTGTATTTACCGTAGCATTCGCATAATTCATTGCTCCGGAATTAGCAAAAATTTCTGCTCGTACTCCGGTGATCGTATCTCCTGAATCCGAATCTTTCTTCAGATAACCGCTGATTGTTCCAGTAGCTTGCGTGAGAGTAATGCTTCCGGCTACCGTACTGTTGGCAACGGCAGTGATGCTTGCTGCAGAGCCAGTACAGTAACCAGCTCCCGAAGGTAAGGTAACGCCAACATTGTAGGTACCCGCCGGTACTTTTAAAGTAAACGTGCCGTTTTTTACGGGAGCACCCATACTGGAATACATCATTGGTCCGGGACCGGAGGAGGATTCTCCAGTCTCTACATACACATACCCCATCTCAAGACTCGTCAAAGTGCTTCCGTTAGAATCTACCACACGACCATCAATTGTGGCATTTGCTATTTGTAACGTAACGTTATTACCATTGCTCGTTGCGCCATCGGCGACGGTAACTTGGATGGGAGCTTGATTATTAATATAGGTGGTGCCGCTGTAACTTCCTGACATTCCCGGATCCTGAGAAACTGACACCATCCATGTACCTGCGGATACTAAAATAGAATAATCTCCATTGGAGTCTGTTGTCGCATATCCCCAACCACCGCCATTTTGCTTCCAAGTATTAACATTTTTATTGGCAACTGCCGCACCGTTTGAATCAGTCACCCGTCCACTAATGGTTGAGTTTTTCGAAACGAGTCGTATATTACCTGCAGCATACCCGTCACAATTGCCATCTGCATCTGCGTCTTTTACGGTAAATTTGGTCTCAGCCGGCGATCCATAGTTTCCTTGCCAACTGCTTATGCTTAAGGAATAGGATCCTTCCGGCACTTTCAGGTTAAATGCTCCATTTGAATCTACATTTGCACCATTCCCACCACCTTGATACGACCAGACGCTCACATACACGGAACTTTGTGGATTAGAAAGAGCGCTGCCGTCGGGAGCTTTTACGGTACCGGTTACTGCACAGTTTGCCGTCTGCGCGGTAAAGTTGACGGTTGATGTTGTTCCCGGACTATTGTTGTTTGCAAATTTCACACGGGTCGATTGCTTATTGTATGTCCAGTCAACATTTTCTGGACTCCCACCATAGTTTGCCCGGGGCGTGACCATCCAAGTGCCTGCTCCGACTTTCAATGTATACTGTCCGCTCGCATTCGTTGTCGTCTGTACCCAACCACTCCCCATTTCTTTATAAGCTTCAACATAAGCGCCTGAAATTGGACTGCTATTTGATTTCGTTAATGTACCTGAAATAGTATTATTAGGAGCCGTAAACGTGATTACCGCAGTGCTTGAACCATCAAAGTTAGTAGCCCCAACGCCGAGTGAACCATCGCGATAATAGGTTTGGTTGCTGGCGGTAAAAGTAATATTACCGCTCGTTGGTATTCGGTCAGGCGGTATCAAACCGTCAGGATTTTGCCAAACTGAAAATTCTAGAACATAATCTGTGTCGGTGGAGACACCGGTAAAAGAGAACGCGCCATCGTTATCAGATGTAGCCCATTGACCACCATAGCCGCTGTTGCTATTATAAGAATTTTTCCGTAACATAACATTTACATTTGGAAAAGCAGGAGAACCGTCTGACGGCTTTACGACTTTACCTTGAATGGTTGCTGCAAAGGCATGAGAGAATAAAGGAGAGAGAAATAAAGAAACAAACAGAAAGGCTACTGCAAGGCTTCGTAATTTTTTTGCCACTGTTTTTGGTCGATAGTAATAAACCTATCTTCATTCAAGATAGAGAAAATTTTTTTACCTGTCAATACCATTCGTAATTCTCTCCATTACAGCAAGTTTATCAGCGATTACCGGAAGATGGGGATAGGCACTGATGCGAGGATCAGAAGATTCCTGAATCCGTTCTTTACATATTCTAATTCCCTCGGTTAGCTTTTTTCTAATAGCGCTTCTCCATAGAGCGAATTCCTCGGCAGTTAGTCCATGAAAGGGGGCGTAGAGTAATCCCTGTCTTACCGCGGGAAGTACATGGCGATCGAGATGATACCAAAAGTGATACTGTTGTTTTGGTCCGTGTCGCAAGTCCTTTAAAGGGACAACGATAACCGGCATCCCCGTGTCAAACTGCAGTCCCGGTTTTCTTCGCTTGTTGTTTACATTTGGTCCATTGGCGATAGTAACGTCAATACCGCAGAGCGGCTCTTGCACAAATGTACCTTCAACAATCTGCGGCCGTGCGAGATAGAGATCGGCTCCTTTTTGATAACATTGACCTTCATCAACTGATATATCAACAGCATGAGAAGCAAGCTCGATGCTCATACCGGTTCTGCGAAGAGCTTCATGGAGTAACAGAGTCATCATATCGCAAAATACAATCTCCGAGAAGATGGTGCGGCCCCAGCAATGATTTTCTTCACCAGGAGGAGATTGGAGGTAAGCTGTCAACGAAGTTTCCCGGCAATGTATATAGGCTTGAGTCGAAGTAACAACCATTAATCCAGATGGAGTAAGAAGATCACGAGGTTGCCGGAGGTTAGTAGCATAGCGCCGTGCAAAAGTCAGCGCATGCGTTTCTTGGAGTGCGAGAGATTCTCTTTCAGACCCCATTGTTTCCTACTGTACTGCAATAGTACAGCGTATTCAACTCTAAAATGATGCTTTGTCTTTCTCTTACCGCTTAACCATAACTCTTTCCTATATAATAGGATCTCATAGTGATGAGTAAAATTGGATTCAAACAATCTCGAAGATCGCCAGAAGACTATTTTGCGTGGCGGGTAGAACGGGCAAAGCCTGCGGTTGCACACGTGGAGCGTTTTCAGAAGCTAAAAGGAGCCAAGGTGCTCGATATTGGTTGTGGTTATGGCAGCCTTTGTAAAGTGCTCCTCGATCATGGCGCGGATACTACCGGTATTGAAGTGGATATTAAAAAACTTGCTGCCGCAGAGAGGTTTTTGCGAGGGAGAAAAAAGTTAAGATTATTGAACGTTCAGAATGAAAAGCTGCCATTTCCTGCAAGCAGTTTTGACGTAGTCTTTTTATTTGACGTTATTGAGCACGTGAACCGCCCGGAAATTACTATTACAGAGTGCAATCGAGTACTGAAGTTAGGTGGTATTCTCTATGTTGAGTTTACTCCCTATTATTCAATCACGGGTCATCATCTCTATGATTTTGCAAAATGGCCGATACATATCTTGCCAAAACACATTATTAAGCGCATTGTCTATACTAAAAAAGTAAAGAGTTTCCTGACAGCCGATGATTACTGGCTACAATTTGAATCACTCAATAAACTACGGATCTCCCAATTCCAGAATATGGTAAAAAGCTTTCATACGCTTCAGGAGCGGTTTATCATAAAATATCCTGAGATGTTCGAGATAGATATTCCGCTCCTCAATCTTCTCGGTCCCCTCAAGGACATCTTTACGATGAGTTTTGAGGGAATGTATAGTCGTTCGTAACCCAAATTTTAGTCTTGACTAAAAATATTAGCTATGGTATCATCCTCCCATGACGCATCAGAATTTACTGCAAACCCTTGGGTGGCAGAAAAAAAGTTCAACAAAGAGTCTTGAGGAAGTTCATCGTTCGATTCCTATTCCCAAAACATTCTCCTTTTTTCGCAAGCTGCTTGCCTTTTCAGGACCGGGTTATTTGGTTGCGGTAGGATACATGGATCCTGGTAACTGGGCAACCGATCTTGCGGGAGGATCACAGTTTGGGTATACGCTCCTTTTTGTGATCCTTATGTCTAATTTATTTGCAATTCTTCTCCAGCACCTCTCGGCAAAATTTGGTATTGTCACCGGTCGTGATCTTGCACAGGCGTGTCGCGATTACTTCCCGCGACCGGTAAGTTTCATACTATGGATAATGGCGGAAATAATGATTACTGCTTGTGATCTTGCCGAAGTGATCGGATCTGCCATTGCGCTCAATCTCTTGTTTCATATCCCGCTTTTAATAGGCGTGTTGATCACTGCGGCCGACGTGCTTGTATTACTCATGTTGCAGCAGAGGAGTTTCCGATATCTGGAAGCGCTTGTCATTGGGCTTATTAGCACTATTACTCTCGCATTCGGCGTAGAGTTATTTCTTTCCCAACCACAAATGGTTCCGCTTCTCAAAGGATTTATTCCAACATCGGAAATTTTTACCAATAAAGATATGCTTTACATTGGACTTGGTATTCTTGGTGCAACCGTAATGCCGCACAATCTTTATCTCCATTCAGCAGTGGTGCAAACAAGAAATTATGAGGAGACTCCGAAAGGAAAACAAGAAGCAATCAAATTTCTTACCATTGACTCGACGGTAGCGCTCATGCTGGCTTTTTTCGTCAATGCTGCGATACTCATTGTTTCCAGCGCCGTTTTTTTTACCAACGGCTATCACGAAATCGCAGAAATCCAGGATGCCTATCGACTACTCGCTCCACTTCTTGGAACGGGCATTGCAAGTCTTCTGTTTGCTTTAGCGCTGTTAGCCTCCGGTCAAAACTCGACCATTACCGGTACTCTTGCAGGGCAGATTATTATGGAAGGTTTTTTGAATTTGCGTATAAAACCATGGTTACGACGTATTATCACGCGACTCCTTGCCATTGTTCCTGCGGTTATCATTATCGCATTATATGGAAATAGCGGTCTTGCAAAACTTCTGGTACTCAGTCAAGTTATCTTAAGTCTTCAACTTCCGTTTGCCGTCCTTCCGCTCGTTTTCTTCACCGGCCGCAAGCGACTGATGGGAGACTTTGTCAATCCACCACTCATTAAGCTTCTCGCTTTGAGTGTTGGTCTATTTATTACCGGCCTTAATGTTTGGTTGATTTATAATATTATTGCATCGTAAGTCTTACTACTATGTTTACAGTGCTAACAGCCTCTGGTGAAGATTATCTTGAGCGGATTTTGGAGCTGGTGAAAAAGAAAGGATATGCGCGGGTAAGTGATATTGCCGAGGAGCTTGCGATCAAACCGGCATCAGTCACAAAAATGCTCCAAAAATTAGAGGCACTCGGCTATATTGTGTTAGAAAAATATCGAGGACTGACACTCACTGAAAAAGGAAAACGGGTTGGCCGCAAAATCGGGAAACGTCATACCATACTTCATGACTTTCTGACAGTTTTAGGTGTGTCAGAAAAAACCATTGAGAAAGATATTGATGGGCTCGAACACCACCTGAGCAATGAAACAGTCCATGCAATTGAAGGATTACTTTCGCGATTAGAAAGAAGAAAATAAATTATGGGTATTTTTCATTCCACTCTGCGCGCTGTCTTTTAACTGCCGCTTTTAAATCCAACTCTCTTTTTTCCCTCAGGTCATCATCAGTAATCAGGGGTAAACCCTCCCGTTCTCTAAGATCATTTCTTGGCGCTTTGATCCAGTATGCTTCGAAATTGAGAAAAGCATTATGGAGCTCTTGTTTTTCTGGTGAGAGTGAAGGCGTTACGCTACCTATTTGTTGAACTGATGTTGCAACTCCAATATTGAGAGGAGGTTGTAAATCAACTTGCGGTGCCCGAAACGAACTAGTCATACGCTCTGATCCTTTTCCTAAATCCTGACCTCTTTCCATAGAGAAAACTATTATACCAAACTAAGTAAGTGTTTCCGGTAGTATACTAAAGTAAAATAATTCATCTCGATCATGAAAATACTGAGATTATTGATGATTCTTACTATTGTAGTAGCTGTTGGCGGGGGTCTTTTTTATTACTTTCAATATTCCTCACGCGCGACTGCGGTAAAAGCAAATCTTGTTATTGATATAAAACGTACCACCGGTACCGTCTCGCCCCGATGGCTTTCGCTTGCGCAGGGAGGCGAGGAAAAAGGGGTTCGCATGTTAGAGAATGTAGTGTCGGATGTTGCGGCGCTTTCTCCTCATTATATTCGGCTTGATCATCTCTATGATTATTACGATGTTGTTTCCCGCGGCTCCGATGGTAATCTTACCTTTCAATGGGATCAACTGGACGCAACCGTTTGCGACATCTATCAGACCGGCGCAAAACCATTTCTTTCGCTCAGCTATATGCCCACAGTATTATCTTCTGACGGCTCAGTAATTGCGGCTCCTAATAATTGGGATGAATGGAGTCTTGTGGTGCAGAAAACAATAGAGCGTTACAGCGGTACTTCGACTCAGATCTGCGGTCAGTATTCTGGCGACTTAATGAAAGATATCTATTATGAAGTCTGGAATGAACCTGATCTGGAACTTTTTGGAAAATGGAGTTATTATGGCGGAGACCGGGATTATAAGAAATTGTACTATCACTCAGTGCAGGGTGCAAATCGGGCGCAAAATGTGCAAAACTTTTTTATCGGCGGTCCGGTCACCACAAAAGCGTATAAAAACTGGGTGCAAGGATTACTCAATTATGTTGTCGCCAACAATATTCGTATTGACTTTTTATCATGGCACCACTATTCAAAAGACACTGATGATTATACCGATGATGCCGCTGATTTTAATGCCTGGCTCTCAGAGCCACAATTTCAACGGTTCCAATCACTTCCGCGTATTATTAGTGAATGGGGATATGACTCAGAACCAAATCCTATCGCAGATACAAACGTTGGCGCCGCTCATACTATTGCCTCAATCCGTAACTTCAGTCGCTACAACTTCGCGCTGGCATTTTTATTCGAGATTAAGGATGGACCCAAGCCAAGCTGGGGATTGATGAGCTACACGGGAGAAAAGAAACCGCGTTACTTTGCGCTCCAGCTACTCAATAAGCTTGAGGGAAATAGTTTGAATGTAGAGGGCGAAGGTACTCATGTGCGTGCAATGGCAAGTACATCTCCTAATAAAACAACCGTTGTACTTGTCAACTATGATAAAGATAATAAAAACAACGAGGCAGTTCCTCTTGCTATTAACAATATGCAGGATGGTGCCTATACGTTAATTATTACCTACTTGGATGGTACCGCAACTACGATTAAAGATGTTGCGGTGACCGACGGTACGCTCCAACGATCAATCCTCATGCCACCGAATATGGTGGTTGCGGTAGAACTCCAGAAACAGTGAACTCTCTTCTTACGTGACTATTACCAACTTATTACTACTTTATTATTTCCGGCCAGTACTATGAATTCGTATGGTTAATTAATCGAATGATTGGAGGTGAGAGTTTATGGCACGGGGAAGAAAAAGAAGGAATAAAGGCACCATACTTGGTATGTGATACTAAGCTCGTAGGTAGCTTTTCACAGATGGCTGTTATCGGCCATCTGTGTTTTTTGTCAACTCAAGCTCAATCCCACCAAACTTCTGCGCAATGATGTTATAAATACTGCAACCGATTGCAGTGATTACAAATCCGATAAAAAAATAAATGAGGGGAAAGAATAGAATAAAGATCCCTCCGCTCGTATTCTTCTGACCGGTAAACATTGCAACCAAACCCAATGGGATAGTAAAGATAGCGCTCGAGACAAGATATAAAATTGCTACTACTTTTGCCGTTTGAATCACGCCAATACGCTTAATTCGCTTCATAATTTAATTAAACTTCCTCACCACCGCTTTTACCACTCCGTGTATTTGTAGTTCCTGCTTCGGGTAAAAAGGAGGGTAGGCGGGATTTGCGGCTATAAGGTATATTTTTTGCTGATCTTTTCTTAATATCTTGAGCGTCCATTCCCGATCAATCTGTGCTAAAACAATATCTCCTGATTTTGCTTGGCGGGATCGTTCTATGATAACAAGATCGCCATCAAAAATTCCGGCGTTCATGAGTGAATCTCCACTCACCCGCAAGAGGAATGATGATTGGGGATCTTCTATGAGGTATTCATCGAGAGTGAGATAACTTTTATCCTCTTCGGCAAGAATCGGGAAACCCGCTTTAATAATACCGAAAAGAGGAAGGCTAAAAAATCTCGAGGTTGGCGCGAGCTTATTATTGGTTTTTTTCAACATGCCTTCTTCTATCCATTTTTGTACGATACGATAGATAGCATTTTTTGAGGAGAAATGAAAAAGACGAAGCATTTCAGAATAAGAAGGTAGCCGCTTATTTCTTTTGTAAAACTTTTTGACGTGGTCGAGATGGTTCACTCTCATAGCAACAGTTTAGTAAACAATCGTTCACTTTGTCAAGGGGAAAAATTGATACAATAGCAACATATGTATCAACAGCGCCTTGCAAAACTGAGGACTGTTTTCCAAAAGGAAGGCATTGACGGATTACTGGTTACAAACTTTTACAATATACTTTACCTTTCCGGATTTGCAGGGTTATCGCCCGATGAACGGGAAGCATACCTTTTGGTTACTCGCGATGCGGTTTACTTTTTTACTGATGGGAGATACTTTACAAAAAATCTCAAATCTCAAATGTCAAATCTCAAATCTACTCCGCGACTCATTACATTCGATAAATCTATCGTCATTCATCTTCAGGAATTAGCGAGGAAAAAGAGTATCAAAACCATTGGGTTTGAGGCAGAAGATGTAAAATATAGTGAATATCAGTCGTTCCGGAGAGAGTTGTCAAATGTTCGATTGCAACCGACAAAGCAGTTAATACAACAATTGAGACGGATGAAGGATGAAGAAGAAATAGCTTGTATAAAAAAGGCGTGTGAGTTAGCTGATCAATGTCTTCGTGAGATTAAAAACTGCGTTCACGTTGGTGTTTCTGAAAAAGAGATCGCCTACAAGCTAGAATTCTGGGTTAGAAAACAGGGGTATCAGCTCGCATTCGAGCCGATCGTTGCAGTAGATGTGAACTCAGCGGTTGTTCATTACAATACTGCAACGGGAAATGGAGTAATTCGGAAAAACTCAGTGGTCATTATTGATTTTGGTATTAAATATAACAACTATGTTTCCGATATTACCCGGATGTTTTTTATTGGAGAACCATCTAGTGAAGTGCAGAAAACTTATGAGAAACTTCTGGATGCGCAACAGAAAACAATCGAGCAATTGAACAATGAAAAAGGGGCTCAGCAGGTCGATCTCTACTGTAGAGAAACACTGAAGCGACATGGTTTACCTGACTATCCGCATTCAACCGGACATGCGCTCGGACTCCAGATTCACGAAACGCCGCGTATTTCGTTTCGATCAACCGATACGCTTCACGATCACCATGTTTTCACGATTGAACCGGGAGTCTACTACGAAGGAAAATGGGGAATGCGAATTGAGGATACGATATTACTGCGCAATGGTAAGCCCGAAATACTCACAAAGTTTCCAAAGGCATTGTTTGTATTGTGATTTCTACTACCTATGGTCTATCGCCTCTCGGCTATTTATTAGAAGTCTCTTCTTCCATCGTCGTTGTCTTTTCTGTTGTTGGTTGCTCAGAGGGTTTATTATCAGGTGGGAGTTGTTCCTCAGCACTCATTGTTTTTGTCATCTCCTCAACGGCTGCAGCCGGTTTCTCGATAAATACTTCTTCTGTTTTTGTTTTGAGTCGGGCCGCGACTTCTTTCTCACGCATAATCTGATCCTGCACCTGTTTTGCCCCTTCAAGCTTCGCTTTCAAATACACCATAAGCTCTTCTCCTTTTAGATTATTCATCATAAATATAGGAAGGATGTACCCAACTTCATCAAATCCCTGAAGTCTTATCGTTTCTTCGGGAGAGAGAAGTTTATTGAGAGTATTGGTGATAAAGACAATATCTTGATCTACCCACTGCTCCCGCGAAGTAATGTTTTCGGTAACCGGCACCTCTCCTTTTTCATACTGCTGTATCCACATTTTCTTCACGTCTTCATAGTCCTCAAGAGCGATAGTTGCTGGAATACTGATGGTCTTCTCAATAAAGCGCGTGGGTTCGGAGATCATCTTTTCTACTTGTGAAGGCTCGATGCTCGTTTTTTGAGCAACTTGTTGCAGGAGATCAGTATGAGTTTTTACTGCAGTATTCATGGTTTTTATAACGTTTGTTATTTTTTCTTTTGCTATTCCGGTATCTTTTGCTACGGTGTCAACAATCTGATCTGCAGGTTTCTGAACATTGAATTTATATGAAGCAAGTACGGTACGCACCTGAGGAGCAGGAAGTTGAGTATCTTGAGCAATGGTATCGACAAGAGAAGTATTTGTGCTGACACTATCAGCGAGCGAAGAATTTATTTGCTGTTGGAGTGTGCCTTCGACCGCTTGCAGAATCTGTGATACTTTTTCCTTCGGTACACCAGTATCGGTTGCAACCGCCTCTACAGTCTGCGTTTTTGCAGCCTGCGTTTTGTAAGAAGTGAGCACTTTCTGTATCTGCTCTAATGAGATTTGTGTCATTTGGGAAACCGAAGTTAAGAATTTAGTATCGTTTATTACCGAGTCAATAAGTGAAGCGCTGAGAGTCACTGGTTTTAAGGCATTTGGAATGGTTTTAATAATTTCTTTTCGCTTCTCAATCTGTTCAAACTTGGAGGTAGAGGTCGCCATAAGTACCTGTTTCGCAATAGAATCCTCTTTGACCGCGCGATTAAAAAGCTCGGTGCGGATATTCATATATTTCTGGCGTTCGGTCGGCGTTTGCGCTCTGGTTGGATTTGATAGGTATTCAAGATTTTTCCGTACCGTCTCCTGTACCTGATGGTTGGTTTCAAACCGTGCGATATCGGTTATTTTTGTTGCTGAGAAACTGAGCGCTTTTATAATTTCCTGTGTTTGCGTGCGTTTTATTTCTTCGATGGTCTCTAATTTTGCCTGCACCGAGAGAGAAACGGCGGTTGGCACCGCAACCGCGGTACCCATTTTTGTTGGTATTGGCAGTGAGGGTGTTGGAGAAGGTGATGGTCCGCCTCGCATCTGATCATACACTGAGAGAAGAATATTTTTCATTGCATATATACCGTCACAGCAGTAATCTCTGAAAATTCTGAGTAGCCACCAAGGGAAAAATATTACTGCCCAGAGCATAATGAGGGTAATAACATACTCTACGAAGGTATCGATGTAGTTTCCATTATTGAGTACGGTTAATCGTTGTGCTGGGCCGCCATATAAAATGTTTGTTGCTGTCGGGTATACATAACCTGAGGCATTGTTTGCCCGTTGAAAGTCAAAAATAAATGGAATTCCTTCCCGCCAGAGTTTTGCCATTGCTCCCAAAAACAAAGCAAATAACGGGCCGTAAAACAACCATTGGAAAAATACCCCAACCCATATCCAACCGATATTTCTAATAAGGACAAAAGGAAAAAGTATTGCCAAAAACGGAGAAACAAAGAGCATAAACCATAGAATGATTTTTCGCAGAATAATCATCGTCCCCATAACGTAATAAGTTATATTGGTGAGCTGAAGCAAAAACAATTCGGTACCTGCCGATTCCTGTACCCTCAGATTTAAGTCTCGACAGCCCACCCAGTTCGTATAGTTTTGTTCAACGCTTTTGGTGTCTGCAAAATAAATATTGAATAGTTTGTCCGCGCCGAGATTTTCAATAAAAAACTTCATCAGTATCTCTGAGATTTGGATAAAAATGAGAACGATAGTGGCAGAGAAGGTGATGTATAAAAGTGCACCTGTCACCTTTAGAAGTGCTGGCCAGACCTGTATTTTGACATTTACTCTTGCCCGCTGGCCCACAATAAAACCAATTCCCAGTATCGCGGTGACAAGCACAACAAGAAAATAGGAGACATTGCGCGATATGTTCCAGATGGATTTCAGTACCGGATGATCATCAATGGCGCTTTTTGTCAGCGTCCAGGCAATAAATTGGCGCGCCCGTTCATCTGCTTTGCCCTGTGTAGTAATCTCAGGATCCTCTGCCCAGAAGTGGAGACGGTTCGGCGCTTCTTTAAATTCAACATATGTTTCTACACATCGCTCATCCCCTCCGGAAGTATTGTAAATACCATTAAGTTCAGGGGGACAACCGCCACCTTTGCAAGCAATAGGTGGGGTGACAAGCGATTGTGGAGTAGATGTTTGCGCTTGTGCTGGGATTACGCCCAAAAGTACAAAGATTGTTACAAAGAGCAGGAAGAAAGATACCTTTTTAAGGATTGTATTGTGGTTCATAAATTCTATGAAGCTCGGTTATTTTTAGAACGGCGTGATGATTCGCGATAGGAAAAAAGTACTACCGAGGCGAGGATCAGTATTCCACCGATAACTGGCATGCTAACATTTGCGGTGACGCCACTTTTGGGTAGTCGGGTGGGTAACACGGTTGTGGGAATTGGTCCTGATGTTGGCGCGGCTGCTGTGGGTGTAACTTGAGGGTTAAATAAAGTACACAGCTCAGTAGATCCCGGAGCCTCCGCGACGATCTTAAAAGTAACATAGGCTAAATTACCTTTCCCTGTATAGCCTGCTGGATTGGTACCATTAAGGATAATTTTTCCATTCCCGATATCCTGCGAGTTCAGTTGTGTCATCGCTTCCCCCGGTGTAGTGCCGATATACTGCAGATATTGTGTTTGATACGATAATCCAATCTGCGAAGAAGTGATTGGTGCGCCTCCGGTGTCGATGGTCACCGTAAACTGTATTTCCTGTCCTCTGGTGAGTTGGCCAGATGGCGCAATAAGACTATAGGAGAGGGCGAGACTTGCTTTTGGATACAAAAGGAATAGGAAAGAAAAAAAGAAAACAATACCAATGCGAATAATAAAACGCATACTATCATCGTAGCGAAAAGATTATATATTGACAAGGGTTATTTATTTTTGTTACAGTTAGATGTACACATCATGGTATGAAAAAGATAACTGCGTTCGTATTTATCATCTCGTTTTTCTTATTCACTTCTCCGAATGTAAGTATAGCCGCTGAAGAGCTTGCGCAGCGATGGGTATGTCTGAATGCGGTACTTTGCAGCAGGGATGATAGCGGATGCCGGAATAATGACCGGGGGCATTCCGTGCGCGTTACCGCAAAAGATGAAACACGTCCATTACCGGACGCTACTACTTATATTTTTGAATGTCTTACCGTGCCAGCAGGCACCTCGGGGAGCGGTGATACAAGAATCTGCACAACGGGATCACAGAGTTTTGATACCGAAGCGCTGGGTCCCGCAGCAGGAAATAATCTTCCCAAATTGCAAGCATCTCGTTCCAGTGGCGGCGTAGAATATCAGTTTCGTGGCATAGTAAATTCGTCCGATCAAACACAAGCTTCTCAAAAAACACAAAGCACGAGCGCTGGCACCGTCGGTCCTTTCGAGTGGATAAGCTTTACTCCCGGTGGTGTGCCTCGACAGTTTTTTGCTCTGAATAAATATAAACCAGAAACTATTCGATCAGGAACCGAAGGCGGACAGCAGCAGGGTACCTTTAATTTTGAGACTGCTTCAAAGGACTGTGTTTCTATTGCCTGGGATCCGTATGGAAAAGTTTTTGATAGTCAGTCGCTGGAGCCAATACCGGAAGTAAATGTCCAGCTTTTAAAGAAGAATACGGCGGGAATATTTACGCAAGTTGATGAGTTGGGCGTCACCAATCCGCAAACAACCACGGCAAATGGAGAATTTAGCTTCGTGGTGGCAGATGGTACTTACAAACTTCTTCCCGCTCTTTCCGGTTATACGTTTCCCACGAAGCAAACGATCAACACTCCGGTTTATTCAGATGTTTACAAAGGAGAAGAGATACGGCAGATAGGAAAATTGGAACACCGCGATATTCCACTCGATTCAGCAGTGGTCGGAGGGCGGCAATATCCGGTTGAGGTGAATTTTTTCCATCAAACCATTGGTACTTCTTCAAAGGAAGTGATAGAAGGAGTTGCAAGCCATCCGTTGACAAAAATACGGGTACTTTCAGCTCAATATGATACAACCAGCACTGATGCAGTGAGTCTTCGCCGAGGCAGGTTATTAAAAGAAGTTCAGTCAGATAAGACAGGGAAATTTAGGATAGAGATTGATAAAAGCGAGCTACAAACCGGAGAGTTTTTTGGGTTTGTCGAGTGGGAAAAGACTGACCTTACTCGTAGCGGTCTTTCTTTGTTGAAGCGTTTTTTTGTTCACGCGCAAGAAACAACGTCAGTGAAAGTAGAACCGATTCTTACCTACATTGAAGGATATGCATATGATGGAGTAGGAAAACTGTTACCCAATTCGACCGTCGGAGTATATCTTACCTTCGCCGATAGTCCCTATTATCAAACAAAGGCGGATGGAAAGGGATATTTTAAGATTACTTCAGAATATCTTCCGTTTATGCCATATAAACTCCGCTATCTATCTGCAACCGGTTCGAAAGTTGACGTTGCTCCTTCAAAATTTTTAGCACAAAATCTGCAATATATCGTAACAAGTAAGGTTGATGTGAATCAATATAAAGATGCAAAAGGTGTTGTAAAAAATGATATACAGCCATCAGGAAAAACGGTTTCTCCCCCATCGTCATTTCCCCTTGCGCAAAACAAACTGGGAGGAAACGGTCAACAAGGCAGCGGAGCATCGGTGAGGCCACAACAGAATCAACAACAGAGCGCAATGCTTCTTATAGTAGTCTTGCTCCTCGTACTTCTTGGTGCCGTCGGCATTCTGCTTGGATTTTATCTGTATAACAAGAATAAATCACCGCTTCCTCCCCCTATTCCTCTTTAAGCCAATTTCGTGCACCATTGTGGATTATAGTCCATGGTCTTTAAAACAGACTCTTACTACAATGGTTGTATGCTGGCAAAAGTATTTGCAGGTGCGACGGTTGGAGTGGATGGCGTACTTATTGAGGTTGAAGTTGATGTGGCGAATCGGGGATTCCCGACGTTTACCATTGTTGGTCTTCCAAACAAGGCGGTTGACGAGGCAAAAGATCGAGTACGTACTGCGATTATCCATATGTCCTATGAGATGCCGGATTCACGCATTACCGTTAATCTTGCGCCTGCGAATATTCCTAAAACCGGCTCCAGTTTTGATCTGCCAATTGCGGTAGGCATTCTTGCCGCATCGGGTTTTATAGAACGTGAACGACAGTCTATTTATTGGGGAGCTGTCGCTCGAGGGACGCTTACGAAGCGTCTCCGGCATTATCTCAATTGCGCTTATGGCAAAAGAATACGGTATCAAAAATCTTTTTATTCCTATGACGAATGTGCAAGAAACGTATTTGATCGATGATGTGACGGTCTATCCGGTGTCCACTCTGCTTGATCTCGTATTACATCTTAATGACGAGCGATTGATCGAACTGTTTCACCCGACTACTGCGCCGTTTATTACCACAGAAAAAGAAGATTATCTAGACCTGAAAGACGTAAAAGGTCAGGATCAAGCAAAGCGGGCGCTTGAGATTGCCGCTGCCGGATTTCACAATCTCCATCTTATCGGTACTCCCGGGACCGGCAAAACCCTGCTGTCGCGAGCGTTTCCCTCTATTCTTCCTCCGATGACAAAATTGGAAATGTTAGAGGTGTTAAAGATTTATTCGGTGGCAGGTTTATCCCATAAGAAAATATTTTCGAAAGTTCGACCATTTCGCACCCCTCATCATACTGCATCGCGTATCGGCCTCATCGGTGGCGGCAGCGATCTTACACCGGGAGAGATCTCACTTGCACATCGAGGGGTACTGTTTTTAGATGAGTTTCCCGAATTCACCCGCTCGGTGCTTGAGTCACTCCGGCAACCAATGGAGGATGGGTGCGTAACGATATCGCGTGCTGCCGGCTCTGTCACGTTTCCTGCCCGTTTTTTGTTTCTTGCCGCGTCCAATCCCTGTCCGTGCGGTTATCTTGGTCATCCGAAAAAGCGCTGTTGTTGCACTGTTGCGCAGGTAGCACGATATCGGAAACGGGTATCCGGCCCGCTCACCGACCGCATTGATCTGCAAGTGCATGTGCCAATGGTGGAGCACGAGAAATTGTTTACTTCACAAGAGTCAGAATCCAGTGGCGATGTGCAACGTCGGGTTGTTGCAGCACAAACTCGGCAGCACCAGCGGTTTGTAAAATCATCGGTCAAAACCAACGCAGAGATGTCGCCTAATGATATTAAACGATTTTGTCATCCTACTCCAGAAGCAGTAGATCTTTTGAAAATGGCGGTAACTCGACTTTCGTTGTCAGCCCGCTCTTACTTCAAAACTATCAAGGTCGCACAGACAATTGCTGATTTGACGGGAACAGACAATATTGAGAAAGCCTATGTTGCCGAAGCGCTGCAGTTTCGAACCGGAGAGGAATAGATCAATATGCTATTGACAAAGGTTTGCAACTTCGTTAATCTTTAACTTATCATGCTACTTAGTGAAAAAATCAAAAACAGTGCTGTTTCACTGTATATGAAAGTATTTTTCTTCCTTCTCGCCGTTCTTGCTTTTACCGATTCATCATATGCGGCAACTCCAATTCCTACCTCTGCTATACAAATTGATGAAAATAAACTGGGTTTTAAGATTCCAACGCTGGGTGAGATTCTAACATTCTTGATCCGTTTCTTTTTTGTCATTGCGGGTCTTGCCGCACTACTGTATTTACTGCTTGGCGCTTTGTCATGGGTAACTTCAGGGGGCAATAAAGAAAATGTCGAGAAAGCCCGCGAAAAAATACAGGCGGCAATCGTCGGCATTCTTCTCATCGTTATCGTACTAGCCATATTCTGGACGCTCGAGATAGTAGTATTCAATAAAGTAATTTGTTTTGGTATTTCCTGTCCGCTTACTTTGCCGGCATTACTAGAGAAAAGAGGACCGTAAATGATTCTCAGCCTTATTCTTTTATCTCAATTGCGTGATTGGGAAGTGAGAAATCCTTCAAATCCTGGTGAAATCACAGAAACCTGTCTTGTTGATGGCGTTCCCACATTGAAATGTTTAGAAGTAGTTTTTCAGAATATTATTACGATTTCCGGCGCATTATTTATTCTTTCTCTCTTTATCATGTTTCTTATTGGGTCGTTTACCTACATAACCTCATTTGGCGATCCGGAAAAAGTCAAGAAAGCCCAAGGGACGTTTCGCTACGCGCTTTTTGGTCTAATTCTCTTTTTAAGCGCCACCGCGCTATTGAAAGTTATAGACTTCTTATTTCTCGGCAATAATAACAAGATCTTTCAGTTTACGATTCCCGGCACATAACTCATAACTATTTCGTCGGGGTGACAATGATGACGCGTACTCCTTTTTCTTCCGGGACAGGTGAGACAACACGATCAATGCTAGTCAGATATTTGTATCCCGCAAAAAGAAGCAACGATACTCCTGCCACAATGAAGATGTATCCAAGTGCTCTCATACGTTCACGGTTTCTTTGATGATATACTGCGGTCTTCGTTGGACTTCTGTATATAGTTTACTGATATATTCGCCGATGATACCAATGGTGATAAGTTGCACACCTCCCAGAAACATAATGCCGACGAAAAGCAACGTCCAGCCCGTCACCCAATAGGCAGAAAATAAAAACCTTCCGATGACCGCATAAATAATACCAAAAAAACCTAAAGTCGCTGTGAAAAAACCCATATATGAGGCGAGACGGAGCGGTTTTGTTGAAAAAGAAGTAATGCCATCCAGCGCAAAGTTAATCATCTTAGACAGCGGATAATGCGTGATGCCGCCATGTCGCCTGTCCCGTTCAAATGAGACAAACGCTACCGGGTATCCGCCCCATGCCACGAGTCCCCGCAAAAATCGGGAGTGCTCAGGAAGCGCATTTAAGAAATCAACTACTGTCCGATCAAGGAGCCGAAAATCACCGACTTCCTCCGGAATAGAAGTGTCAGAGAGGAAGTTGATACATTTGTAAAAGATTCGAGCAGTAAATCGTTTGAGCATATTGTCGTTGTCACGTTTTGCCCGTTGTGCATATACGATTTTTGTTCCCTGCTGCCACTTTTTAATCATGGCGGGTATGATCTCTGGGGGGTCTTGCAGATCTGCATCAAGACTTATCACGCTGTCACCATTCGCATGACGATATCCACAGGTGAGCGCCATCTGATGACCAAAGTTTCTATTGAGACTGATTAGCCTGATCGCTTTGTTCTTTTTTATTTCTTCTTTAATAGTTGTAACCGTATCATCGGTTGATCCATCATTAATAAAGATAATTTCAGTAGAGTAATCGGAGAGCGATGCAGTAAGTCGTTTTAACAGTGGGTGGATATTCGTTTGCTCATTAAAAACGGGGATGATAATGGAGATGAGTGAGTGTGACATGGTTATTAGT
>CAZAJT010000005.1:0-41947 GCA_964485585.1 uncultured Gammaproteobacteria bacterium
GTGAATATCTTTTGCGGTGCATATTCCAATCGAAGTACCATATCATAAGTGTTATCACTATTGCTCTTGCAATAATTACCGTTCTTACAGATAATCTGTGGATCAATAAACCAGCCGTTAGCATAACCGTGTATTATGGTATGACTCTTCTCGTCTATTGCAGTATTTCCAATATATGCTTTCCATTGTGGATTGAAGTTTTGTATAAATACCAGTGGAAACATCTCCTTTGCATTTTGAATATTTACCGTATATTTTGTTGGATTGATTCTCGTATAACTAATTTGAGGGGTTTGAATTGCTATCTTATCCTGATAATAATATCCTGAAAGAGGGAGTTGTGTTTTGACTAATGTCGCTGTTTTAAGATTGTAATCGTCATCATTAATAAGATTAACCAGAGCTCCAAAAGTGCCTACCGTAACTAATTCCTCAGCTGCATATATTTGCGGAAGGTAGTTTTCTGGTTTTATTGCATGTAAGGAAAGTTTGTCACCAAACCATTTGACTGGTTTTTCTTTGAATTTTGACGCAATGTGTCGACCTAATTCATCAGAAGCATAAGTAGAGTAGTCCTTATGAGTGTCATATTGGATAAGCGCATAGTCAACATGAGTGATTTTTATCACATTAGGATTTCCAGAAGACGTGAACGTGTCAAGTAAATAGCCAAATGCATTATTGTGAAAAGAAAAAATAGCATTAGCCTGCCCGAATGATTGGGTTATCTCCTGATAAGCGTTACCGATATTTTCCTTATACCAGTCTTTGCGAAACTGATCTAACGGAATTGAAAGTATGCTTGCCTGAGGAGTGCGCTCCGTCCATTTTTCATATTCATACCAGTAGGAAGGTGGTTTCAAAAACGGAATGGACCATCGTTGTGTGGTATGTCCAAAGAAATTGAAAGAAAAGAAAGGAAGCGATTTTAAGATAATGAACACGATGCACATTGCAGTAAGAGTCGTCTTTTGCAACCGGTCCAAATTTATTACAAACAATACGCTCATAGAGAAAATAGCGATCGGCATGAAATTCGCCAAAGGTTCTCTAAATATGAAAAACAATGGAATATTCTCGAATATCAATTCATAGAGGGGCGGATAGAATGAGGATCCACTCGCTAAAGAAATCGATAAAAGAAGTATTATTGTCCAAAAAATAGTAATCCTATCTGGCCTTTTTTGCAGCAGTGATACGAAACATACTCCAAAAAGAAAAAAAGAAAAAAGTACAACAAAGATATTATCGTAAAAACCTATCCATGAATTATATATGAGAGTCGTCTCCCACCACGCTCCTCTTCCCTGGTATATAAAGCTAATTGGTGACACCAGCGCTTTAAAAATCTGGAATGTTTGATTTCTGGCAAGAGTGTCACTAGAAAATAAATGGAAATAGTATAATAATAAATGGTAAAAAAAGAGCGGGATGAGAAACGCAAAAAAGATTATTATCCAGTGGATTTTTCGATGAAAATAATTCAATACGGACTCTTTCTGAACAAATAGATAATAAAATATGGCAAGTATATAGCTTGTGAGCGTTGCGAACAAGGTGGGTAGATTGGTAAATATGCCCTGGAAGATATAAAAACTGATGTAATTATAGAAAACATATTTTAATTTTCCCGTTTTGAGAAATTGATATAGCCAGGCAAAGAAAAGTGGCATAAGAATGAGTTGAAACATCTTTGCCGAGTAAAACATCGTTGATTTTACATAAAAGTTAAAGAACAAAAATAAAGCTCCGCTAAGAATGATCAGTTCATTTTTAGTAAATAACGACAACGTATAGACGGATGCGCACAGGGTAATGAATATAATGATTGATAAATATATTTTTTGGATTGCGTGGTTTGGTATATTGAGTTTTGATAACCAGTAAAAGAAAATACCATTGGGAAAAATAGTTGAATGGTCTTTTACGAATACCGGGTTACCTTGATTAAACGAAGAATCCCATGAATAGGTATTTTTTAGAACACTGTTTTGGTAATTGACAAAATTATATTCTTCAGAAATATAGATGTAATCTCCGTGAAGCCAGATTTGAGGAAGTATAATAGCGATAAGCAGTATTACAAAAAATACGATTTTCTTTTGTACGCTGTGCATTAGAACTTGTTCTTAATTTGTAGATATCTGATTCCAACGAGTAGTCTGAGAAATAACATTCCGGTCGTTAATATTGGATGAGTAATAAGTTTAACCCACTTTCCACCTTCAACAAACACAATTACATACCGATACCAGATTCCGAACTGTTTTTTAATATCAGGGTCATCGGCTCCCCACTTCTGAATATAACGGTTAAAGCTCTTCGAGTAATATGATTTTTTCCTAAGGTATGATCTGAGCGTGACGTTTGTTTCATTATGGTAAACAGGCGATGAGATTAATGCGACTTTTCCTTTGGCTCTGATTTTCTTATCAAAATCCCAATCCTCAGGACCCGCAAGATCTTCAGCAAACCCGCCAATTGCTTGAACAATATCTTTTCTGATAAATCGCACGCAATCTATTACCGTAGCGTTATAAAAACTCCGTTCATGTCTTCTTACTTTCGCAAAAAATGTATTCCCCATAACTATTTCTGGAATATAGAGCGCAACAATGCTGGGATTTTTTTCCATAAGGTCAATTGATTCTCGGAGAACACCTTCATGAAGCATCATGTCTGCGTCAAGGTAGAGATAATACTTTCCCGCACTTACTTTTGCACCGAGATTTCTTTGAGCGGATCGCTCCAGTCCTTGGTTGTATACCTTTTTTGTGAAGCGCTTTGCAATTTGTTTTGTAGTATCAGATGAATTGTTGTCCACCACAACAATCTCAATTTTATCTTTTAAATATGTTTGCAGTCGAATAGATCTCAGGCAATTTTCAATATTCTTTTCCTCATTTTTGGTTGTTATAACGACTGACACAATTGGTGACATACGGTTATGATTTTAAACTCTTGTTGTGTATCGGATACAGCATCATTATACAGAGAGTAAGGTATACCCAGATAGCGATCCGTTCTGCTATGCCCTTAAAACCGAATCCAAAAAATATCGAATCCGCAAACACTAATAGCAGTAATAATTTAGTATAGTTTTTTAGCGATATCTGGAAACCGATTACGGTCATTATCAATGTATAGGTTACTACGACTAATATTATTGCAGGGGGCAATTGGAAAAATATTGTAGCAATAATAGATACTATTACTAAGCTACTGATGTTCAGATACCGTGTTTGCCTCGCAAATTCCTTAATATAATTCTTAATTTTCTGTGGAATTGTTATTTCTCTTATCAATTGAAAGAACGCAAATGAAGCGATCAGTCCGAATAATAATTTCAAAAAAGGATTTTGAACATTTTGATTTAAAATATTGTTAGTATTTTTTTCAGCAATAAGAGTAAGATCGGGATTGAATACGGGAATTATTTGTATTTCCAAATCTTTGAGCATCTCAGACGACATAGGTGTTAATGATTGGAGAACAAACTGCGTTGTGGCACTGCCACTATCCAGATAAAATCTAACAGCAGTATGGACACTCTTTCTATTATTGGTAGGAAAGGTATTTTTCTGCCACATTGTAATTGTTTCTTTAGGATTCTTTAAAGATACCTGCTCCAGTTTAAGTAATTTAATTTCTTTTACCAAATAAGTAACAGAAATAAGGTATTTTTTATTGATCTGTATTTTAGATATCGATAGTAAGTATTCATAAATGTTATTGTCCGTTTTTTCTTTAAAATTCCACTGTTGTTCTTTCAGAAGATTAATTGATTGCTTTGGTGAAAGTTCGACAATAGTGTTATTTTCAAGTTTGACATTTTTAACTAATTGCTGATTGTATACTGGAGAGAATTCTGAATGTTTTAATCTACCGTTGATAAACAATTCCCAAATTTCTTTTTCTTCGATGTCTGGTATGAGAGTGTATCTACCGAAATTAATACTATTGAGGCTATAGCGATTCCCAAGAATGCTTCCTTCAATAGGAAGCTGCGCATTGAGTTTTTTTTTCAGCAATGCAAATAGTTTTTCACTGAGACTCAGAAGGTACACCTTCTCCTGAGAAGATTTTTGCAGTGATAGTATGACAGAATTGATAAGATTTTCATGATAATTAAGATGCCGATGAATCTGTACTAAATGAACATTCTGTTTCGCATAATCTTTCCCCGCGATTTGAGATGAATCATTAATTGCATTATAGTATCGCGCAAATTCAGATTCCCAGCTATCAGTATTCTTGTCCGAATCAGGATTGTTCCACCAAGCGAGAATAGAATCAATTGTTGAAAAAGATCCCTGTATCCGTAATGCATCTCCCCAACGGGCAATTTCTCCTATCCGTTTAGAGCTCAGTTGCAGTGACTCGGGTTTGTTAAGCGATTCTTCAATTTGAGTAAAGATATAGAAATTGCTGAATGGTGGAATCTCAACTTTTGGAAATGGAACATCGTTCGCATTGCAGTTATTAATAATGAATTCTCTTTCGATATTTACATTCTCGAGACAGATTAGGTAGTTGATGAGCGGGTGGATCACATAAGTACTTTGTACATTACTACTATTGTTTTTTGATTTATTAATAACAAATATTCCAATTACAGAAAGTATAAAAATCAGGGTAAATAAGATAGTCTTTGGGCGGATAATCAGCATTGAGATAAGTTTGTAAATCTTGGCAAAATCTAGTATAACATAGAGATCATACCACCATGCGTCTTACTTATAAACAAAAACAGTTCATTCGAAAGCAATGGAAACAATCCTCAATAGAAAATATCGCGAGAGAACTTCGAGTTGATCCTGACGTTGTCGATCGGTATACAAAGAAAGATCTGCGAGATAACCCAACAGGTCAACGCGAAGTCAAACAATCCTACTCATTTGATACTAAAATCTTCACGAACTTCTCTAATTTTTTCGTAGAGAATTTACCGTTTCTGCTTGTTTTAACAGTCATAGTTATCGCGACCTATGCTAACTCGTTTTTTAATCAGTTTGTATCCGACGACATACCGGTTATCCTAAAGCGGCCGGGAGTGATCGGAAACCTGCAGTACGTATTCTCTGATCCCATTGATTTCTTCCGCCCCCTTCTCTACCTTATTGCCTTCAAGATTGGCGGCATGAATCCACTTTTTTTCCGGTTAATTAATGTATTCTTTCACCTTGGTGTTGTGTGGCTTTCATACATAACAATTTATTATTTTTCAAATAGACCAATAGCGTTCCTCAGCGCTGCAATATTGGCTATCCATCCTGCGATCAGTGAAGCGATCGTATGGATATCGGGTGGTACCTATGCACAATACAGTTTTTTCATTTTGGCGTCCTTCATAGCATATCTTGCATTCAGAATACGCAACAGATATTATTTCGCTTCGCTCCTATTATTTATCATTGCCCTAACGTCTAACTACCGTTCTGCTTGGGTGTTGCCATTGGTTATAACGTTGTTTGAACTCACATTTGGCAGATTAACACAGGCATGGAAACGATTAGCTCCTTACTACTTCATTGTTGGAATATGGTTTCTCTTAGCGTTTGGCAGGTTGGGAGCGAGAATCGGAGGTATGCAAGAAGATTACTATCAAACCGGTGGTTTTCACAACCCATTGATTCAGATTCCTGTCTCGCTGACTTCTTATTTTCAACTATTCATATGGCCTGATAAACTTACTCTTTATCATTCAGAGTTACAGTTTTCAATTCTTGAATACAGTATTCGCACTGTTATTGTCGTATTATTTTTCAGTTCTATAATCGTTGCCTATTTTAAGAATAAAAGGATTTTTTTCTGGTTGGTCTTTTTTATTATTCTTTTGCTACCGACCTTGACACCGTTAAAAGTTGCATGGGTTGTGGCAGAGAGGTATGTATACCTTGCGTCACTGGGAGTATTTTTTACCGTTTCTTATCTCCTATTCCTATTCCTGCGAAAATACAAACAAGAACAGTTATTATATGTTGTTGCGTCAGTTCTTATCATTGTGTTTAGCGTAAGAACAGCGATAAGAAATAACGACTGGAAGAACGAGGATACCCTCTGGTTTGCAACCTCAAAAACTTCTCCATCTGATCCAAAAACTCACAATAATTTGGGCGATGTATATTTCAGACACAAGAATTTTCCGGCGGCAATTAAAGAATTCAGTCTCGCGGCGAAATTAAATCCAAAGTACGCTGACGCATATCATAATTTGGGAAATGCATACTATCAGAATGGGAATCTTGAGGAAGCGCAGAAAAGTTATGAAAGGGCACTCGCAATAAATCCTTCAATCTGGCAATCTTACCAGGCTATTGGTATTATTTACTTTGATAGGAAAGATTTCATAAAGACTGAAAAATATTTAATAAAGGCGCTCCAGCTTTCGCCCAACAATCCCCAAATTTATTACAATCTCGGAATTATCTATTATCAGATGAGTAGAAAAGAGGACGCTCGCAAATCGTTACAAAAAGCGCTAGATCTTGATCCGGGAAACACTCAGATTAAAAAGGCGCTTTCGCAATTATAGATTAAGATTCTTCTTTCGTTCTAGGTGTTCTTTGTATCCCTCAGGCGAAATCAATTTCTCAATCTGAAAGTTATTTCTCATCCTCTCACCAATAAAATATGCCTTTAGTGTAATGTCATTAGTTACCGTATCTATGATTAAATGAAAAAAGAAGGCCAAGATAAATGCAAGTAAAGCGATTCTCAGTTTTTTATATGCAGGTGAGAGGAAAGCGAATAAGATAAGTAGAGCAATTACATATTCATACCCATGAAAAAGTACATATATCTTATCATTCTTAAGAAAGTTGTATCCTTTTATAAAATATTCTAAATTCCATGAAAATCCAAATACAGTATAGTAATCAAAGAGGTGATCGAGATCGATTAGCACTCCTCCAATGATTGCGGCGCTCATTGCGTACAAAAGCTTTCCATATCGTCTCCAAACAACATATCCTACCCCCAGACTTGCGGTAATATGAAGAAGCTCATGCATCAGAAATTCAATCATATAATAGGGAAGATTAGAGATTTACGGCACTATCCGCAAGTTGTATTCTACTTTTTTCAGCATCAACTGAGGTCCTAGGTGTAAAGAAATGACCGAACAATTTTGATGCCGCATTTTTCCAGAATGCGAAAGACCAGTAATTAACTTTTGTCTGATTCGGATCAAAGTCAAGAAGATGTCCAATCAGTTTTTTTGCCATGTAAAAAAGATATATAAAATCGTGAGCGCTTCGCACCCCGAGAATTTTTCTTATGATGTATTGTGGTGTCATAAAACACGCGTATAATTCCTGCTCGAGCTCATAAATCTTCGCCACGGGAAATGGCGTCTTCATAACTGGTTGTCGCATATCAAAATCTTCATAATTGTCGGTGAGCAGCCATCCTTTTTCTTTGCATTCACGATAGAGAGGAGTGCCCGGATAGGGAATAACGATCGTAGCCTGCATTGTTTCATAATATCCTTTTTTAAATGCATATTTTGCAATTTCTATTGTTCTTCGTGCTTCCTCATACGTTTCCCAAGGGTACCCTAACATAATTGTGATATGAGGATCGAGACCTGCTTTTTTAGCCATTCTCGGTCCATTAATTGCATCAGCCTCCTTCGTACCTTTATCGAGCTTATCAAGTGTTTTCTGATTACCCGATTCCATTCCATAAAGAATGAATCGGAAACGTGCTTTACCCATAAGATCATAATATTCCTGATTCAGCGCATTAAATCGCATATTGATTCCATACCGTACTTTTTTGTTATAGCCACTTTCGATAAGCAGTTCGCAAAATCGTTTCAATTTTGGACCGATCATGAAAGTGCCTGCGTCATCGAAAATTTCTTTTATTCCATAGTTGTCAACAACATGTTTGACTTCTGCAAACAACCGCTCCGGTGAAAAGCTCCGGTATGATCCGAGAGGATTTATTGTGTGATCCCACACGCAAAAGGTGCACCGATTCCACCAACAGTCTCGGCCACTGTACATGTATGTCGCCGGAGTATATTTATAGTTACCATTTTCATACGCATATAAGTACCATTTGGTTAAATCACGATCGACAAATGGAAGCGTATCTAGATTATGTTTTAGCGAAGCGGGACCGCTGTTGTGAATTTTTTCTCCAGTGCTCAGAGTCGCGGTTCCCGCGGGTTTTGCCTTGATATCTTCATTATTTGTCCTCCAGTAAATGCCACCCTCCAGTTCTTCTCCTTTATAAATATGGTTTAAGAGGTTGACTACAACAAAATCATAGTCTCCTCCTGTTATCGCATAATCGAGCTTACTATTTTCAAATATCTCAAGCGGAAGATACGAGATGTGGTCTCCTACCCAGATAAGTTTTAGTTTTGGCAATCTTTTTTTTATATCATCGATTTGTTTCCAGTGAGTCTTTACTACCGGAGATTTTGTCTCAACGAGTAAGTAGTCAGGTTTTACTTTTTTTACCTCCTTCATCCATTCTTCATATGTTTTTCGCTCAGAAATTCCATCCATCCAGTACACCTTGTATCCCTTATCTCTGAGATTCGACGCAGCATAAGCAGGGACCATAGGATAGATATAGGTAGGTGCGTTAAAGTATTGAAATTGCCGGTTCTGTGAAAGAAGCGGTGTGCCTTTTTTTGATTCTATTGGAGGGTATCCTACAACAACACGGATATCTGAAGGTTTTCTCGCGGTGGAACGTTTTTTCATGTTCTCTAAGTATCACAAAATGAGTAATAGTTGTCAAGCCATTATATGCGCTGAGTTGAAGGCTAGTTGGTTGCTTAGTTACTTGGTTAATACTAACTAACCAAATAACCAATTAACTAAGTAACTTATTGATATTTCAAAAATTATTCCTTTGGATAAAGCTTGTTGTCTTTTTCGTAAACCTCTATTGCAAATACCGGGCAGGAGACTGCCGCAGCGACAATCTTTTCGAGCTTGTCCCAGTCGCCCTCTTTGATAATCGCAATGTTTTGTTCGTCAAGATCAAACGTATTGGGAGCATAGACGGTGCATGTTGCAGCACCAATACAAATATTTCGTATGATTTTAATCTCAATATCACCCCTTTTTATGGTTTTGATTTGATCGTTAGTCATAGATCGAAGAATGTTTCTGTATTCCTTTCATAAAACCTTTCATGAAAAGTATACCATAAAGGATATGAGTGAGAAACAATGTGAGAGGTGATACTATTGCAATAAAAAGATTTTTAGCATTGATGAGTGCGGAGAGAAAAATAAACAACATACCTCCCATATAGATGAGTAACGGTGATACTGCAATAAGTAATAGGACAATATTCCACCGCAACATAAAAATTAGAGCAATGGTAATGAGTGCGGCAAAGAGATACCATACGAAAAGCGTTGGCATAAGGTATGCAAATCTTCGGGAATTCTGATCGCCATGGGCGAAAAATGCTCCGCGATGAAATCCATAGTTGGCATGCTGTTTCAAGTATCCGATTAAATCCTTACGCCGGTGATGATAAATAATAACATCAGGGTGATACAAAATTTTCTGTTTTTCTCCATATACTAAATCATTGCATAATTTGCTATCTTCTCCTGGCCAGTAATCACTGTTAAAGCCACCAAGTTTTTGAAACAGTTTCTTTTGAATAAGAAAATTCATGGATGGATAATCATCTACATAGCGGGCTTTTTTTGGCACAAAACGATATTCATATCCCCCACTGCCAAATTTTGTCTTCAACACCTCATCGAAAACTTTTTCCCATTGATTACTTTGAGGAGGTAATACACCCGGCCCGCACACTGCAGTAATGTTATTTTTTTTCAGCAAATCCGTCGCAGTTTTTAACCAATGAGGAGTTGGAAACGCGTCATCATCAATAAATGCAACGATTTCGCCTTTCGCTTCTTTTGTTCCGATGTCCCGTTTCTCGGCAGGGCGAGTTATTTTACCCGTTGGAATAATACGAAGCCACTGATATTGCTTGAGAAGTGTAAGATCATAGTGGGTATGTTCGTTAGGAAGTACGATCGCTTCATAATTCTGGTATGTCTGTTTATTGAGTGCGGGAAGATTTTCAAATATGATGTGATAATTAATCTCCCGGACAGGAATAATGACAGAAACGAGAGGATTTTTTTCTTTCATGTAATTTAGGAAAACTTAATGATCTTGAGATCTCTGGGGTAGGTCAACTTCTGGTGTGAGTTTTTATAATAACCAAGAATATTCTTCCGATAAAAAATAGCAAGCGTATCAAGCAGGATACACAATATCGATTTAAATGTAGCGGCTGAGGTCAGATTGGCAAATGTATAGTCGAGCTTTATTGGCGCTTCAAATATACGATCAAAACCGATACTGTCTGCAACGACCAACATCTCAAGATCTCCGGCAAATTTTTTCTCTACCATGCGAGGGAGTATTTTTTGCAGAACATTTTTTTTGAATACCTTTATTCCTGCCTGAGTGTCTTGGATACGGATACCAAAAAGCAGCTTTACCAGTATGTAATATCCCTGACTCAATAATTTGCGCTGCCATGAATATGTTACCCGAGATGCAAGGTGACGTTTTGATCCAACTATAATATCTGCATTGTACCACTCCATGTGTTCCAGCAGCATTGAGATGCCGTTTGGGTCTATCTCCATCCCGGAATCCAGAAACATTACATAATCGCCTCGAGCCTCATTCATGCCCAGTCGGATCGCGAAACTTTTTCCAAGATTTTCTTTGTAAGTAATGCATTTCACTTTCTCCATCTTCGTTTTTTTTATCTTCTCAAGGGACTTATCTACGACCCCATCTATTACCGCAATAATTTCATAATCATATCGAATATTATCGAGTACGAGCTTAATCTGTTTAAGATTGTCAACGATAGTCTTTTCTTGCTTGTAGATAGGAACGATGAGACTAAGGAAATGGGTATCTATTTTGGATTCCATGAGGGAAGTGTTATTCTACAACTTCTTCACCCTCATATTCTACACTATCATCTGAAGAATCGGTAGTTGTTGTGGTGTTTCCTGCCGGTTTTGACTCAGGGCGAACAAAGCTAAAAGTTGATTGTATTGATTCAAAAACCTTTAACCAGAAATCTTGCTGTGTATTCAGATTTGCAGTGAGAGTGAATAATACTCCTTGATCGAGCGCCTGTAATTGTAACTTCGTTGGTGAGGTGTTTTGCACCGCATCAAGTTGACCAAATTTAGTGCGTTTGAGGATGGCTGCCGATGTGGTGGGGATAGCATCGAGCGTTTTATACTTTGAATCAATTACCAATAACGAAATCATTCCGGCCGCATCTTCTGATCTTAACTCAAGAGAAGAATAAATATCGGTGCCTTTACTATCACCTTTTGATACGGTCACTGTTTCCGGATAGTTAAACTTAAATCCTGCGGGATCGATGTATTCTTTCATCTTCACTGAAGCAGGGTTGGTAGTTATGCCAAGGGTTTCACTAGTATCTGAATCGCTAATCGGAGAAATAGATTTGCTCTTTCTGAACAAAAGGAGCGATGAACTACCCAACACTACTGCTACAAGAATAATAAATAGCACCTTCTTGTTCATAATTGTAGTATAACATATCATTTGGAATTGCAATGGAAATAATATTTGTTACACTTGAAATATGAGTCTAAAAGTAACACTGTTCGTATTGTCGTTTTTTCTCTTCATTTTTTCACCTATTGTTGAAGCGAAGGTTTTGCCCCGCTTTAGTCAGGCTAATACCAATCCAGTACGAAAATCAGCCGGTGCAAAAAGTATCAGCGTATATCCTCGACTTCGTTCAGATCGCAAGGCATTGCTAGTGACTTTCAGCAATCTTCAGATGGCGAGTGATGTTTCCTACACTCTGATATATCAAACAGATGGAAAAGATGAGGGCGTGAGCGGTAGTGTAGATGTTGGAAGTGGCAATGTAACCCGCGAGCTTCTCTTTGGCACCTGTTCATCAGGAGTATGTCGATATCATAGTAATATTAAAAACATGCGATTAGAGGTGTCGACTACCCTTACTTCAGGAAAACGATCAGTTAAAAGATTTAGAATTAAAGTATAATTACGGTGCGTTTGCTTTTCTCTTTATTGATATAGCAAAAAAGAATAAATAACAGAGCGTAATCACTGCAGAAAACGCTATGTTAAGATTCATGATGTCGAAAATCCTCCGTTGAAAAAACAAAAAAGCTGTATAGATTGTCATAGCTACGGGAAGTGTAAGACTATAGGCACTTTTTTTAGCAAGAAAGTAATTATTCAGTAAGATTATCGTTGCATAAAAGGTACCAAAGATACCTGCATAACTCAAAAAAGGTATCACTTCAGCAAACTTATTTCCGAAAAAGAGATGAAGTATTGGTGTGCCAAAATAAAAATATGCAAAATAACTCGTTAGTCCAACAAAGGATAATAGAATAAGAGACAAAATCAGCGATTTGATTTGTGAGGCAGTTTTGCCTCCTTTCGCAAAATATACCAGTCCGACTGCAGTAATTGGACCAACAATGTACAGTATCATTTTTGCAAACAGCGACCACGAACTATAAATTCCAGCTTCTTGAGCAGTAAAAAACTTCTTAATATACACGATATCGATATTGCCAAAAAGACTTAAGCCAAAGATTGAAAATGTTGTTATAACAAATTGAGGACTTAAGAAGAGAGTAACCAATCTTTTTTCTATACGAGGTGGAGATTTTGATTTTTTTACTGCGCTATAGTTGCGGTATAAAAAAAACTTACTTAAAATCCAAATTGTGATGTACGAAAGAAACAAAAAAAGAATAATAGTAAAAACTCCGTCTATGCCAATACTGACTACAACCGCCCCAATTAGTTTGAAGAGTACGGCTGAGATTCCCACCAAGGAAAATAAAAGAAATTTACTTAAACCTTGAAGTTCAGCGGCGTAAAATGAAGCAATAAACGAAAGCAGAATTAATGGAAGAAGACTATAAGCGCTAACAATTGACAAGTTGGTAATTGATGGTACTATCGGAGTCACAATGAATAAAGCAACTATTATATACCACCATCGTACTGCTTTCTGCCAGAAATAATTTTCAATAGAGTGAGCTAGTGTGTATCGGTCATTTTCCGCCGATGCAATTTTCTGCACAATGATGGTTGAAAGTATAATAACCGGTATGGAAATAATCGTAATATAAGAAAATAGTGTAGTAATTTCTCCATAACCTACCGGACCGAGTGCGCGCCCGACTAATATATTAAAAAGATAGTTACAAATATTTATAATGAAAGATGATGATGTCAGAACAACTCCGCCACGAAAAAATTCATTGGTCCAGAATAATCGCATAATTCTCATGTGTACAGTATACTAGACGACTCTTATCAGTTGCAGAAAATTCTTATACTTGTTACACTAACGTTTTATTATGGATAACAACAAATTCACAAATGTTTTAGTATTTGGTTCAATTGCATTTGATGAGATTGCCGACTTTTCCGGTAAATTTGTAGATTATATTAATCCTGAAAAACTGCATCAAATAAATATTTCTTTCAATCTTAATACTTTGAAGAAAAGTCCGGGAGGAATTGCTACCAATATTTCCTACAACCTATCACTGCTCACCGACGTTCCTGTTTCTGTCCTTGGTGCAGTCGGCACTGATGGAAAATCATTTCTTGATTTCTTCCGCCAACACAATATACATATGGAAGGTGTATTAGTAGATGAATCTCGGTTTACTGCTTCAGGAAGAGGAGTAGCAGACACTATGGATAACCAAATATGGACATATTACTATGGCGCATGTGAGAAAGCGGCAGAAATAGAACTGAGCATACATATAAACAATGCGTCATTACTCATTATTTCTTCTAATCATAAGAAAGCTATTACAAGCATATTGAAGCAAGCAGTTCAAGAAAGTATTTCTTATCTATTCGATCCGGCATTTTCTATTCTCGATATTGAAGCTGAGGACTTGCGAGATGGAGTTTTTCATGCTCGATGGGTTGTGGGAAACGATTATGAGATTGCGCTTATTGAAAAAAGATTATCAACAACTGTTGCTGATATCGCGAAAAAAAACATAGGAGTCATTACAACACTAGGTGCACAAGGAGTGAAATATCAGGATAGTAAGCAGGAATTTATCGTTCCCGCTTTTAAAACAGAGGCAAAGGATCCATCCGGTGCTGGAGATGCATGGAGAGGTGGGTTTGTCAGCGCTCTTCTTGAGGAAAAAACTGTTGAAGATGCATTGCGAATGGGTAATGCAATCGCGAGTTTTGCCGTCGAACAGTATGGCACGACAAATCATAAGCCAACGAAACAGGAAGTATTAAAACGAGCAAGAAGCCTATAAATGTATGAAACATCACATAAAAGATCTGTCTTTGGCGAAAGAGGGGAAGAAGTTGATTGAGTGGGCGGGGCACGATATGCCAGTGCTCCATTTGATTGCGCAGCGATTTAAGAAAGAAAAACCATTGAAGGGAGTAAGACTTGCCGCATGTTTGCATATTACTTCTGAAACGGCAAACCTCTCAATCACTCTGAAGGCCGGGGGAGCCGATGTACTTTTATGTGCGTCAAATCCTCTTTCCACCAATGATGCGGTTGCCGCTTCGTTGGTATCTGATTATGAAATTCCGGTATTTGCAATAAAAGGAGAGGATAACAAAACATATTATGAACATTTACACGCAGCGCTGAATTTCAAGCCGAATCAGACCATGGATGACGGAGCAGATTTAGTTGGTTTGCTCCACACTGATAGGAAAGATTTATTGACAGAAGTTGTCGGATCCACAGAAGAGACAACAACGGGTGTTATTCGACTGCGCGCGATGGAAAAAGATCGTGCTTTGAAAATTCCTGTTCTGGCAGTTAATGACAACTTAACTAAACACATGTTTGATAATAGATATGGGACTGGTCAATCTACGATTGATGGCATCTTGAGAGCGACTAACAAATTGCTTGCTGGTTCGACATTTGTTGTTTGTGGATATGGATGGTGTGGTCGAGGTGTGGCGATGCGGGCTTCGGGAATGGGAGCGCACGTTGTTATCTGCGAAGTTGATCCAATAAAAGCGTTGGAAGCTACTATGGATGGTTACATGGTTATGCAGTTAAAAGATGCTATTAAGAAAGCCGACATTGTGCTTTCCGTGACGGGAAACAAACATATTGTCGATGAACATCATCTGCGACATATAAAAGACGGCATTGTACTTGCGCAGGCAGGTCACTTTGATGTCGAGATCAATAAAACAGCGCTCAGGAAGATGGCGAAAAAAATCACTAAAATTCGACCGATGGTAGACGAATATGATCTAGGAAATAAAAAAGTCTACGTGCTCGCTGATGCGCGGTTGGTGAACCTTGCTGCGGCAGACGGTCACCCGGCATCGGTTATGGACATGAGTTTTGCCGGACAAGCTTTCGCCTCAGAATACCTGTGGAAAAATCGCGACAAACTACAGGCAAAAGTATATTCACTACCTGCAAAACTTGATAGGAAAATTGCCGAGTTGAAGTTGAAAACAGAAGGGATAAAGATAGATTATCTCACGCGTGAGCAGAAGAAATATCTTTCTTCTTGGGAAGAAGGTACGTGATATGAAAAAAGTAAGCGTTATTGGTTTGGGAAACTTCGGTTCTGCGCTTTTGAATCACCTTGACCGAAAAAATAACGGCGCGTATTCACTTCATGGTTACAGCAGAAATAAAGAAATGATTCAGAAACTGAAGAAAGAGAGAAGTCGTCGAGTCACCTTCGGATCAGATCTAGAATTAGCGGTGAGTGATGCGGACTATCTTGTTTTTGCAGTTACTTCAAGTGCTGTGCCTGAGGTAATTCAGCATATGAAGAATTACTTGCAAGAGGGAACAACAATAGTAAATACGGCGAAAGCTCTTGACTATACTACGGGAAAGCCTCTTTCTGTTATTGCCGCCAGACTATTAAAAGGAATTCATTATAACTATGCGGTACTTGTCGGTGCGACTATCGCGCAAGATCTGCTCAAAGGTATCCCGCTTGGTATCAATGTGGCCAGTAAAAATCCATCAATACTGATAGAGTTAACCTCACTCTTTCAGTCAAAAAACTTAACCGTACTGCCAACACAGGATCTTATTGGCGCAGAATATGCATCTGCTTTTAAAAATGTTATCGCTATCTTTTCAGGTATGATGCATGGAATAGGATATGCACTGGAATCCGAGATTTTTGCGATGACGCAGGCTGCTGCCGAAGTTGAAAATCTCGTTATCTATGAGCTTGGTGGAAAAAGAGAAACTTTCATATTGTCAACTCCCTGCTGGGGAAATGATTTATGGATGAGTTGTACCAGCAATACAAGGAATCGTGAGCTTGGTATTCTTTTAGGGCAGGGATTATCGGTAAAAAATGCGCTCATTCACATGAAAGCACATAATAAAACTGTTGAAGGTGTTTATACTATTCAAGTGCTTAACAAAATTACCGATCTGCGGAAATATCCCTATCTCCAATTCGTGTACGATTTTTTTTCCGAGCATGCAACTCTCCATAATATCAAAGAGCTGCTGAAGAATAAAACTACATGATATAATTTGTTATAGTTTTTCATTGCTATGGAGCACATTCGTAATTTTGCCATTATTGCCCATGTTGATCATGGAAAGTCTACGCTTGCCGATCGGTTTCTCGAGTTGACTGGCGTGGTAAAGCAAGGGGTCCACGAAGATCAACTGCTTGATCGAAATCCTATTTCTCGAGAAAGAGGAATAACGATTAAATTAGCACCAGTGAGAATGATTCACAAAATTTCAGATACAGAATATATTCTGAATTTAATAGATACTCCAGGGCATGTTGATTTTTCTTACGAAGTTGATAGAACTCTTGCTTGCGTTGAGGGAGTTATTCTTCTTGTTGATGCGACGCAGGGGATACAGGCGCAAACCATTGCGAATGCTTATAAAGCAATTGAGAAAAACCTCGTTATTATACCTGCGGTGAATAAGATTGATCTTCCCAATGCTGAAGTTGTAAGGACAAAGCAGCAGCTCGTTGATTTTTTAGGAGTCAAGGAAGATGAGATATTTGAAATCTCTGCAAAGACAGGACGTAATGTACCTAAATTATTGCAAGCGGTTGTTGAAAAGATTCCGTCTCCGGTTTCCTCCTTTGCCAACTATACGAATGTCATTCTGAACGAAGCGAAGCGCAGTGAAGAATCTCCGGCGAATGCCGAGTCAGACTCGGCGAATGCCGGTACTCGCATGCGCGAGAGATTCCTCGACCCCGCCTCTGGCGGGGCTCGGAATGACAATAATCAGATTCAAGCGCTCATTTTTGATTCTTATTACGATTCTCATCGAGGAGTAATCGCATTTGTCCGGGTTTTCTCGGGTGTTTTTAAGAAGTCCGTTAGAGTAAAGTTGGCCGCAAGCAATGTTGTATTTGATATACATGGAGTTGGTATTTTTACTCCTGATCTGCAACCAGCTGATGAGTTACCTAACGGTCAGATTGGATACGTGGTGACAAACTTGAAAGACATTCATCAGGTGCGAGTGGGGGATACGATTATTGGTGAAAAGAGCAGCGTTTCTCCGCTCCCCGGTTATAGGAAAATTAACCCAATGGTGTATGCTTCAGTTTTTACCACAGATCCACACGACTATCTCAACCTGAAAAAAGCATTGGAAAAATTATACCTTAATGATTCTTCGCTCGACTTCTCCCCTATTTATAGTCAGGCGCTTGGCGCAGGATTCCGCGTAGGATTTTTAGGCTTACTTCATGCAGATGTCGTTCGCGAACGATTAGAACGAGAATTTAATCTTAGTTTGATTCTCACTCCTCCTCAAGTTGAATATAAGCATGAGAATAATCAATTTTATGAACCGTACGTAAAGATAATGATTGTCACTCCGGATAATTACGTTGGTAATATGATGCAGTTATGTGAAAATTATAGAGCACGATTTATTACGATGGACAACAAGAATCAGACAACGGTTACTTATGAAATGCCGCTTTCTGAGATGGTTTCTGATTTTTTTGATAATTTAAAAAGTATCAGCTCCGGATATGCGTCACTCGATTGGGAATTCTTACAATATGAACCAGTCAAAGCAGATAAGCTGGAGATACTCCTGAATGGAGATCCGGTTGAAGAGTTTTCTCAAATTGTTGTTTTTGAAAGGGCAGACGAAAAAGCCCGAGAGTTAACGTCAAAATTGCGAGAAATTATTCCCCGCCAGCAGTATGAAGTGCGAATACAGGGAAAGTATAAGGGAAAAATTATTGCGTCTGAGCGAATAGCTCCTTACAGAAAAGATGTATTAATTAAAAGCGGTAAGGTTGTAGGTGCCGGTGATGTTGGTCGGAAACGAAAGCTGCTGGAAAAACAGAAAGAAGGGAAAAAACGAATGAAAATGGTCGGCAAAGTCGAAATCCCAAAGGAAGCATTTTTGCAGTTGTTTAAAAAGAGCTAGATTAAACCTCAAGCCATTTAATATTTTCATCCTTCTTCATAAAGGTATACTGGCGTTTGGCGTATTGGTGTTCGCGGATTTTCCATTCTTCAATTGCCTGTTCTTTGCTATTTTTTCCCTGCAAATATTTTATGAATTGTTGGTAGCCAATGGTTTTAATGCCGGGATCGTTGGCAGTGTAACCTTCTTTTAACAATTGTTTTACTTCTTCAATAGCGCCATTTTTGAGCCGCTCCTTTACTCTTTTTTCAATTGCGGTATGCAATGATTCTTTGTTCTTAAATCTGAGACCGATATATTTGATATCTATTTCTTCGTTTAATTTTTCTTGCAGCACTGGCGATCTCTTCGTTGATGAGATCGCCACGTCCCCCCTCCGATTCGGAGGGGATCCTCGCGATGACAGGTAATTGGATATTTCGATTTTTCTTATTAAACGTTGGGGATTATTTCGGTCGCTTTCGTTTAATGATTCAAATAATTCCCTGTTTTCCTCTGTTAATATCTTTTGCAATTGTTCAACGGTTCGATTATTCAATTGTTTGCGAAGTACCCAGTTGGGTGGAATGTTTTGTGTTTCAACATCGTACAGGAGATGATAAAGATAAAAATAGGTTCCACCAACAATAATCGGCGTTTTACCTCTGGAAAGAATATCCTTAACTACGGTAAGAGCACAGGTTTGAAAATCGAAGGATGAGAAGTGTTGTTTGAGATCTACTGTATCATATAACCAGATTCTCATTTTGTCCGAGGAAACTTCTCGCATGCGCGAGAGATTCTTCGCTGCGCTCGCAATGACAGGGAATGAGTAATAACCTATTTGAAATTTCCCCGCTGCAGATTTTAAATGAAAAATACTGTTTTTTGGTAAATCTTTACCGGTGATGATGTTGAGTTTTTTGTAGATTTGGCGAGAATCTGCGTTTATCAACTCTCCATTTTCCTCAATTGCCTTCTGGAGCGCAAGCTTTGTTTTTCCCGTCGCAGTTTGACCAGTTATTATAATAATCTTACGCATTGTTAAATTGGTCAAGCTAGTTAAACTAGTTTAACTAGTTACAACCAGTTCAACTGATTTATGATTGCATTTTTGCAGATTCGATGACGTTGTGAAATAAGTAGATTACATCAATGGGTCCAACGCCGCCTGGTGTTGGAGTATAATAACCCGCAATTTTTTCTATCGCTTTTTCGTCATAATCACCTTTCATGACGCCTCGTTCCTTGCGGATGCCAACATTGATAAGTATCGCACCGGGTTTTACCATATCGGGGGTGATAATCTCTTTACCAGTTGCAGTAATAATCATGTCGGCGTCTCTATAATAATCTTGCGGATTATAGGTATGAGAATTGATCCCGATGTAATTAATCTTCAGATTTGAGAAGCACTTCCCTATCGGTAGCCCCCCTGTCATTCCTCTTCCGGCGATAACTATCTTTTTATTCTTTAATGCATTTTTGAAAAGTATTTTATCTTTTTCTCTGTTTACTAATAACGTTTTGTTCACTTTTCCATTCCCGTAAATGTATTTGATTACCGTTAAAATTGCTAGACCAATCGGAGGACAAAAAGGAGTTTTAATTTTATGACCTTCAATTTCTTTTATAGTAGGAATGTAGTTATACATCGTATCAGTCTGCAGAAGCGCTGGGAGTGGAAGCTGAATAAGAATGCCAGTCACGTGGGGATCTGCTGAGTACTTTTTTAGTAGATTTGCGAATTCCACAAATGATGGCACTTTTTTTACATGCACAAAGTCAAATTTTATACCGAGTCTTCGCGCTGTCTTTTGCTTTACACTTACAAATGAAAGCTGTTCGGGGGAGTCACCAACTAAGATGGTGACAAGATGCGGATGCTTCTTTCCTTTTTTTTTGAGAGTTAATACTTCGGATTTCAAACTGTGTTCAATGACACGTGCGATGGAGCTTCCGGGGACTTTCATACTAAGTACTCATATTATACCACACCATGAGGTTTTTAGCCTCGCATCATACTAAATCGATTCGCACGGATCATTATATGAATGTAGCGCTGACGACGCGATCCTGAGCCTTATTGAATCGCATGAGTATGACTCCTTTTGCCTGACGTGAGCGGGAAGGAATAGAACTTAAAGGTATTTTCATTATCTGACCATGGAGGCTGGTAATGATTACTATCTGATCTTCAGGGTTTATGATCTGGGAAAAGGCGATGCGGCCAATTTTTTCATCAACAGAGGTTATTTTTACACCTTTTCCCCCACGGTGTTGTCCTTTGAAAAAGGAAAGTTTTGTTTTTTTCCCAATTCCCTTTTCTCCAATCACCATGGTATCTTTATTAAATTCACTATCGTCAAACACATCACCTGAGGCAATCTCATCATCATTATCTACCTCCATTCCCCGTACTCCCATCGAGGATCTGCCGGTGATCCGAACTTCTTGTTCTTTGAAAACTATCGCCTTCCCTTTTTCAGCAACGAGAATCACATTTTTTTTGCCGTTGGTAAAATGCGTCCATAATAGCTCATCACCCGACTCCAGTTTGATTGCGATAATGCCATTAGTTCTGATATTGGCAAAATCGGCAAACGGTGTTTTTTTTACAGTCCCCCGTTTTGTCATCATAAGAATAGAGAGATTGTTCTCTCGCTGCATTGTCGCCGAATCATAGGTGAGAACAGAGGTAATTTTTTCATCGGGTCGCAGTGTAATTAAATTTACTATCGCTTTCCCTTTTGCTATTCGTGATCCAGCAGGTATTTCCCACACTCTTGTTTGAAAAACACGGCCTTGATTGCTAAAAAATAAAATGTAAGCATGCGACATCGCGGAAGTGATGTAATAAACATTATCGGTTTCTTTAGTTTCAATACCGGACACTCCCTTCCCTCCCCTATGTTGTACCCTGAATGTTTCTCGCGGTACCTGCTTGATATAGCCCTCTTTGGTAAGCACTACAATGACTTCCTTATTTTCAATAAGCTCTTCCTCGCTGATTTCCCCCGGTTTTGACTTCACCACTTTTGTTTTTCGGTCATCGCCATATTTTTCTTTTATGTACAAAAGCTCATCTTTAATCACTTTTAATATTTTGAAGATATCTTTCAGGAGAGATTCAAGGTATTCGATGGTTTCTTTCAACATCTTTAATTCGTCTTCTATTTTCTCCCTCTCAAGTCCGGTGAGTCTGCGAAGCTGCATCTCCAGAATGGCTTGTGCCTGTATTGCGCTGAGGCCAAATTTCTTCATCAATGCCGCTTTTGCTTCCGGTTCATCTTTTGATTTTCTTATGGTTTGGATAACTGCGTCAATGTGGTTGAGTGCGATAAGATATCCCTCCAGTATGTGGGCTCGGTGCTTCGCCTGTGCAAGTTCATATTCGGATCTTCGTGTCACCATGATAACCCGGTGTTTAAGATATTCTTCCAAAATTGATTTGAGCGACAACGTTTGAGGTACGCCGTCAACGAGCGCAACCATATTGACCGGGAAGGAAGTCTGAAGCTCGGTATGTTTGAATAAGTTGTTTAGGACTTTTCGATAGGAAGCATCTCGTTTTAGCTCAATGACGACTCGTATACCATCCCGATCAGACTCATCCCGCAGATCTGATATGCCTACAATTCTTTTGTCCACAACCAAATGCGCAATTTTTTCAACTAATGAGGCTTTATTGACTTGGTATGGTATTTGTTTTACGATGATTGCGGTCTTACCTTTTCCAAGATCTTCCTCTTCCACAAGAGCCCGAATAAGTATCTTCCCTTTTCCGGTGGCATAGGTTTCTTTGATATCTTTTGCTCCATAAATTATGCCTGATGTTGGAAAATCAGGTCCTTTTACCTGTTCAAGTAGTTCGTCGAGCGTTGAGTCAAATATGAGCTCGGTACGCAGTTTTTCCTTGGATCCATTTTGTTTTTTTTCTTCCGATGTAAGCTCTTTTAATTTATTAAGTACCAGATCCTGATCGGTAGTTGATATCGGTTGATCTTCTTGTTTATGCCTCTGGGAAAGCTTAGCGTGGTCGATCATATATATCAGTGCATCGACCAACTCCTTCAAATTATGAGGAGGTATTTTTGTTGCCATACCCACTGCAATTCCCTCAGCACCCATCAAAAGGAGATTGGGTAATTTGGCAGGAAGATAGAGCGGTTCTTTGAGCGTGGCGTCAAAATTGTCAACCCATTCCACCGTTTCTTTATCAATATCAATCAGTATTTCCTCGGCAATCTTTGATAGCTTGACTTCGGTGTATCGCATTGCTGCTGGCGGATCACCATCGATGGAGCCGAAGTTACCCTGACCTTTTATTAAAGGATACCGCATGGAGAAATCTTGAGCCATACGAGCGAGTGCCTCATATACAGGCGCATCGCCATGCGGATGATATTTTCCCAGTACTTCTCCCACCACTTTTGCACTTTTTGAAAAATGTGCGCTTGCCGATAGACCAATTTTGTGCATGGCATAGAGTATTCGGCGATGTACTGGCTTGAGACCATCGCGAACATCAGGAAGCGCGCGGGACACGATGACACTCATCGCATAATCGAGGTATGCGCGCTTCATTTCGGAAGTAATCTCTGTGGTGAGGATACCTTTTTCTGATCCGTTTACTTTTTTATTATTTTCTTCTGACATTTAAGATGACTTTTATTTCATCGCTTTTCTAATAGCCTCAAAAGCTTGTTCTTTCGGTAAAAAATTGTTTGTTTTTACCCACTTATTTGGTTCGAGTTCTTTATAGTGATCAAAGAAATGTTTGATTTTGCTCTTCATTGATGCCGGTAGATCCTTAATTTCATTAATATGTTCCATAAAGGGATCTACTTTTTTAGTTGGCACTGCGATAATTTTGGTGTCAATCCCTTCTTCATCCTCCATTTCAAGCATACCGATGGGGCGTACGGGGAGAGCGCAACCGGAAGAAACAGGGTAAGATGAGACCACTAAAATATCAATGGGATCTCCATCTTCAGCGTGCGTTTGGGGGACAAAACCGTAATTAAAAGGGTACGGCATTGAAGTGTAGCTGAAACGATCCACTATAATAATGCCAGATTCTTCGTCGAGTTCATATTTGATGTGTGAACCTTGGGGAATTTCAATAAATGCATTAACCTCCTCTGGAGGATTTTTTCCTGCTGAGAGTTTTGTGATGTCCATATTATGGGGAAATTTCTAATATCTAACAGGACTTACGCACTCTGCTGTCATTGCGAGGCTACGAAGTAGCCGTGGCAATCTCAAATGGGATTGCTTCGCTTCGCTCGCAATGACATCCTAAACTAAAATCAACTGCGTAACCTCTACTAAAAATTAGAAATTGGTAATTGGAAATTACACGTCCAGGTTGGCCATCTTAGCATGAGTAATAATAAATTTCTTTCGTGGTGGCACTTCGTCACCCATAAGCATGGTAAAAACGAAGTCAGCTTCCTGTGCGTCATTAATCGCTACCTTTTTCAACATTCTTTTTTCAGGATCCATCGTGGTTTCCCAGAGCTGTTCAGGGTTCATTTCTCCCAAGCCCTTATAGCGTTGCATAATGACCGACGACTGGGCTTTTGTAGTGGTTAGTTCTTTTACCAATTTTTCCTTTTCTTCATCACTATATGCATAGCCTACTTTTCTTCCAACCTGTATTTTATACAACGGCGGTTGGGCAACAAACACATGACCTTTTTCTATCACACTTGGCAGGTGGCGGAAGAAGAAGGTAAGAAGGAGTGTTCGGATATGTGCACCATCAACATCGGCATCAGTCATGATAATTATTTTATGATAGCGGAGTTTCTGATAGTCCACATTTTCACCGATACCCATACCAATTGCTATCACCAGATCTTTTAGTTCTTTGAACGCCAGTACTCTATCAAGATACGCTCTTTCAGTATTGAGGATTTTTCCGCGTAGGGGAAGAATAGCTTGAAATTTTCTGTCCCTTCCCTGTTTGGCCGAACCACCTGCAGAATCTCCCTCTACAATGAAAAGTTCAGAGAGCTGTGGATCTTTTTCCTGGCAATCTGCAAGCTTACCGGGAAGTGTAGCTCCTTCCAACGCTCCCTTTCTAAGTACTGCTTCTTTAGCTGCTTTTGCGGCGAGTCGAGCTTTCTGCGCCAGAAGAATCTTTGCAATGATTTCCTTTCCTACGCGCGGATTTTCTTCAAAATAGACGTCGAGATACTCGCTGACCGCCTGGTTTACCTGAGTTTGAACGTCTGAATTTCCTAGCTTTGTTTTGGTTTGTCCTTCAAACTGCAAATTTGTAGAGGGCATTTTGATGTAGACAATAGCAGCGAGTCCTTCTTTCACATCGTCGCCGGTGAGCGCCTCTTCAGCATCCTTTTCACTCAATACTTTTTTTGCATACGCGTTAATAGATCGAGTAAGCGCCATTCTGAAACCGGTAAGATGTGTACCGCCCTCATGGGTGTTAATGACGTTCACGAAAGAATAAACATGCTCATTGATAGAATCGTTATACTGCACGGCTACTTCAATTTCTCTGTCCGAAACCTGTTTCTTGATGAAGATAGGATCATGGAGAGTTTTCTTACCGCGATTCATGTCGCGGATAAGTGAAATGATTCCTCCATCGAAATAGTAACTTGCTCGATCCTTTGTTTTTTCATTGCGAATCTTAAAATACACCATTGGTACAAGATATGCTCGTTCTTTTACCTGTTTCTTGAATGTGTTGTAGTTAATCTCAATTGTTTCCTGAAAAATATCTTTGTCAGGTAGAAAAGATAGCGCGGTGCCATGGTCAAACGGAAAACCAAGCGCAGACTCTTTTACTCTTGTTACTGGTCCGAGCGGCTTTCCTCTCCGATATTCCTGACGGTGCAGTTTACCGTCTCGTTTTACCTCGACAACGACATGTTCGGAGAGCGCATTTACCACAGAAGCTCCAACGCCATGAAGTCCTCCTGATATTTTATATGCTCCCTGTCCAAACTTACCACCGGCATGGAGTTTGGTCATAACCAGTTCAAGCGCAGAGACGTTATATTTGGGAACTTTATCAACAGGAATACCCCGGCCATCATCAAATACCGTAAGATAATTATTCTCTCCCAGTAGGATGTGAATGTTTTTACAGTATCCTGCGAGTGCCTCATCGATGGCATTGTCGACGATTTCATTGATGCAGTGGTTGACGCCAACCTGTGAAGTAGAGCCGATGTACATTGCGGGTCTTTTTCGTACCGGTTCCAATCCTTCCAACACTACAATTGATTCAGCTCCATACTCTTGTTTCTTGCTCGTCATAGTAGTTAATTCTACACGAAAAAGATTCTATTTTCTAGTGCTTTTACGAATTCGTAAGCTTTATTTCAATTCAACTTTTGCACCAGCTGCTTCAAGCTTTTTCTTTGCTTCTTCTGCAGCGTCTTTTTTAACGTTTTCAACGACATTCTGTGGTGCCGACTCTACCAGCTTCTTCGCCTCCATAAGACCTAATGTGGGTACAATCTCGCGCACTGCTTTAATAGCACCGAGCTTGTTATCACCTGCTGCGGCGAGTACCACCGTAAATGAAGTTTTTTCTTCCTGTGGCTCTGCGGCTGTGGGAGTCGCTCCTGCTGCTTGTGCCTCTGTTGTTACCATAGGCATTGCTGAAACGCCAAATTTTTCTTCTAGATATTTCGACAAATCAGCAAGTTCTATAACTGATAGTCCTTCGATTTCCTTAGCCAGTTTCTGTAATTTCTCTGATAATTTTACATCTGCCATTTTCGAATTCACCTCCTTCTAGTGATTAGCTATTAGTGTTTAGTTTTTAATTATGTTTAATTGCTCTGTTTGGATTTTTCACTGAGGACATACACGAATTTCTGTAGGTTGAACTTCAGAGCGAAGTTGAAACTGGATATTGGAGTCTTCATATTTCCGATGACTTTCGCTATAAGCTCATCTTTCGACGGGAGTTTGGCAATTCTTGTGAGATCATCAGAACGATACACTTGTTTATCCAGAATGCCAACTTTGTAGGAAAGGGTAGATTCCTTTTCATGAAATTTCTGAAATGCGCCGAGGCCTTTATTCCATTCGTCACTCAACAACAATAATGCAGAATTTTCCCGCAGAGATTGTTTATCCTCAGCAAGAGGTTGAAAAGACGAATCCTGCTGGGAGAGCTTGTTAAGCGCCTTCGACAACAAACTGTTTTTAACAATCTTTAGTTGTGTGCTATGATTACGAAGTTCACTGCGTAGTGTCTCTAAAGTAGTATGAAGTGTTTTTTCGAATTTAATCAACGCGAAATTGCTGCTTTTTTTTAGGAGATCAACAATATGTTCAACCTGAAGTTTTTTCTGTTGGCTTACCATAAGCTGTCACTTTGCCCCGATGTTACATCGAGGTACTACTTTGGGAAATAGAATTTTTTTACAAATCCGCCTTCGTTGTAGACTTCAGCGAGATTAACCCAAGGTCTTGGTGATTGATAAAGTATAACAAACAATTGGGCGATTGGCAATAGTTGATTATATTTCCCCCAACAATTCTCTCAAAGACTTTGTTTCTTTTTCTTTTTGCTCTCCTTTTTTCGTTTTTTTTGTGACAGCAGTTTGTTTAAATGCCTGCGCCTGCTTCTGTTTCCGTTGAAACTCTTCGACGCGACCTCTGGCGTCGAGGAACCGATGTTCTCCCGTAAAGTATGGGTGGCATTTGTGGCATACTTCGACTGTAATATGCTGTTTTGTTGAACCGGTAGTAAAGCTATTGCCGCATGAACAGATTACTTGTGCATTAGTGAAATAGGTTGGATGGATGTTTTGCTTCATAAGGTTACTATTATATCATAGTCAATTAAGCACCAAATCTCAAATTCCAAGCTCCAAATAAATTTCAATGTTCAAAATTCAAAACAGTTTTGGACATTGAAAATTATTGTTGAAACACTTTATCCCACTTCCCCTGCTCGATGATTTCTTCAAGATTATGGAAACTCCTGCCGATACGGTGGTCTGTGAGACGATTTTGGGGGAAGTTGTAGGTGCGGATCTTCTCCGCTCGCTCTCCTGTTCCAATGTTCGTGACATACGAAAACATCATTCCTTTCCGTTTTTCCTCCCCCAGTTGATACAGTTTGCTTGTCAAAAGATCCAGCGCAATCTGACGATTTGCCTGCTGGTATCTTTCCTGACTCGAAGTTACCACGATGCCCGTTGGTTTGTGAATAAGCCGCACCGCGGTTTCAACCTTATTTACATTCTGCCCACCGTGTCCGCCGGCACGATAAAACTGCCATTCCAAATCATTTTGATTAATCTTCATTTCAGACTGAATGATTTGAGGGAGAACGACAATAACAGCAGTTGAGGTATGGATTCTTCCCCGGCGTTCTGTCGTGGGAATGCGTTGTACTCGGTGTACGCCTGTTTCGTTTCTATAAAAATTGAATACGTTCTCACCGGTAATTTTTATCACGTCATCATCAAGGTAGGCGAACTTGAAGCCATGCCGTTGTGCAAATCGTACATAGGAAAGGAGGAGCTCTTTCGCCCAGATTTTTGATTCATCCCCGCCTGCGCCGGGATAGGCTTCGATAATAACGACGTTTGGGTTGATTTGCATAATATTATCTCAAATGTCAAATCTCAAATCGCAAATCTGCTCGCCTTACTGAAACTGAGGCGAAGCGGGTAGATTTACGATGTAGATTTGAGATCTCAGATTTGAGTTTTGAGATTATCAATCGTCAGTTCCTTCTGTTTCCCTGTTTTCATGTCTTTCACCTTTAGTGCATTCTTTTTTATTTCTTCGGGGCCGATGATAATGGCATAAGGAATATTGTTTCGGTCAGCATACTTCAACTGTTTATCTAGTTTTTTATCAGCATCAGGATATAGTTCAGCGGGAATGTTGTTTTTTCTCAATTCTTTTGTAACATTGATCGATTGTTCGATGGTTTCACTACTAAAAACTGTTACTAAGTATTTTGTTGGTTTTGGTTGCAGGTTTGGAAGAAGATTTTTATCCTGCAAAAATTCCCAAACAACGACATCTGAAAGAGCGAACCCAACCCCCTGAATCTTCGCGCTTTCGTTATAACTGGAAACAAGATTGTCATATCTTCCGCCCCCCAAGAGCGATCGTTTCATCTCTCCTATTTCTTTTACCTCAAATACAATACCCGTATAGTAATCGAGTCCCCGGACTATTTCAGGACTGAGTTTACAGTATTTCTCAATTTCATAATTTCTTAGCAATGTAAATAATTCTCTGAAATATTCATCATCTTCCACTGTTGTTTTCGTTAATACATCGTTGAGTTTGATCATTTGATCTTCGCTTAATCCCACCTCCTTGAGCATTGTGGTGAATTTAATTTCGCTAACCTTATCTTTTTTATCAATCACGGAGAGAACTTTCTTTTGATCTTCTTCTGAGATATTGAGCTGAGACATTTTCTTACTCATAAATGTTCGTGAGTTTATGACAAGCTGAAAATCTTTTTCAGTCGCACCGAGTGAAGTGAAGATATTAGCAGCAACCGCAAGAATTTCTGCGTCGGCGAGGAGCGAATCAGAACCAAGAATATCATAATCGACCTGATAAAATTCACGAATTCTTCCCTTTTGTGGCGTTTCATAGCGATAACGGAGTCCAAGATTAAAGAGTCTCAAGGGAAAAACAAGTTCATTCGCTTTATTCGCAACCATACGGGCAAGAGACGGCGTCATTTCCGGACGCATGACGAGCGTCTCGCCCTTTCTATCTTTGATCTGAAACGTTTGCTGTTCGATGAGTTCTTTCGACGTTTTATTAAGATACAGCTCGATTGGCTCCAGAAGCGGGCCATCATAGTTTTCAAAGACATATAAATCGGCAACCGTTTTGAGCTTTCCAAAAATATAATTCTGAACAGCCTTTTCCTGCGGATACAAATCGCGAAATCCCCTGATTGGTTGGAGTGAGGGTTTCATGGAGAAATTATAACATGGATCTTCGATCTTAGATGTTGGATCTTCGATCTTAGATTAATTCCATTGTGATGATGGGGTGATTACCAGTGTGTTATACTATGAGTCGTTCTCCATAAAAGCTGTGGAGAAAGGCACTTGTACAATTCTGGTTCAGGAGGTTGGTTATGACGGCTGAGTTTCGACCCGAGTATGCGGAGGCGGTGCTCATCGCCGAACTCACGCGAATATTGGAACTACACTCCGGTATCCTAACAGGAGAGCTTATCGCGGGGGTGCTCGCTGCTCAGCTCGCACAGAGTAGGATAGCAAATCCGATTATCTTGTTGAGGAAGCTGGAGCTGATCTTAGGGGAGGTCAGTCGCGAGATCGCAAGGGTATCGACGCAAGGATACCCCGGCTTCGATCCACTTCCGGACTGGTACATTCCATCACAGGTCTTGGTAGCTTTTGGAGAAGGCGCCACGATGCCGAGAGGACAGAAAAAGGAGGAGTCATGACACAGGATCCATACGCGTCACTCAGAAAAAATTCTCCGGTTTTCGAGTTCATGAGGAGGTTGGGTCGCCACGTTGAGCCTATCGATATCGTTCTCATGGCGCAGATAGGCCGTCAATGGTACGGGCCTGGGAATACAGCGGACGATATCGAGGAAGTACATGCATTGGGCCGTGAACTGGCCTATCTCGCGGCGGAAGCATACACTGCTTTGCCTCGCGGGTTTCCACCAGTGTTCGTCCCCGTCCCTAAAGTGTCAGATCAACGGGGAGCTGGGGTTACCGAGCAGAGCATGAAGGGACTAGCGCTATTCATAGAGTCGCTTTCCCCCGATATGCAGGGCCGGCTGCTTGGACTGTTCTGGGAAATAGCGGGTCTCTTTTTTCGGCGCTGAGCAAGGAATCCTTCGGAGGAGAGAGTTAGTACAACTAAATAATGTGCACCACACCTATCAACTCTCACAACTCTCTCCTCCACCGTTTATTCAATAAACAAGACATATGTTATACTATAAGTTATTTTGTAGGGCGCTCTGCTTGCATGGAGCGATTCCCTACAGCTCTTTTATATAAACGGTTCAGAAAAACAAGGTTTCCATCGTGGAAAGCAAAATGCTTTCTAAGGTGGAGACCTTGTTCAATCAGGGATCTACCACGCAAGGAGGATTGTTTATGCCGACCCCAAGCACAGATCCATATATTGATGAAGATCGGCGGATGATGCTCGCCGTATTTGTAGAGAGAGGGGGACTGATCAAGCTCCACGATGTTGTGGTTGCGGCCGTTTTGCAGCATCATCTGCGCGGACTCCCAGAGAGCGAGCGGGCTGCTTTCGTAAGTAATCGACTGCTTGCTTTCATCGAAGATGCAGTGAGGGAGTTTCGGAGGATCCAGAGTGATGGGCTTCCCCCGTTCCTGCGGAATCTTGAGAATGGAGAAAGTCCACCGAGCGAAAGTGAAGATCGGTGTGTCCGGGCTACGGGCGACCAGTTGACCAAGAAATGACCAGGTTCCTGACCCACTCTAAACGGAGGTGACGTCGTGATACAAACACCAAAAGATATTGGCACATGGGGAGAGCGGCTCTTCGTTCTCATCCTCAACTACGGACCCTTGCCAATCGAAGCGTTGGTCGATGCACTTCGTGAGCGAGGGTACAACAACCAGGACATAGCAGAAATGCTTCAGCTATTAAGCATCGTCTGCTATAGGATATCAGCGCAGCTTCGGCTACGCGTGCCCACACCGGAAGAGGACGCGCTTCAGCAACTGACCTGAGCCGACGGCGAGGAGAGATGGTGGCCATTCACCCAATAAAACAACCAACACCCATCCCTGAATTCTAAGTTGAATCCGAACAGTCGTTGATTAAACTTGTAAAAACTTCTAATGCTGTTTGATATTTTAACACTTTTCTAGGTCGGGTATTTATCTCTAAAACTATTTCATCTAATTCCCCTTGTGTTACTGTTGAAAAATCTGTTTGTTTGGGCAAATATCTCCTAAGTAACCCATTTGTATTTTCATTTGTTCCCCGTTCATATGATGAATATGGATGGCAAAAATTGTTTTCATATTTAATGTTTTGTTTAACCTCATATGTAAATGGTTTTCTCGTCCGTTATCTAAAGTTACTGATTTTCTTGCTGATTCCGGCAACTTTTCAAATATCTCTGTTTGAACTTTAATAGTTTCTTCTGAATTAATAGCTTTAACTTTTAAAGCAAAAAACATTCTAGACATTCTTTCAACTTCGGTATGAATCCCGTCTCCAACTGAACGTCTTCCTTCGACCGAATCACCTTCAAAATGGCCAAACTCTTTTCTGTTATTAACTTTCTTCAATCTTTTACTTATTGATATTCTAGCCTTGATATGGCTCTTATGAACAGATCTGCCCCTTTGTTTCTTTCGTTTCTTTTGACCACGTGGCAAATATTCCCATAAAAACTCATCTTTGTTTTTAATGTCATAAACATACCTGTAAATTGTCTCCATTCCAACCGTTCTTGATTTGATTAATGGATGTTCCAACTTTAATCTTCCAGATATCTGTTCGGGTGTCCAACCTAACTGTAAATGATCAATCACGTACTGGTAAATCCACTGATTCTTTAGTGGTTTTCTTTTACCAGCTTTTGATTTTCTTTCCTCATATTCTTCTTGAGCAATAATTGATTCATAAACAAATTTGTCTCCATCCCAAACTTGATTTCTTGATATCTCTGAACTAATAGTTGACGGTGATCTACAAAGATTCCTGGCAATTGCCCTTATTGTTTTACCTTGGGCTAACATTCGAGCAATTAAACCTCTTTCTTTCTTACCTATCTTTTTATGGTTTTTCATATCAGAACATTTTAGTACAAGTGTTCGGATTCGATTGAGAACTTAGAATCTTCTCGCAGAATTTTTTTTGTTATACTATTGTGCAATGTCATGCTGAACTCGTTTCAGCATCTTCTCAGGAAGCCGCCTGCCCGCTTCGCAGCGAGGCGAGCCGGCGAAGCAGGGATCCCGAAACAAGTTCGGGATGACAAATTGTCATAGGTGAAAAAAAAGATACTCCTTTTTTTAATTGTTTTTTCTTTTTTTATACTCTATTCTTATAAACTTTCTGAATCGTTTTTCTACAACCCTGACTTTGCGAGAGATCTGTATGATATTTCGCGGATAACGCAGGGAAAACTTACGCTCATCGGGCCAAAGCTTACCTTTGGCGGAATCTATAGCGGACCATATTATTACTATCTCTTTACTCCCATATTTTTTCTCACAAAATTAAATCTCAATGCGATTCTCTACTTTAATGTTTTTCTATTTGCCGCTGCTCTTGGATATTTTTTCAAGAAAAGCTATGAAAAAAATTCGTTAGTACTGTCAGTTCTTACTACGAGTGTTATTGCCTTGTTACCATTGTGGATTATTTCTGCGAGAAATCCGAGCAATGCATTTACTTATCTGGCAATACTATTGATTCTTCTCACGTATATCTATTATCATTCAGTTCAAAATAAGCTGCAGTTGAGCATCATTGGTTTTTTCGTAGGGGTGATTACTACATTTCATTTAATCAATCTGACCATAGTGCCGTTTATATTCCTCTTCCTTTTTTCACAAGTGCAAAAAAAATATAACATTCTATTTTTTGTTTTCGGATTTCTTTTCGCATTCGCTCCCCTGCTCCTGTTTGAGATCAAACACAACTTTGTAATGTTCACCAATACTTTTATCCATAAGTCCTATGAAAAATGGGTAACGAATACCAATATACCGGGTGGACTTGCCGGCAAAAAAAATATTCTAGAAAATATTGTTTTTATTAGTGATCTGATGAAGCAGTATATTCTTTTTAGTCCGATTGTGTATTTTGTAGGAATGTTATTGTTGTATAGCAGGAAGTTGAGAGGTCGGGAGGTATTGTTAGCGCTTTTTGCTTTTGGCAGTTTCCTGTTTCTTGCTGCTACGATGCGATTTCAATTTATCGCTCACTATATGTTCCCGGTCGCATTCTTTCTCTTTTTCGCAACGATAACAGTATTGCTAAGAACAAAATATATTATGGTTCTTATTCTATTTTTGATTATTGGCATTGCAAACTTTCCTCAGCATCTCTATGAAAAATCCCAGCGTTCTGCTGAGCCATTTGAAAAAGCGGTGCGATATGTTGTTGATAACAGAATAATTAAAAAAGGGGAACGTTTTAATGTTATTCAGATTACAAAACAGAATTTACTCGCGACTATCGCATTTGAGTATCGTTTTTTTTTCAACAAAATGGGATATCGGCCCGATTCAGAGTTTGAATACAATAGATCAAAAACATTGATTGTTTTTTCAGAGCTTCCCGATTATAATATCTCTCAGTTTTCATCGTGGGAAGTAGATCAATTTGGGAAGGAATATTTCCGATCAGCGCAGAAGTATAGAAATGAGGAGTTAACTATCTATAAGGTGGTCAAATAGATTTCCACGGATTGATAACAGATTTACGCGGATCTGTGTGATGCATTTCTCGAGGCATAGAGTGCTTTGCACAGAGCACGTTGATAGGTTGGTTCAGGAATCTCGAAAGGAGCGATGGATTGATGGACAGACAAGAGATATATGACGCCGCACGTCGAAAGGAAATGCTGATCGAGTTATTTCGCACGTGGGGAATACCAACTCCAGATGAGTTCGTTGAAGCAGTCTGTGAAGCGCTTCCTGAAAGGAGGACTGCAGTGAGTGGCGACGAATTGGTGGTATTCAACCTGAAGGCCATGACGGGTCATGAAATCGCGCGGGCATATGTCAATCAGTACCATCCGACAACTGAACAACTCGTACGGTTTCTCGAGCATCTTGCTCAAGAACTCTATAACTGCGCGGACGACGAAGAAGACACGCGGGAGCGCAAACAGCGTATCGAAGAATTGGAGGGGACATTCGTCAGTTGAACCAACGAGCTATCCTGCAGGAGAGAGTCTGATACAACTGAATAGTGTATCATCGCCATCAATCGACTCTCCAGACTTTCTCCTGCAATCATTTCTGCAGCATAAATCCGCTGAAAAGCATTCGTTGGACTGCGTGAGTTGGAAAGTGTTCGGAAAGCAGATAAAGCAGCTCAGGAAAGTTTGAATACTTCGCGGTATACTGAAGAACCACATTTAATGGAGATACGATAAAGTTAGGGAGCAAGTCGAGAGAGTTTAGAATATCTTTTTCTATTACAACGCGAGTTTCCAGAAATTCCTGAGTTTTAAGCGCTTGGGCGAATTCGTTTCTCGATAGTTGTAAATATTCGGGAAGAAGATCTTTTTCTATACTGTCATGTTGAACTCGTTTCAGCATCTTCCCATTGTCATTCCTACGAAAGCGGGAATCCAGTATTCTTGGATCCCGAAACGAGTTCGGGATGACATATTGAATAGTATTGTAGACAAAGCTATTCTCATTTAGTCTTTGTTCTACTTCCCGATGAGTAGCGTTCGCTGTTGTTGACAATTTCTTTGTCGCAACTGCCCAGCCTTTTACGGCCTCACGCAATGCAAGAAAGATGAATGCAAGTTTCAGATTGGTTTCAAAAATGTGTTTAAGGTCGTTTTGAAAGTTATAGAAAGAAGGGGAATACTGGTTACGTTGTAACCATCTGGTAAAATCGTCCGAAGGATGTAGATGAGTTCTGAGTTGTTTCTCAATAGTTAATCCTTTTTCCTGAATCAGTCCACTAAAAACGGTATTATCAACAGTGGAAACAATTTGTTTTGTAAGATATTGAAGATACTCAGGAAAAGAACCAAGATAAGTAAAAAATAACGGAAGATGGGGGAGACGGAAGGTCTTTTTCAGTTGGCGATAACAATCTTTTACCGAATCATTTGCCGCTGATTCATCGATCGGCTGTATTTTCAGCATAGATTATTGTGCTGATTCAAGCATGAGAGAGAAGTTTTTGATTTCTCCACTTCGCCAAACTTTAAGCTGTATCCTATCCCCGATTCTCTTCTGATTGATGAGTTTGGCAAGCTCCTGATCATTTTCTCCTTTGATTCTTTGACCATCGAGTTCGGTAATAATATCTTCTTCCTGTACGCCCGCCTTGTCAGCGGGAGATCCTTCTATAATCTCTACTACATATGCGCCTTCAACGAGATCGTTCAATACCGCTGTCTGTTTATCAATCATTTTGTAGCGAACACCGATATATGGGCGTTCAAACGATCCGCCGCGTGCATTAAAATTATCAACCAATTCTTTTACTACGCTTGCGGGTATTGCAAAGCCGATATTCTGACCTTCCGAAGCTATCGCTGTGTTTACGCCGATAACTTCACCCTTTGAATTTAAAAGCGGACCACCGGAATTACCCGGACTAATTGCTGCATCGGTCTGAATTACATTGTCAAGTTTCTCGACAAATCCTTCAAACGGTGACCCCGCCGTAATACCTCTTCCTAAACCCGATATGATTCCGCTCGTCACGGTATTGGTAAATTCTCCAAGAGGCGTACCTATTGCGATAACCAACTGACCTAATTTTAAATTTGATGAATCCCCAAAATTCAAGGCTTTAAGTCCGCTTGCATTGATTTTTAATATAGCAAGATCATTTACCGGATCACGATAAATTTTTTCTACATCATGCTTTTTGTTGTCATTCGTTAACACTTTGTAGGTGGCTGAGGTATCTGATACGACATGTTTATTGGTAATTATGAGACCATCGCTTGTGATAATAAATCCGCTCCCAATATTTTGTTCGACTTTTCTTTTCTGGCCTGGTACCTGCCGAAATGGAGAAAAAGGATTGAACGGGTCAAACTCTAATGAATTACGACCAGAAGTAGTAGTGCTGATGCCTACCGTGACTACTGAAGGAAGGGCTTCCTCGACTACTTTGGTGACAACGGATTCTTCATAGACAAGCGTTCTCTTTTCAGTAGATTGCGGCGGAGTAATTTGAGGAAGCTTCAAGAATTTATCGGTAATTACCGGCAACAGTCGTGATCGCTCCCCCAATGCAAGAATGACAACAAGTATCGCAAGAACAATTAGTAATTTTTTCATATAGTAAAAAGTATATTACTTCGCGAGAACGACCTCAATAGCTTTATTAAGTTGCGTGTCCTCTTCTTTCGTCATAGTGTTACCGTCTTTCAACTGATTTTCGATCTTGATTTCCGGCTCTATACCTTTACTATTAATCCAATCGCCGTTGGGTAAAATCCATTTGGCTACCGTCACATGCAATCCTGCGCCAGCTTTTAAATCAAGTGCTTCCTGTACCGATCCCTTCCCAAAGCTCTTTTCACCCACAAGTTTCGCTCGTTTGTAATCTCTGAGGGCGCCGGATAAAATCTCTGAAGCGGATGCTGATCCTTTATTGAGGATTACAGCCAGCGGTATATCGCGTAATTTTCCACTTCGCTGTGAATAATACTGTCTGTTTTCTGATGTTGTAGACTCCTGTTTTACCACCAGTTTTCCCTGCGGTAAAAATTCTGATGCGAGGTACACTGCGCTATCAAGGTAGCCTCCCGGATTATCCCGTAGATCCAATACCATCCCGGCTATTTCTTCGCGGCTATACCGATCACTAATTTCTGTTACCGCTTTATCCCACTCAGTATTGGTATGCTCGCCAAACTGATTTAATTTCAGGTAGGCAACTTTTTTACACGATTCAACACAACCCTTTTTTGTCTCATATGATGTTTCTACCGAAGATACGACAATTTGATCACGTACTATTGATACCACTTTTTCTTTACCATCTTGTTCAAGCGTAAGGGTCACCTTTGTTCCCTTTTCACCGCGGATTTTTGAGACAGCCTGTGGTAATGTCCACCCTTTCGTAGATACGTCATCAACTTTATTGACATAATCCCCGGCTCGTACTCCAGCCTGCTCGGCTGGAGAGTTTTTCAGTGGTGCGATAATAACAATTCTGTTATTTTTCAGTCCAAGTTGAGCTCCTATCCCCTCAAATTTTCCGTTCAAATCATCTTTTGATTGTTTATTTTCCTCAGGAGTGAGAAAAAAAGTATAGGGATCTTCTAAGCTTGCCACCATTCCTTTAATAGCCCCATAATACATTTTTTGCGGATCAAGCTTTTTCTTGTCGATAAATTTCTTTTCAACTTTGTCCCATGCATCCCAGAATAGTTGAAAATCAATATCTTTTACCTGTTTGCTAACCGGTGGCGTAGTATTATAGATGCTATAATTCAGCCTTTCTTGTTTTGTTCGTTTGACATTATATTCTCCCAGCGAGTAGCCTGAGCCAAAGAGAAAAATCCCAATACTGATATAGAGTAAAATCACCGTGAATTTTTTTGAGAGCAGCACTTCGTTTTCTTTAGGCATAAAAGTAGATTGTATTACTATTACTGCTGACTATGCAATAGGGAAATGATTCGCTGAAGAGTTTCTCCCAGTCTGGCAATTGTTTGAGATGTGCTTTTGGTAACTGTGTATCTTCGCTCAGCGGGCAAGCTGATACAATACCCTGCGCACCTAATGTTTCCACCTTAACCTCTTCAAAAGGAATCATATGATGCGCTACTAAGATTTTATCTTTCACTTGTTCTTCGGTAATAGTTGCCAATGTGTTGTCGGTAGCAATAAAAATTGCTCCACCAAAGTCTGCTGTGGCCTTTTGCAACGGATACTCTTTTCCATTTTTTACTTTTAACTTGATAGTATTTCCTTCAATCTCATAAAGCTCTCCCTTAAAAAAGGAGCGAGTCATCGTTTCATCATTTTCTTCACTTTCGATAACTACGGTACCATCGTGATGATTCACTTCCTTTACTACTCCTCTCCATTCGCTTGTGTATTGTTTTTTTGATAATATACCTTTTGTCTCGGCAAGAATTTCCCCTTTCTGAATGTGTTCACCTACAAATTTTTTTAGCGTTTTGAATATCGCTGATGGTTGCACGTTAAGGATAGTAGAAAGCGGAATCTTTATTTCTTTCGGAATACGCCGTTTTATCAACGGATCATTTAATTCTATATGTTGTCCTTCTTGCGGAAGTAAGTCGCCATCATAATTGATCGTAAACGTAATAATCATAGATTTATTATACAAAAAAGGGTTAAAAGAAGATCCCTTCACCCTTACTTCAGACCATGGTAAGACACGTAAGGGATAATAGCAAGATAACGGGCGTACTTAATTTGTTTGGTAATAAGTCTTTGGTGCTTTGCGCATATCCCTGTTTTTTCTCTGCCAACAATTTTTTTTCGTGGCGAGAGAAATTTCTCTAGGTTCTCAGCATCTTTGTAATCTGGTACCGCATTGTATTTACAAAAAAAACATTTAGTCATATTGATTATGTAACATGTAGCATGTATCATGTAGCACGTGAAATTATTGTTACATGCTACATGCTTTGTGCTACATGATTAAAATGGTATATCATCAGGGTTTACATCTTCACTTTTGCTTTTTTCTGATTTTGCCACCGATGTCGATTCTGTAAGATTCTCTTCCGCTGCCGCAGTCAGATCTTCAGATGTTGATTCCTCTCCGGCACTCACTCTCTTGCCGTCGCTAAAAACTATAAAATCGTCCAACACTATCTCGGTAATTGATCGCGGCTGGCCATCTTTTCCAGTAAAATTTCGATAGGTGATTCTTCCTTCCAGAAATACCTTTCTTCCCTTTGTGAGTATTTTTCCACAGAGTTCTGCGAGCTTTTGCCATGCTACAATACGGTGATATTGCACATCCTCTTTTATTTGACCCTCGGCAGTAGTCCATGTTCTGTTTGTTGCAACAGCAAATGAACAAACTGCTGTGCCCGAAGGCGTATATTTTAATTCAGGATCTCTGGTAAGGTTGCCTATAAGTAATGCGCGGTTTAATGAGCGGCTTGCCATAGTTATGATGGAAATAGTAATAAGAGGTATCGTAATAGCTTTTCGTTAAAGTTCAGCTTTCTCTTGAGTTCGGAGACTTTCTTTTTATCCAGCTCGATGTGCCATGTATAGTAGTGAGCCGAGTGTTTTTTCTTAACAGGGTAGGCGAGTTGGCGATGTCCCCACGATTTCTCTTCTTTGATATTTGCGGAAAGAGATCCTAAAATGTCAGTCAGCGCTTTCTTATCTTCTTCATTTTCAAGAAGAAAGGTGAGCTCGTAGTTATTCATAATCAGTCTTATACAATTCCCTATATAATAATACCTAGCATGGTAAAAATCAAGCGAGAGATTAGGGGTAAGGGTTAAGGGGAAAGGGATACGGTAACAGTATGAAAATCAAACTATTTATCATTTTTGCACTACTTTCCACGCTTGTTTTCACTCGCTTCTTAAACATCTCGTGGGGGCTCCCCTACCCGTTCCATCCTGACGAACGCAATATGGCAGATGCTTTGCTGCGACTTGGGTGCAGCAAAGAATTACCAAAGCTGTTGGAATGTTTTAATCCGCATTTCTTCGCCTATGGTCAGTTGCCTCTGTACATTGGCTATTTGTTTATTCAGTTTTATCACTTAGTATTCGGGAAGTTTGGTTCACCAACAACATTCATAGAGGCAGTGATAGCATTGCGTATTCTTTCAGCGATTTCGTCTGTTCCCACTGTTTTCGTTCTCGTTAAGATTGTCGCTTTACTTATGAATGGGAGTTCAAAGTTAAAACTACCAATTACTAATTACCAATTACTAATTACCTCTCTCATTTTCATCTTCTCCCCGGTACTTATCCAGTTTGCGCATTTTGGTACAACAGAATCGTTGCTCATATTGTTCTATTGCTCGATTGTTCTATTGTCACTGTTGTATCAAAAAGGACATATTCGATTGGTACGTTTTGCTGTTTTAACAGCAATAATTTCCGGTTTGGCGATAGGAACGAAAGTATCTGCGGTTGTGTTTATCGGATTACCTTTGTTTGTAGTTTTTAGTAATTGGGGAAATAACTTCAAATTAAAACAGGTGCCACTCATCGTAGTATCACTTATATTGTTTTTCGTGATCACTGGAGTCGCCGCATTCCTCGCTTCACCCTTCAACTTATTATCTCTGAATGAATTTTTGAGCTCAATGCGGTATGAATCTGATGTTGCGTTGGGAATTTTGCCGGTATTCTATTCGCGTCAATTTATTGAGACAGCTCCAATATTCTTTCAGGCAATCAATATTCTTCCTTATGCATTAGGATGGCCGACACTGTTATTTTCAGTGCTGGGAATGTTGTTCCTTCCTTATACCCCAGTCTATCGCATATTACGAATTGCTTTTCTCGTCGCGTTTCTTCCTCCGGCATTCATGTATGCGAAATGGACGAGATTTATTGCTCCGTCTTTTCCCATTATGCTTGTTTTTGCATCAATGTTCTTGTTGTCTTCGAGATTGCTTCGTCGCTTCACTCCTCGTAATCACATTGTGATTTATACATTGATATTCATATCAATCATTCCGGGTATAGCCTACTTGTCTATTTATACAAGCGAGGATGTGCGCTTTACCGCCTCAAGATGGATCTACAAGAATGTTTCAAATGGATCCTACATTCTCTCTGAAACGGCAAATGTTGTTGACATCCCCATTCAACTTCCTACCCCTTATCCCCCTACAAACTATCATTATCTTTCATTTGATTTCTACAATTTAGACTCTGACCAGAATTTAGGAGGAGCGTTGGAAAAAGCACTTCAGAAAGCTGACTATATTTTCGTACCGTCACGGAGAATTTTTGCAAATCATACCTGTTTTGAAATACGAAATTCGAAATATGAAATTCGAATCGATGAAAGATGCGAGAAGTTGCAAGAAATGTATCCGAAACTAAATTCATACTATGAAGATTTTTTTTCGGGGAAGCTAGGATTTGAAAAAGTGGCGGAATTTACCTCTTATCCAAAAATAAAAATAGGTGGCGCTACACTCCTGGAAACACCGGATGAAGACGCTGAAGAAACCTGGAGTGTATTTGACCACCCTGTAATTCGCATCTATCAGAGAAAATAATTATTTCTTCTTTAGAATTGGAAGGCCGGTGCGCTCCACTTCTTTTACCATGTAGCCTGTTGGTATGCTATCAACTGCGCCACTTCTCTGATCTCTAGCAAAAAAGTAAATCATCTGTTCTTTACCGCTTCCTCTTAATTTTACCTTTTTAGAATGGAGGTAATATTGCTGACCTTTTTTATTCATGTATTCGTACGCCATTTTGTTCACCCCCTCACTTTTTGTAACTAATAATTATTCTTTCACTTTCATTATAGCCAATCTGGTGTCCAGATACAAGGGGTTTATTAGATGTTAGATGGTAGATGTTGGATGTTAGAATAATGTCATGCCGAACTTGATTCGGCATCCAGTTTATCACAACAAGATCCTGAATCAAGTTCAGGATGACAGATACATTTTACCATCTACCATCCATCATATAGTGTCTCTTTTGACGAACATATTCTTAATGATTTCCTCAATCGGTTCATCTTCGACCGTGAGATCGGTAAAGGTGATCGTATTAAGAAGTTTAGGGAGCATATCGTTTAACTGATCTTTTTGCACTCGGATTTTTAACAAGGGAAACTGAT